>RFPM01000022.1 GCA_009926125.1 Flavobacteriales bacterium | reverse complement strand
CTGTATTTCCCCAGTAGTCTTTCCAATTTTTATTGTTGTCCAATGCCCATTGTTTTGTAGCAGAAATATATCCAATAGGAGCGTCTAACCAAACGTACAAGACTTTTCCGTCAGCATTTGGAAGTGGAACTTTCACTCCCCAATCTAAGTCTCGTGTCATGGCACGTGGTTTCAATCCTCCATTTATCCAAGACATGCATTGTCCGATTACCTGATTCTTCCAAGCTTTCGGATCGTGTTGTAGTTCACCGTTTAATTCTCCTTTTTGAATCCAATCGCGCAACCAATCTTCGTGTTGATTCATCGGAAGATACCAATGTGCTGTTGTTTTTAAGATAGGTGATTTTCCACTTAATGTAGAAATTGGGTTTATTAAATCTGTTGGACTCAAGTCACTGCCACATTTCTCACATTGATCGCCGTATGCGTTTGCATAACTGCATTTAGGACAGGCTCCAGTAATGTAGCGATCCGCTAAAAATTGTTGGAAATCTTCATCAAAATATTGTTCGGAGCTTTCTTCGATGAACTGTTTATTATCGTGTAATTTTTTAAAAAATTCAGCAGAAGTTTCATGATGAAGTTGTGACGAAGTTCGGTGGTAAATATCAAAAGAGATATTAAATTGCTCGAAGGTGTCACGAATAAGCGTATGGTATTTATCTACAATTTCTTGAGGTGTTATCCCTTCTTTCTTAGCGCGAAGAGTAATAGCAGCTCCATGTTCGTCACTTCCACAAATGTAGACAACATCATGCTTGTTCATTCTTAGAAAACGCACAAAAATATCTGCGGGTAAATATACGCCAGCTATGTGCCCAAGATGCAGAGGTCCGTTAGCATAAGGCAAAGCTGCAGTAACGGTATATGCTGATTTTATCATTGTCGACAAAGATAAGAAAAGTAGTAAAACAAAAAAGGGTCGGACAATGCCGACCCTTAAAGAATTAGTTAGGAACTAATTATTTTTTTACAACGTTGAATTGAGATGTTTTACCATTTTCAAGAACGACATTGAAAATATACATTCCAACTTCTAAAGCTGAAACATTAAAATTAGCTTTACCATTCACTAGTGAAATTACACTTGTAGCAGCAATTTTTCCAGAAATATCTGTTACTGTTACATTTGCTACTCCTTCACCTTCAATAGAAATTGTAAGATCATCGCTAGTTGGATTAGGATATGCACTACCATTAACAGTATTAATTTCGTTTATTCCTATGCCAGCTGAACTCATAACCTTTATACCAACGGCACTTGGAACATCTACTCCAAATCCAGTTGAGTACCATGTTCCATCACTTTCATTAGGGCAAATTGGTTGTAAGTAGAAGTCCGTATTCCATGTATAATTTGTGTTATCATGTCCCATGTACAAGTTGATATTTACTGTTTGCACACACGCTAAATAACGCTGGTTATCCTCTAGGACTACAGGAGCTGCAAATGCACCATAAACAGTTTCCCCTTCTTGACTTTCATTCGTGTAATAAAAGTATGCTTGAGCCATTTCAGTTAATGCTGTAAAACCAAAATTAGCATCGTTTAAATCTACAAAAGCATCTTCCCATTTATAAAGCGTTAAATTCATTTCTTCACCCTCAATTAGTGTGTCTCCAACTACAGCAGTTCCTTTAGTTGCGGCAAAGTATAAACCTTCTACTGCCAATCTACTTGCATTTGGATTATTGATTGCAGAACAAATAGAATAGGTTTGATTATTGGTGCTTGGACGGTAAAAAGTCTTACCACTTGGTAAACCTGTTGCAGTATCTATTTTCGCAGCACTATAGATAGATTCACTTATAGTAAAAGTATAAGAAATTGAATTGTCTGAAGCGTATTCATCATCAACTATATTCGTCATACTTACATCCATCATACTTGCAGTATAGGTAAGCTTATAAGTCCCTACAGGGTATGTTGACAAAGAGAAATCAGGCAAATTATAATTAGAAGTTGAAGAAACATCTATGCTATCATTAAAGTCAATGTACATTCCTGATACACTGTTGTCATAAACAAGATTTCCAGCTGGATTTGTAACTGTTGCTCTTAGAGAAGCATTTCCTTGTGGTTGGTTTCCGTCATTGTAGATACGTGCACCGACAGAAAAATTAAATTCTGAAGCGTTTTGCGCTAATAATGCAGGAACAAAACCTTGTTTTGGAGCTAATGCAGCACCTGTTGAAAGTCTTATATCATTTGCAAATAAGCCAATTTTATTTCCAATGAAAACTACTACAGGGCCACTTAACATTTGATTTACTAAAATTGCACCATCTGTATCGCTTAACATTACAACTGGAATTGTAACTGTTGCTCCAGATGCTCCAGGTCCTGGGGTGATAACACCAGGCTCTCTGTTGATAATTATAACACCAATTGCTCCAGCATTTTGAGCATTCAGTGCTTTGAGTCCAAATTCGCAACCACCAGAAGTAGTATTTGTCGTGCCATCTCCTCTGTAAATTACAGCAATTTTGCCATTTAAGTTATTAATTACTGGATTACACGCTGCAGCTGAAACAGGGTGGCCTTGTGCATTTAAACCAACTGAACCATCATTTGACATCATAAGTGTATCTTGAATGTAGGTTCCTGGAATTAAAAAATTAGGAGTTCCCCAACCTCCAGCAGGATCTGCCCAAGCATTTGGATAATTACCAACAATATTGCTGGGAGAAACACCAGCAACGATTACTTGTGCATTTGTAAAATATGCAAAAGAAATAAGAGAAAAAGAAAGTAGAATTTTTTTCATAAAAATTTTTATTTTAAGAGTGAAAATTAAATTAGCATCAAACTTAAGTTAAATTTTTATAATCTGAAAATAATTTAAGGAAAAACCCTTTTATTTTAGCCAAATAATAGCATAATAGATAAGTGCAGCAAGAAGTGCAGAAACAGGAATGGTAAGAATCCAAGCCCAAAGCAAGTTGATAGTTACTCCCCAACGAACAGCACTTAATCTTTTTGTTGCACCAACACCAATAATAGAACCAGTAATTGTGTGAGTAGTAGAAACAGGGATTCCAAATTGAGAAACCGTAAATAAGGTTAATGCTCCTGCAGTTTCGGCACAAACACCTTCAAGTGGTGTAACTTTTGTGATTTTAGTTCCCATTGTTTTCACGATTTTCCAACCGCCCATTAAAGTACCAAGACCAATCATCAAGTAACAACCAAATGCAATCCAAAAGGGCATAGTTTCTGACTGAACTTTTGTTTTAATTTTAAATCCTTCTTTTAAATCTCCTGTTTTTTGATCTGTATAAGCCGAAAAAATTCCAGCATGTTTATACTTGTGATTTAGGGTTTTGTCATTAAAAATTGTGTCGCGGGACTTCGAATCACAGAGCATCTTTCCAACTGTAAAAACTTCAATTTTTGAAAGTTCGCTTTCGATTTCATCAAATGAGGGAGGAGCTAATTTTTTCAAGTATGCGGAATTTAAATCACCTTTTTTATTGTAGACAGTTTTTCCGTTTTCTGCATCTAGAATCTCTTTGTGATCTACGAAATAAGTTTTACCATTTATTTCTGCAATTTCAGGCTTAAATTTCTCCAGTTTCCCTTTTTCATTATGGTATTCGATTTGCATCAATTCTGAAATCTGCAGTTCTTTAGGAATTGCATGCTCTAATTTCCCTTCTCTCCCCATGTTTCCATACACTAAAAGCGCGGCACAAATAATTCCCATTACCTTTTGAGAATCTGCTCCTCCGTGCCCCAAAGAGAATGCTGCTGAGGAAAGTAATTGTAGGCGTTTATGCATGTGTGCCTCTTTCACAGCAGATGGGTTTTTGCTACCATGTTTCAGTTCAAACCAGATATAGACAAGAATAAATACTGAAATCATTCCAATTATAATATAGAGCATAATTGGTTTCATATCCATGTATTCTATCATATACTCCATGAAAGCAATTGTTATAGTTGAAAGTATAAGAATAAATGCCATTTTTTTCCAAAAAGAGCGTGCGATGGTGACCAGACAAATAAGAAATGCTATAAATCCTCCTATTAAAGGAGCAAGAAAAATAAATAGAATTACTTTTAAAATTTCACCGGACGCAACAACATCCCAACCTGCATGAGCAACTGCAGCACCTGCAAAGCCTCCAATTAAGGTATGCGAAGAAGAAGAAGGTATTCCAAGTCGCCAAGTTAGTAAATTCCAAAATGTGGCTGCGATTAATCCAGCAAGAATTACCCAAAGGTCAATAGCGTTATTATCAACAGTTTTTGCTACAGTATTTCCTACACTCATATCAAAAACCCAAAATGCCAAAACATTAAAAAAAGCGGCCCATATTACAGCTTGTAATGGTGTGAGAACTTTCGTTGACACAACTGTAGCAATTGAATTTGCGGCATCATGAAATCCATTGACTAAGTCAAATATTAATGCAATAACTATTACTGTAATAAGTAGCGTAAACATATAAATGAAATTTTAAATGACTATGAATTAAGCGTATTTAACAACTATGGATTCGATTACATTTCCTGCATCTTCACATTTATCAGTAGCAACTTCCATTACTTGATAAATCTCTCGTCGTTTTATTAATTCTTTAGCATCAACATCTGACTCAAATAAACGCTCAATACTCATGTCAAATATATCATCTGCATTATTTTCAATGCTATTAATTTTGATAACACATTCAATGATTTTTTGTGTGTTTTTTAGGTTTCGAAGTTCCGTAACAGCTTCTTTTACCGCTTTTACTGCACCACTAATTGCTTCCGCCATTTTCTGAATTCCTTGATCTGAAATTGGATCTATTTTATAGAAATTAATTTTTTTGCCTGCAGCATAAATACAATCTGCAATATCATCTAAGGCTGATGCTAAACTATGAATATCCTCACGATCAAAAGGAGTAATAAAATTTCTTCCTAATTCTATAAATATTTTATGTGTAATTTCATCATTTTGATGCTCAATATCTTCCATCCCTTTGATTAAGACTCCACGCTTATTAAAATCAGGTTCATGAACAACTTGCAAAAGATTTTTTGCGATTTTTTCTAGGTTATCACTTGCTTGTTCAAAAAGCGAATAAAAGACTTTGTCTTTCGGTAAAAAGTAACTTAAAATTCCAGCCATACTATTTTTTTAGTAAAGATAAAGCAAGTAGTTGTATTAAATTATAAGATTGAATTTCTTAACCTAAACATAACATTGCATATCAATAACAAATTAGTGATTTTATCTTTTTAAAATAAAATTGTAAAAGCTGTAAATCTCAAATGCTTGTTGCTTACATTTGCAAAGTGAATCAGTTTGACAATTTACGAATTCAATTAGAGCTTTTAGAATGGCCAAATATTTATTTGTATAAATTCATCGTTCCGAATGAAAATGAAAAAATAGCATTGGTAACATCATTATTTGATGAAAATACAGAAATTGGTTTTCTTCCCTCCGGCAAAGGAAATTATCTTAGCATTAGCGCAAAAGAAGTAGCGTTGAATGTACAATCAATTATTGAAAAATATGAAAAAGTATCAAAAATAAAAGGAATAATTACACTTTAAATGGAGAAAATTACGGCTATCTTATTTGTTTCATTCTTACTTTTACTAGGAATAATTCTTTATCGCTTGCTTCTCCGAAAACTTAGCAAAGGAAGAATTAAAAATGAAAATTACTGCACTTTGTATAGTTTGGATAAAAATCCTGCTAGTGGCGAAGTTTCTTTTTATTTTGTGAATCCCTATAAAATCTCTATTGAATTTTCAATTTGGGAAGGAGATATAAAAGTTTTGGAATTACGAAATGAGGAATTTTCTGAGGGTGGTCACATAATTCATTTTGACACCAAAAATCTAAAAAATGGCGACTATCTTTTTGGATTAGTTACAAGCGAACAAAAAACGATTAAGCGTTTTCAAATAAATAATGATTAAAGCTCTAATTTGTTTTTACTCATTATTATGCTTTCATTTTCCTACTATTAAAGTTGCATTATGAAATCATATGCATTAATTAAGTTTCTTAATAAAATGTTTACTTTTGATTAAAAAATTGAAGCCCAAAAGTCATAAATTTACGCTAACTGAAGACACTCAATTTGATGTTCTTGGTTTATCTACAGCTTTTAACGACTATCGTTTAGCATGGGAGTTGAACACTTGCCTAGATATGAGAATTACATTGCATGAAGAACAGTTAGAAATATATGAATCCAAGACAAAAGAAACTTCTTTTTTTCGTGTTTACCATTTTTTTGATGAGGAAAATCTAACAAAATATTATATTATTAAAAACAAGCAGAATTTTAAATTCCTATTACCAGAGAAATCAGCTTTTGATTATTTTTTACTCATACGCGATAATTTTATTTTTGAAATGAGTGACTTTACAACTCGGTTGCGACAAATAAATGGAATAGTAGCAGTGTTTACAATTGCTAATAGTGAATTTGAACTAGCAGAACATTTAACATTCTAAGAAATGAAAAAAACAAAAATAGTTGCAACAATAGGTCCTGCATCATCTTCAAAAGAAGTACTTCGAGAGATGATTGAATCAGGGCTAAATGTGTGTCGTTTAAACTTTTCACATGGAAACTACGAAGACCATCTAACTGCAATTAAACAAATTAGAGAATTGAATGCTGAAATGGGAATGAATGTTTCTATTCTTGCCGATCTCCAAGGTCCAAAAATTCGAACCAATGAAATGGAAAACAACGGCGTTCTTTTGGAAGTAGGCAAGGAAATAAAAATTCTTGTCGAGAAAATAGTTGGAAATTCCGAGCGCTTTTCTATTAATTATGTGAAACTACCACAAGATGTTAAATCCGGAGAAAAAATCTTATTAGATGATGGAAAAATAATGCTGGAAGTAATTGCAACAGATGGAAAAACTGAAATTTTATGTAAAATTATTCAAGGTGGAATTCTTTCTTCAAAAAAAGGTGTGAATTTACCCAACACTTCAATTTCTTTACCTTCTTTAACTGAAAAAGATGAAAAAGATTTGCAGTTTGCACTCGATAATGGAGCTGATTGGATTGCCCTTTCTTTTGTGCGTTCTGCACACGATATTATTGAATTAAAAAAACATATTTCTGCTCGTAAACACCATGCAAAAGTTATTGCTAAAATTGAAAAACCGGAAGCATTGGAAAACATTGACGGAATTATCGCTGAAAGTGACGCTTTGATGGTTGCTAGAGGAGATTTGGGAGTTGAAATTCCGTATCAAAATGTGCCACTTATTCAAAAAATGTTGATTTCAAAATGTAATCTTTCCGCAAAGCCAGTAATCGTAGCTACTCAAATGATGGAATCAATGATTTCAAGTATGACACCTTCTCGCGCAGAAGTGAATGATGTTGCAAATGCTGTTCTTGATGGTACCGATGCTGTTATGTTGTCTGGAGAAACTTCTATAGGAAAATTTCCTGTTGAGGTTATAAAAACGATGAGCAACATAATTAAAGAAATGGAGACGCACAGCGGAATTTACCATAAGGAAGAAATTCCTAAGGAAAATCAAAGTCGTTTTATATCGGATTCTATTTGTTTTAATGCTTGTCGTTTGGCACAACGCGTCAAAGCTGCGGCAATTATTACCATGTCTTTTTCGGGTTATACTGCCTATAAAATTTCTTCACAAAGACCGAACACAGAGATTTTTGTCTTTACAAGTAATTCTAAAATTCTTACTCAGTTAAGTTTAGTTTGGGGAGTTCGTGCTTTTTACTATAATAAGCGAATTAGTACCGATCATACGATTGCAGACATTAAACAAACAATGAAGAATGATTCAATTTTAAAACTTGGTGATTTAGTAATTAATATTGCCTCCATTCCTTTAGAAGAACTTGGAAGTGCAAATATGTTGAAGTTAAGCTATATCGATTAAGTTTATAAAATAAATTAAAAAATATCTTTTTCTTGCTCGAGTTCTGCTATTTTTCATTAACTTAAGGTAAAAACAAGTTAAAAATGGAAAAAAAGTGGCTCATTAAAAATGGACAAGAGCAATCTAAAATTGAAGCTTTAAGAGCTGAATTAAAAGTCGACAGAATTGTTGCAGAACTTCTTCTGCAGCGTGGAATAGATGACTTTAAAAAGGCCCAAGAATTTTTTCGGCCAGACCTAGACAATTTGCATGATCCATTTTTAATGAAAGATATGGATAAGGCAGTCGCTAGAATAATGCAAGCAATTAAAAACAAGGAACGCATTTTGCTTTTTGGCGACTATGATGTTGATGGCACAACTGCTGTTGCTTTGCTTTTTAGTATTCTGAAGGAATATTTACCTTCTATTGAATACTACATTCCAGATCGTTATGCAGAAGGTTATGGAGTAAGTTATCAAGGAATAGATTTTGCCTATTCGAATAAGCAAACATTAATTATTGCACTCGATTGCGGTATTAAAGCTAACGATAAAGTTGCATATGCAAACGATAAAGGAATTGATTTTATAATTTGCGACCACCACGAACCAGGAGAGGAACTTCCTGCTTGTATTGTTTTAGATCCAAAAAGAAAGGATTGCATTTATCCCTTTAAAGAATTATCAGGTTGTGGCGTTGGATTTAAATTCCTCCAAGGTTTTTTGCAGAAAAGTAAGATTCCACTTACAAAATTGTTCAATGAATTGGATTTGGTAGCAATTAGCATTGGAGCGGACATCGTTCCTATTGTTGCTGAAAACCGAATTCTATGTTTTCATGGTTTGAAATTGCTAAATGCAAAACCGCGAATAGCTTTTCAAGAATTATTGGATTTAGCAGGAAAAGAAATGCCACTCAGTTTAACAGATGTTGTTTTTATTATCGCTCCGAGAATAAATGCAGCGGGGCGCCTGCGTTCTGGAAAAATGGCGGTAGAATTAATGATTTCTAGTGATTTAGATGAATTAAAGCATTTGGCTTTAGAAATAAATTCGGATAATACAGAGCGCAAAGGATTAGACCAACAAATTACAAAAGAAGCACTTCAACAAATAGAAAAAGATCCTGGCTTTTCGACTCGTTGTTCTACCGTTGTTTTTGATCCATCTTGGCACAAAGGTGTGGTAGGAATTGTTGCTTCACGTCTTATTGAAAAGCACTACCGTCCAACGATTGTCTTAACAGAATCTGAGGGAATAGTAAGCGGTTCAGCGAGAAGTGTTCGGAACTTTGACTTGTATAAAGCACTACTTTCTTGCGAAGATCTTATGGAGCAGTTTGGCGGACATACGCATGCTGCAGGGATGTCGATGAAGCTAGAAAATTTAGCTGCTTTTAAAGTCCGCTTCGAAGAGTATGTCCAAAATAATTTAGCCATCGAAGACAGAATTCCAACCCAAGCTCTTGATATTTCGATCGATTTAAACGAAATACATGGTAATGAATCGCCTTTAGTTATTCCAAGAATGAAGCGAATTATTGAAGATTTTGAGCCTCATGGTCCTGGAAATATGAAGCCCGTATTTTATTCCTCAAATTTATATTCAACAGAAGTTCGTGTTTTGAAAGAAGCGCATTTGAAGTTGAAAGTTACCCAAGCAAATTCAAGATTGATTTACGATGCAATTGGTTTTAATATGGCGCTTAAAGAAAATCAAGTCGCAAGAGGCCTTCCTTTTGAAATGGCCTATACTTTGGAAACCAATGAGTACAAGGATAAAAAAATGATTCAGTTTAACATCAAAGATATTAGAGAGCAAATTCAATAATTAGAATTGTGCATTCAAGCCAAAAACGGCCGTTAATGCTGCAGTTTCAGTTCGTAAGCGAAAAGAACTCAATGCAATTGCAGTGTAATCATTTTCTAGCGCATGTTGCACTTCTTTTTCTGTGAAATCTCCTTCCGGACCGATTAAAAAAACAGCATCTTTTTGCAGTGTTGTTATTTCTTGTTTTTCGGACTCATAGCAATGTCCAATATAACCCCCAGGATTATTGGTAACAAAAAGATTAAAAGGAATAAGTTCACAAATTTCAGGAAGATAAAATCGTTTGGATTGTTTCATAGCACCAATTGCAATTTTGTTTACGCGCTCTAATTTTACAGCAGTTCGCTCGTTATTCGTACAGCTCAAAAAACTGAGTTTTGTCAATCCAAGCTCTGTTGCTTTTTCAACAAACCATTCAATTCTGTCCATATTTTTTGTAGGCGCAAGTCCAATGTGAATTACTTTGCTTGGAGAATGAAAAATTGTGAGGGTTATTTCTACCTGACATCGTTTTTCGTGGGCATCACAAATTAGCGCAAAAAACTGCCCACCCTTTCCATTTACTAATTCTATCTCATCGTCTTTTTTTTTGCGAAGAACGCGGACACAATGTTTTGATTCCTCTTCAGAAAGCGTGTAGGTTTTTGTAGTATCAGTGATATCAGAAGCGTAAAATAGGGCCATTAGTGTATGAGTTGATAAACCATTTCTCGCATAAGTTCACCTTGAGTTGCACTTGTATTTCCCACACCTTTTGACTTTAAATCGTATTCGTGGATGAGGGCAATATTTGCAGCAATTTTTCGAGGATCGTATTTATTTTTTGCATTTGTCAATTCACCAGCAACAAAAGGATGAACACCGAGAGCTCGCGCCACAGCTTCTCTTGACTTATTTGGTAAAAAATGTATGCGCATAATTTGAGAGAAAAACTTAAATAAATTTGAAATTACAAAGACCAAATCTGCTGCTTTTGGGTTATGTTCAAAATAATCCACAATTTTAAGCGCTTTCAAATTGTCCTTGTTCGCTACTGCATTTGTTAACTCAAAAACATTATAATCCTTAGATATTCCAATGTTTTCCTCAATGTGATTTTCGTTAATAATTGTTCCTTTTTCGATTAAAACTGCTAGTTTTTCAAGTTCTTTTACAATTCTACCTAGATCATTTCCTAAGGATTCTATCAATAGCATACATGCTTTTGAAGTCAACTCGTAACCTGTTGTTTTTATATATTGCTGAATCCACTCTGCTAATTGGTATTCTTTCACCTTTTCAGATTTAAAAACCACACCATTTTTTAGCGCATTTTTTAAGGTTTTTTTGCGTGCATCAAACGTTTTGTATTTGTAGCAAATAACGAAAATAGTTGAGTTAGCAGGATTTTCTAAATAGGATTCTAGTTGTTCAATAGCTTTAAAATATTGAGCTTCTTTTAAGATAACCAATCTTCGTTCAGCCATCATTGGGTATGATTTTAATTCGCTTATAAGCGAAAGGACTTCAGCGTCTTTTCCATATAAAATCGATTGGTTAAAATCGCGCTCACTTTCTTCTAAGGCATTATCCTGAATTGCTTTCGTTAAAACATCAATAAAATAGGGCTCTTCTCCGTGAAGAAAATATATTTTCTCGAATTTTTTATTTCTTATCTCTTTCAGTAGAAGTTTATGGTCCATCTTAATATTTCCCCTAAATTTTAATAAGTTTTTCTAATGTTTCAAAAGCAAGAGAGCCTGCAAAAGAAGTACTATCTATATGAAAATAAGGTGCAAAGCGTTCTTCTGTGGTCTGATTGTATGACATTAGATTTGTTTGCTCAAAAATAATGGAAATGTTTGAGAGTACAATTATATAATTGAGTATTCGCTTTCTTACCACTAAAATATTTTAATGATAAAAATCAAAAATTTATTAGAGGTGAGAACTATTTATTGAATATTAGCGAACACTATTCGGCCTTGAATTTCATGGTTTTTGCTGCTGAACTGAAACTGTTAATTTTTAAAATTTCTGCAAGAACATTTTTGAAAAATTTTAGTTTCAGAAAGGAGTTAAAATTGTTCGCTGCGAGTTGTAAGTAATTGTTAAATTATGATTTGCGAACAAAATGGAAATTCAGAGCCTTGACTTTTTTGTTTCTTTTTTTGTCAAGAAAAAAAGAAAGGAAAATAGAATAATTTCTCAAATTGAGATTATTGTTCGCGTTATGAATTTGATTAGGATTTTGATTGTTGGTTCGAAAGTGTGCACTTAATTATTTAATAAGGTATGAACTACTAAAATCAAGATTATTAGAAAAACCCCTTGATTTCTTAAAATAAATTGTCGCTTACAAACTGCTGTGAATAGTCTTTAATCATTTGTCGAACTCTACGAAACTCCTCTAAAACTTCTTCTTCTGTCCCTTTTGATTTTGCAGGATCAGGAAAGTTGTGATGAAACTTTTTGGCTTTGGTTGGAAAGAATGGACAGTGTTCTTTGGCATTGTCACAAACCGTAATCACAAAATCAAAATCAATCTCAAGATATTCGTCAATGTTGTTCGAAGTATGTTTAGAAATGTCAATGCCATCCTCTTTCATTATTGAAATTGCTCTCGGATTAACTCCATGGGTTTCAATACCAGCACTATAAATTTCTGCTTTTTCGCCTGCGAAATGTCGTAAGTAGCCTTCTGCAATTTGGCTTCGACAACTGTTGCCAGTGCAAAGAACTAATATATTTTTCATTCCTTTATTTTAAACAAAAAGCCAAATAATATTTATGATACAAAATTTTGGGTCAAAACCCCAAATGATTTGCAATACAGTTATCGAAACTGTTATTATTATAGGTTTCTTGTATTTAATGATAAATTCTTTTAAAGTCATATATTTTTAATTAACAGCAACCTCCACCTGGTGTGCAATCTTGTTGCACTTTTTCTTTACTATTTTCCAACGAGGGGATACCACATTTATCCAAAGCAAGGCAAGCTGTATTTGTACTCGTTAATTGAAAAACACCATTCATAAATACAACTCCATACTTCTCAATAGTTTCTCCTTGATATTCCATTTCAATTTCGTAGTTGCCAATTTCTATTTTTTTTTCAGAAAGTTCAATAATTGAATTGAGTTTACTTGGTTCTAATCTGTGCAAAAAATCTACGCTTTCCCAAAGTTGCATAGAGATTACTTCTTCATTTCTAACAGTTCCTCCACAGTCAATAAATTTTTTACTGGTTTGTCCCACTTCTGTAATGTGAAAATGTTTTGGAATCTTATTTCCGTTTGGTTTTAAAAAGGTTACTTCTGAAACTAATTTTAAATAGTGTTTAAATTCTGATAATATCATTTTGCTTTGTTTTTTATTTTTAACAACAAGATTTAGTTTTTAATTCTAGTGTGATTTGTGAAAAGTAGCGAATTAATTTTTCAATAGATTTTTCGTCTATGCAGTAACATATTGTGTTTCCTTCAATACTCCCTTTAATGAGTCCCGCATTTTTGAGTTCCTTCAAATGTTGAGAAACAGTCGCTTGTGCCAATGGAAGTTCGTTTACAATGTCACCACAGATACAAGTTTCTACACGCATAAGATACTCAATAATGGCAATTCTTGCTGGGTGTCCTAATGCTTTTGCAAGTATCGCAATGTGATTTTGATAATCTGTAAAGTGTTCTGTTTTTGTTGCACCCATTTATCTAAGTAGAAATTTAATATTGCAATATTACGATATAGTTTGCAAACACCAAAATATTTTTCATCTATTGAATGTTTTTAGATTTTGAGTAAAATGGTATACTAGGTTTATGAAAAGTTAATTTATACGGAGTATAAAATTAAAAAAGCCTGATTTTCACCAAGCTTTTAGTTGGAGGTCTCGAGCGGATTATTTTATGAACCGGAGTAATGTATTATTCACCAATCAAAAAGCTTTCGTCTTCTTCGAATCCATTCATGCTTTTTATTTTCTTTTCAAGCAATCTTTGCTTGGCAGAAATTAAAAAAGCCTGATTTTCATCAAGCTTTTTGTTTGAGGTCTCGAGCGGATTCGAACCGCTGTAGTCGGTTTTGCAGACCGGTGCCTAGCCGCTCGGCCACGAGACCAATTTGTAGGTCGGCAAATATACAGAAATTATCTAAAATCTTACTTTAAATTAATCAAATTTCAATAGTTTCTTTGAATATGCTTTACCCTTAATTCTCGCTGAAAGATAATAAACTCCGCTTGAAATGATTTCTCCATTACTATTTTTTCCATCCCAAATAAGCTCTTTTGTGCCAATAAGTGGTGTTAGTTTACAGATAAAATCTCCAGCACTAGAATAGATAGAAAGAAGGTCACCACTTTCCAATGGTTCTTTGAATTCTATTTGCACGCTTTCCCGAAATGGATTTGGAAATGTCATTATTCCATTTGGATCTTCAGGGAGATATTCCGCTAAACTTGCGCTCATTAACTCTTCTAAATCGTAGTTCTCATCGCCATTCATGTAAGGCATAAAATGAAAATACACTAAAAACATTTCATCTGTTGTATTAAATCCACTGCTCACATTAAGAGGCGGCGAATTTGGGTTATGGGGATTATTTACAGTATTATCATATTTTGCTTCACCTTTAATTCTATAACCTGTAGCAACTTTTTGTAGATTCCGAAAAAAGTAAAAATCTTGCCAATGAAAATCCCAATTTGGAATATTTACAAATTTGATGGTATCTTGATTTGCTTTGTATGCATAGGCTTTGATGTTTGCGCCAAGTAAATGCATGTGCGGAAAAACGGATAGAACTGAAAAATTTGTTGGTACACCACCATTTGCTGGATATTGTGCTGTTAAATTCGTGACTTGATTTGCAGGAAGGGTAAAATTATTATTGCTAATCAAAGGACCCGCAGAAATCTGCCTGATGTTTGTCGTGCCTGGTGGATAAAAATGTAGAATAACTTTTGTGCTATCAAATTCGCCGTAACTACCGACGGGATAATGCATCGCAAAGTAAATATTAGATCCAGGACCAATATCCATACCTAAAGCAAGCGGGCTAACAGAAGGTAAAATCATTGGTGATGCCCCTGGAGTATATCCGATTACTAATTTTGTTGAGGCGTTACTTGGACTTGCACAAAGTCCATCAAGCGTATCTGTACTTTCTATACCACTTGGATCGATAAAAATTAAAGCATGATGTACGATTTCTCGGTTTCCCGGAACAACTTCAACGGCTTTTATAATGCGATTTTGCGTTAAATAAGTGGGCACTGAGAAACAAACATAATCGTCGTTTGCAGTAGCCTTACTCATATATGTCGGTATCTGAACTGTTAGGTCACCATTTCCTAAAATAGTATTATTGGTGTAAACGGGTGGTGGTGGAATTGCAGCACTATTTCCTTGAGGCAAACCATTGTTAAGCCAATTTATCACTGTAGTTTTTTCAGTAGTACTTAAGGAACGAATATGTAAATATTCTTGGTAAGAATTGTCTGGCGGCCAAGGTGGCATTTCGTCATTTGTTATATACTGACTTATTATTGTTGACATTGGAGAAACTTCATCGTAAGTCATTAAGGAAACTGGAGCAAGCCCTCCAGGATGGTGGCACTTTGAACATTTATCATAAAATAACTGTGCGACTTCGCCGCTCCATGTTTGACTATTTGCAGTAAATTGAACAAAAAGAATAGAAAATAAGATAAAAAGTGCTTTCATTTTAGGTAAATTTAGATTTCAAAGATAGATTATTTTTGCAAATTAATTTAGTTAACAATAATAGTTTTAGTCTCAGTTTGTCCATTTTGATTTGTAATTCTCAAGATGTAACTTCCTTTAGCAAAAAGACTCAAATCAAGAGAGGTTTCAAGAGAACTTGAATTAGCAACAAATAATGTTCTACCAAATAAATCGATAATTCTAAAATGGAATAAACCTTCGTCAGTAACTTTTATAATTAATTCACCACTCGTTGGCACAGGATAAACTTGAATATTCTCCATAGAAATTTCTGAGATACTCGATGTTGAACAAACCTCATTTACAGGACTTCCATCACAATAATTGATAGGATACAAATAAACATTTTGCATTCGAGCATTTTCTAGTTGAAGCATACTATTTGTGCAACCCAATTGCTTGATTAAAAAATCTCGGAAGAAGTTAATTGTTGTATCCATATATGCCGTGCTTCCAGCATAAGGAACATGTGGTGCATTAGGAAATGTATAGAATTGGTTTTCTAATCCAAGAGCACAAGCTCTCTCATGGATCATTCTACTACCATCGAGATACATTAGAGGTGAGCCAGGATTTACAATTCCACGATTGTATTTAACAGTTCCATCATTTGTGCCGTGAACAGAAGCCACAGGAACATCATCTGCCTCAATCCAACTGTAACGAGCCAATGCACCACAACCATTTAAAACTCCTTGAATTTTAGAGGAATAACCAGGGTTTCCACTATTTCCTTCTAATCCTCCTAAACTTGTGATTGCTGAAGTGCTTAAATAATCTGAAATCTTACAAATATCATCAAGGTAAGCAACATGAAGCGCTGTAATAGCACCTGCAGAACTTCCACCAATAAAAATCCGGTTTGTATCTATTTTGTAGGAATTTGTAGTTTGCTTGTCTTTATAAAAGAATCGAATTGCAGCTTTCAAATCTTGCGTGGCACGAACTACAGCCTTTACAGCATTTGCAGAATCAAAAGGAAAAAATCCTAAACGGTAATCAATAGACGCCGTCACATATCCTTTTTTAGCAAACTTTTGACTCATCGTAACTACATCGCCATCTGTTTTTGATCCACCTACAAAACTACCGCCGTGGACAAAAATAATCAATGGTCGCATAGTTTCAGTGTCTCCTGTAGGTTGGTAAACATCTAATTTTAGCGTTGTATTTCCTCCAGTAAAAGATGTGTTCTGACCGAAGGTTATATTACTAGTTAAAGTGAAATTTTGAAAAATATCACTTGCATATCTTCCAGAAGCGCAAGGAGTTTGAGCATAAATAGTAACTGAAATAAGGCAAATTAAAAAGAGTGTAGTTTTTTTCATGTTTGATTGTTTGTTAAAGATTAAGGAAAATATATTCCGTCATATGAATTAGCATTTAATAAAGGTATTCTTGAATTGTATTTTTGATTGATTGATTTTAAAAATTCGTTTGCTAGCAAGGCATTTCCTTTTGCATTAAAATGAATTCCGTCTAAAGAATAGGCACCTCCCGAAACAAATTTTGCCGACATACTTACACCATTGTAAATAAATCCATCATTTAAATTAGCAAAAAAATTATCAGAATTTACAATTGCTAGTCCATATTGCGTTGCCAAAGAAGAAATAACAGCATTGTACCCAGCAATACGATTTCTCAAGGTTTGAAGTTCATTTAAATCCAAAACAAATTCATCTCGAATTGGAAATAGTGTACCCATTTTATGGCATTTTACGGAATCCAAAGGTAGACTTAACAAGAATAATTCATTTTCAAGGATTTGTCGCACAGCAAAAATATTTGCAGAACTATCCACAATCATAAAGGGATTAATTCCAATCTGAAATGAATAGCCCAATTGATTATAGAAATTATTTAGTGATATACTATTTTCTTCGTCTAAACTTAAGCCATTCCATGGAATTGTAGTGAAATAAGGCATTTTAGTAATATCTGGAATTTTTGCTAAAACTCCTTTTGCTCCATTATTTAGTAATGATTCAACCACTTGAGTATAATCATTTTCGAAGGCACTTACTGTTGGCATATTATCGTCTGTGCCTCCTGATTTTGCAAAATCTAAAACATCTTCTATTCCAAGAAACACGGAGAAAAATGTCGGCTCACTTGCAAGAGCATCCGATAAAACAGTTGTTGTTACGCTAGAAGCCATTCTCCCAAAAAATGGATTTATGCTTCCATAATTCGGTGTTGAAATAGTGCTTAATTTTAATCCAGGAATGCCAAAATTTTGAAATTTCTGCATGGAATTGTAGGTATTTACACTTAAAATACTAGCATCTCCAGCACTGCTAATTCTCAAGGGAGAAAGCGCTTCAACTCCTTTACAATCTGTCTTAAATCCTAAAATAAAGCGGGCAGATCCACTTAAGCCAATTCCCACTGAATTTGGAGAAACTAATGCTTGATAGAAAGTTTGTTCCCCACCAACTAATGCAAGTTGTTTCGAAATTAAATTGGCCAATGAATTTTCTTGTCCCTCGTTATAAAGCGCATCATCCATATAACCTGCAGTATGACCGCCACCAATCATAACAAAACGCGTAGGATTAATTTCGCCTTTTGAGACTTCTTCTTTCGTAAATTTTGGTTTACAAGCGCAAATAAGAAGTATAAAAATAAATCCCCAATAATAGTTTATCACGTAATTCATTTTACCAATTATAAATTAATGAAAATCCCGGAGCAAGAGCTTTGGTAGTAAATGTACCATTTAAATTCGTCTCAATATTTCTTCCTGCACGTTTTAAGTGCGTATAATAAAGAGAGGCATCCATTGAAAATCTATTCGTAAATCGATAGGAAATGCCAAGAGTTCCATAAATTCTATTTGCATCTGGAGTTTCAGGTGTGAGATAACCATCTTGAACAGGCGTAAAGCCAAAACCACCACCAAATCTAAGGTCTAAATTTTTTAAAGCTCCAAATTCTGCACCACCTCTAAATGCAAAAATATTCTTGTATTCCCTGGGTGATTTCGTGTCTAATAGTGAACTTGTATTCAAGGCATAATCAAAGGCGAGCGTGTCATAAGACTTCCAACCAACATGGTTAATATCGATTGCAAGTGTCCACTTTTTAGAAACTTTATAGGCAAAACCTATTGTGGCAACATCGGGAAGTGGAAGTGTTCCTGAGAAATTTCCGTTGGGAAAATTTGAAGATAATGAACTTGGAACAGAAAAATCTGCTTCTCCTTTTTTAACGCTCATTTTAATTTTTGAACGATAACTTAGTCCCATAGAAAATTTGTCATTCACTTGAAAATTAACACCAAGATTAAAACCAAATCCTGCTGCTTTTCCATTTAATTCAACGTGTGAATAATTTCCAAGACTATCTTGAATAGGAATATCTTTTTGAAGATTCACACTTCCTTTTGAGTAAATAAATCCACCCCCAATTCCAATTTTTTTGGACAAGCGGTATGAAATTGTTGGTTGTATATAAATAGCTTGTAGTTTTAGTCGTGTAATCGCAAAGCGACCAATCCAGTTATCTTCCCATTTTACAGTACTTCCGAAAGGCGTATAAATACCAAGGCCAAATTTAAATTTTTCCAATTTTTTATGCTGAAACAAGCCATATGCACAAAAAGGAGTCCCTACTGGATTTTCAGTGCGATAAGCACCTCCTGTGGCAGAATCGACATATAAAACATTCGCGAAAATTGGCGTAATACTAACATTTACAGAATTTTCATTTGAAAATGCAATAGACCCAGCATTGTAAAAAATACTTGAAGCATCTTGAAAAATTGCAGTTCCAGCAAAACCCATTCCTTGTTGTTTTTGCCCTTGAAAATTTACTTGAAATCCTTGTGCGGAAAGATTCAGAAAGCTTGCGCAAAATAAATATGTAAATAAGAATCGATACATTTGAATAAAAATACTACTTATGTATCAAATAGCACAATTTATGACTAATTTATTCGGATTGAAATCTCTTGTTTTTTTCCTTTTTTTCTTATGTTTTACAAATTTATCAGCTCAAAATGAGCAAGCTTTTAAAATTTACACAGCCAAAGGAAAAAGTATTTCCTATAAAAAAATGCAAGAATCTTCCTCAAAAAAAGAGCTCGTGCTATTCGGAGAATTTCATGATAATCCAATTACTCATTGGCTACAATATGAATTAATGTTGTCACTTTATGATGTACATCAAACAAATCTTGTTTTAGGATTTGAAATGTTTGAACAAGATCAGCAAGGTGTTGTAGATCGCTATTTATCTGGAGAATTAAACGAAAAACAGTTTAAGGATTCCTGTCGTTTATGGGAAAATTATACAACAGATTATAAACCTTTGTTAGATTTTGCGAAGGATAAAAAATTGTCGTGTATTGCTTCAAATGTTGAGCGGAAATATGCTTCTCTTTTATTTAAAAAGGGACGAGCTGCACTTGATACACTCTCACCCATGATTCGTTCTCAAATGGCAGATAACTATTTCAATCTCGACACTACACTTTCTCAATACATTGCTGTTCGAGAAATGTTTCCAAGTAAAGGAAAAGGAATGGTTGAAGCGCAAGCATTTAAGGATGCAACTATGGCGAAATTTATCATGAAAGAAATGAAAAATAATAAAGTCGTTTTACATTTTAATGGTTCTTTTCATTCTGATTACTACCAGGGAATACTTTGGTACATTCAGCAAGAAAAACCAGCCGTAAAGGCTTTAACAATCTCCACTGTAAGTCAAAAAAATATCAATAAGTTAGATGCAGAAAATTTGGGAAAAGCAGATTTTATAATTTGTGTCCCTGAGTCAATGACAAAAACCCATTAAGTATTTTCACTCGATTTTTCAACACGTGAAAAAAGTGTCAAAGAATTTGTTTTACTTTCAATCAAATCTCCTTTTTTTGGTTTGTTTTTAGCGGATAGTATTTTTCCATTTAATAAAGTCAAGCTATAACCTCTTTGTAAAACATTGCTAGGGTTGAGAATATTAACAGTTTTCTCCAATTGTTCTAAATCTGATTCTTTCCGTTCAAAAAAGTGTAAAAGGGAGCCTTTTATTGGCTTACTAATTAGCGACAAGGTATTTCTTTCAGCTGTGATAATTTCTTTTGTAACAATACGGTAATCATTTTTTAGAGATAGCACAGCATCATTTTCATTTTTTAAAAAATAACGAGTAGTATTTTTAAGTTCTATAATTTGTTGCTTTAGTTCATTTTTAAGTGAATCAGTAAAACGAAGAGATGCGTGCTTAAAAACACGAACCTGGCCATTAAAATCCTGCTT
>RFPM01000021.1 GCA_009926125.1 Flavobacteriales bacterium | reverse complement strand
TCTATATTAAAAAAAAAGCCAGGCAAACCTGGCTTTATAAATATCAATTATTTAAATTACTTTTTTTTGCAACAATCTTTATTACTACTCTCACATTTCCCTGTTTGATTTCCAATCCATTTTCCATCTTCACCATAATTTGATAAGCACATAGCCTTTTCCTCGGGAGAACAACCTTTAGAATCGCACATTTTTGAACACTCTTCTTTGGTCATTTTAGCGCATTGGCTCATGTCGCATTTATCGGTATTAATTGGTACACATTTACCATCTATCATTTCACACTTGGTTGTATCGCATCCATTCGCTTTTTTAGCATCATGATGCCCACTTCCTAAAATTGGAGCGATTACCAAACCAATTAAACACGTTAATTTGATTAAGATATTCATTGAAGGTCCTGAAGTGTCTTTAAATGGATCACCAACCGTATCTCCGGTAACTGCAGCCTTGTGTGCATCAGAACCTTTGTAAGTCATTTCGCCATTGATTTCAACACCTGCTTCAAAGGATTTTTTTGCATTATCCCAAGCTCCACCGGCGTTATTTTGGAAAACTGCCCAAAGAACACCAGAAACGGTTACTCCTGCCATATATCCACCAAGCATCTCAGCGATTAATTGATTGTTATCACCATATACTAATTTACCTAAAAGAACTATTGCAATTGGAAATCCAATCGTCATAACTCCTGGCAACATCATTTCTCTAAGCGCTGCTTTTGTTGAAATTTCAACACATTTTCCATATTCAGGTTTGCCAGTACCTTCCATAATTCCAGGAATTTCTTTAAATTGACGGCGAACTTCATAGACCATATCCATTGCAGCTTTACCAACAGAATTCATTGCTAATGCAGAGAAAACTACAGGAATCATACCACCAATAAACAACATCGCTAATACAGGTGCTTTAAAGATATTTATTCCATCAATACCAGTGAAAGTAACATAGGCAGCAAATAAAGCCAGTGATGTCAATGCAGCCGAAGCGATAGCAAAGCCTTTTCCTGTCGCGGCAGTTGTGTTACCTACTGAATCTAAAATATCTGTTCGTTGACGAACTTCTTTCGGTAATTCACTCATTTCAGCAATTCCACCAGCATTGTCAGAAATAGGTCCGAAAGCATCAATCGCCAATTGCATAGCAGTTGTTGCCATCATTGCCGAAGCTGCTAAAGCTACCCCATAAAATCCTGCTAATTCATAAGAACCCCAGATTGCAGCTGCAAACAAGATAACCGTTGGGAAAGTAGAAATCATTCCAGTTGCTAGACCCGCTATCACGTTAGTTCCTGCACCGGTAGAAGATTTTTGTACAATTTTCAAAACTGGTTTCGTACCTAATCCTGTGTAATATTCAGTTACTGAAGATATCAATGCACCAACAACTAAACCAACTAATGTTGCGTAGAAAACACGCATGGAGGAAATTATCAAATATCCTTCACCATGACCTAAATCTGTTTTATCACCGAAGAAATGCATAATCATTTCATTAGGCAACATGTATTTTACTAAAAAGAAACAAGCAATAGCTGTTAATGCAATAGATACCCAGTTTCCAATGTTTAGTGCTTTTTGAACTTGCGCTTCTTTTGCATCATTACTTGTAATTTTAACAAGCATGGTTCCAATAATTGAGAAAAGAATTCCAATGCCAGCAATCGACATCGGTAATAAAATTGGACCAATTCCTCCAAAAGCATCATTTATTACGCCTCCCATATCTTTTATAACATAGTTACCAAGTACCATTGCAGCTAATACGGTTGCAACATAAGAACCAAATAAATCGGCTCCCATTCCAGCAACGTCTCCAACATTATCACCAACGTTATCTGCAATTGTTGCAGGATTACGAGGGTCATCTTCTGGAATTCCAGCTTCTACTTTTCCTACTAGATCTGCTCCCACGTCTGCAGCTTTTGTATAAATACCTCCACCAACACGCGCAAATAAAGCAATAGATTCAGCTCCTAAAGAAAATCCAGCTAAAGTTTCAAGTACAATTGTCATTTTATCAGTTCCACCATTTGCCCAATTTCCTCCCATGAAGAAGTGGAAGAATAAAATAAAGAAAGTTGTTAAACCTAAAACAGCTAAACCAGCAACACCTAAACCCATTACAGTTCCACCACCAAAAGCAACTTTCAATGCTTGTGGTAAACTGGTACGAGCTGCTTGTGTTGTTCGAACATTTGTTTTTGTAGCGATTTTCATTCCCATGTTTCCAGCTAAAGCCGAAAAGAAAGCCCCAAAAACAAAAGCGACAACGATTAAGATATGCGTTGTAGGGACAATGAATGAAATGCTAGCTAATACGATACTTGCCAATACTACAAAAATGGCTAATAAACGGTATTCAGCTTTTAAGAAAGCCAAGGCACCTTCATAGATGTAATCAGAAATCTCTTTCATTTTACCGTCGCCGGCATCTTGCTTTAACACCCAAGATCGTTTAATAGCCATAAAAATTAGACCAATTATAGCCATAGCTATAGGAACATAAATCATAATTGCATTCATATTTTTCTGTTTAAATTTTAATTAATCGAGGGCAAAAATAGTGTTTTTAAGCCAATCTGTTTGAATACGAACAATAAAAAAAAGAGTTACACTAAAAATCAATGGAATTTCAAATTGTTTAAATACAATAGTTTTGGATGCATAGAAAAATAATTAAAGTACTATGAAGTACAGATTTTGTAAATTATACCGCAAAAAAAAAGAGGGGTTTCCCCCTCAATTTTAACTAATCTACTATTAAATCAATCTTGTAAAACTTCTAATTTTAAATTTGGACTTACTATGGCCTCTTTGATTTTAGCTTCTAGTTCATCAGCTAATTCTAGATTATCAAGTAATAAGGTCTTTATAGAATCTCTACCTTGTCCTAATCTTGTTTCTCCATAAGAAAACCATGAACCACTTTTCTTAAGGATGTTAAGTTCAACTCCTAAATCAATGATTTCTCCAACCTTAGAAATACCTTCACCATACATAATATCAAATTCTGCTTTTCTGAACGGAGGGGCAACTTTATTTTTAACAACCTTTACTTTCACGCGATTACCAATTACTTCTTCACCATCTTTCAATTGAGTTGATCTTCTAATGTCAAGTCGCACAGATGCGTAAAACTTAAGAGCATTTCCTCCAGTTGTTGTTTCTGGATTACCGAACATCACGCCTATTTTTTCTCTTAGTTGATTTATGAAGATACAACAGCATCCTGCTTTACTAATAGAACCAGTTAATTTTCTTAATGCTTTTGACATTAATCGTGCCTGAAGTCCCATTTGAGAATCTCCCATTTCACCTTCAATTTCTGCTTTTGGTGTTAATGCTGCAACTGAATCAATAACAACTAAATCTACTGCTCCAGACCGAATAAGGTTGTCTGCAATTTCTAATGCTTGTTCTCCGTTGTCCGGCTGAGAAATTAATAAATTTGCGATATCAACACCTAATTTTTTAGCGTAAAACTGGTCAAATGCATGCTCTGCATCTATAAAAGCTGCAATTCCTCCTTGCTTTTGAACTTCAGCAATAGCATGAATTGCGAGCGTTGTTTTTCCTGATGATTCGGGACCGTATATTTCAACTACTCTTCCTTTTGGATAGCCATTAATTCCTAATGCTAGATCTAATGTTATAGATCCGGTTGGGATTACCTCTACTTTTTCAACGGGAGAATCACCCAATTTCATTACTGCACCTTTTCCGAATGTTTTATCTAATTTTTCCATTGTTAGTTGTAGTGCTTTTAGCTTTTCTGTGTTTAATTCTTGTTTTGACATATTGATTTTTTTAAATGTGTAAGTATTCTGTTTTTTATTATAGTACAAATTTATGCTGCAATGATTGTAAGTTATTTACGACCTTCTCATAATTTGTATGTTTGTAGTATTTCATTTGCATGATCTTTTGTATTTGGCTTGTCTAAAACAGAAATCAGAGTTGAGTCTTCATTAAATAAAAAACTTGTCCGGTGGATTCCGTCATATGTTCTGCCCATAAATTTTTTTGATCCCCATACTCCAAAAGCTTTGATAATTTCCTTTTCCGTATCAGCCAATAGAGAAAACGGCAACTTGTATTTTTCAATGAATTTTGTGTGAGCTTGTGCACTATCTGCACTTACACCAAGAATTACTATTTCTTTTTCGACTAATATTTCAAAGTTATCTCGTAAGCTGCATGCTTGAGCTGTACAGCCTGGAGTATCGTCTTTTGGATAAAAGTAGACTACAAGTTTTTTACCATTAAATTGAGAAAGATTGATTTCTTTTCCATTTTGATCGCTTGATGTAATTGAAGGAATTTTACTTCCAATTGTTAATTTTTCCATATTTGCTTATTAAATAATCTAAATAATGATGCTTTTCTAATCAAAAGTAATAACTATTTTCATATTAGAAACAATTACATGAAAAAAAGTTTAAATTATTTAAAAAAATTTATGTGGTTTTTATAAAACCATAGCAATAGTAAAGCTTTCAGAAGAATGATTAGGATTTACGCAAGAGACATATTGTTAGGTAAATCCATGATCCAATTAATATTGCTCCTCCAATTGGTGTGAGCAATCCTAAGATTGGTATATGTAAACCTATTTTATTAAAAAATACTAGAAGGTAAATTGAAAAACTGAATAAACAGAGTCCACTTATCATGCTATTTAGTATTTTTTTAAGTGGAAATTTAAATTTATCTGAATTAAGTGAGAGCACAACAATTGCAATTCCTTGAATAAGTTGGTAGCGAATACCTGTTTCAATAGATGCTAGTTGATTAGTGTCCAATATTGTTTTTAAAAAGTGTGCCCCAAAGGCTCCTAAAATAATTGCAAGCCATACCAATATAGTCCCAAGAATTAGTGATATTTTTATCATTTTACAAAGTTGAATAAAAAAAGTAACTATTAATCAATTCTGTATCTTTGTGGTATGAAATTAAATTCATTTGTGGTATTAATTTTCTTTTTGAGTTTTATTCTCTTAAATTGTAAATCGGAAGCACCTCCAATAAATGAGATTGATTATTACCAGTTTCAGGATATTAATCTTAGTAAGTACGATATTGATGCTTCAATTAAAATCCCAGATGCAACGGCAGGAATAGGAGCTACTTTCATGCCAGAAGTAATTCATGAGCTTGGAGATTATAAGTGGAAAATAGCAGTCGGCAAAAATTTCGAGGTTTTTATTGAAGATTATGGAGATTATCCTTATTTATTTCCTGAATTCAAGAAAAAATTATTTTCTAACAACAAATATTATAAAATAGAAATTCTCAAAGAAGAGAAAAATTTACTTTTATTTAAAAGAACTATTCGAAAAAAATTAGGGAACGTAAACTCTTCTTCATACCATTTGTTTTCAGTTATAAATATGAATGGGATAAATTATCAGTTCACAAATAGAGAGGCTGGAGATTCTAAAAAAGTGATTGATTTTGTTTATAAATCTGTAAAATCAATAAAAAAAAACAATAAATAAGATGGAATTAAATCGCGAAGAGGTCCTTAGAGTATTAGGAAATATAATTGAACCTGATTTAAAAAAAGACATTGTTAGTTTGAATTTGATTGAAGATTTAAAAATCTTAGAGCAGCGTATTGAATTATCAATTCAAGTATCTAATCCAGCACTTCACGCTCGAAAGAGAATGCAAGAAGCTGTTTCATTTAATTTAAAACGCGTTTTTGGTTCTTCTTTAGAAGTAGATTGTACCGTAAAAGGATTGCCGAGTGAATCCAAAGAAAAGAGAAGAAAAATTCTTCCTGATGTAAAATATATTGTGGCGATTGCCTCTGGAAAGGGTGGAGTAGGGAAGTCTACAATTACCTCTAATCTTGCGGGTGGGCTACAGAAAAAAGGATTTAAGGTTGGTATTGTTGATGCGGATATTTACGGACCATCAATGCCAACTATGTTTGATGTTGTTGGTGACAGACCAAAAATGATTGATATTGATGGCATTTCAATGATTGAACCAATTTTAGCACAAGGTGTAAAGCTACTATCAATTGGATTTTTTACAGATCAGGATAATGCAGTTGTTTGGCGTGGCCCAATGGCTTCAAAAGCACTTACTCAAATGTTTACGGATGCTCATTGGGGTGAATTAGATTATTTGTTGATTGATTTACCTCCAGGAACAGGAGATATTCATCTCTCGCTTGTCCAGGCTGTTCCTTTAGATGGTGTTGTGATCGTAAGTACGCCGCAAGAAGTTGCTTTAGCAGATGCTCGCAGGGGTGTTAATATGTTTAAAATGGACACATTGAAGGTGCCTGTTATTGGAATTGTAGAAAATATGGCTTGGTTTACTCCTGCTGAACTTCCAGATAATAAATACTATATTTTTGGTAGAGATGGTGCAAAAAATCTGGCGCAAGGCATGAACGTTCCATTTCTTGGTTCAATTCCTCTTGTTCAAAGTGTTTGCGAAGCAGGTGATGCCGGTCGACCTGCTGTTTATCAAGAAAATACCCCAATTTCTCGTGCATTTGATGAATTAGTTCATAACTTTACAGAAGAATTAAAGAATCTTATAGCTACTAAAAAATAGAATTGACATGTCTGAAATCAATATAGCTAGTATTACCGAAAAAGTAAACACCGCTTTACTTCAATTGCGCCCTTTTTTACATGCTGATGGTGGCGATATGGAGTTGGTTGAAATTACAGATGATGGAATTGTAAAAGTTCACTTATTAGGATCTTGCAGTGATTGTTCAATGAGCAAAATGACTCTGAAAGCAGGATTAGAAGAAGCTTTAAAAATATCTGCCCCTGACGTAAAAGCTGTTATAGCTGTTTAGTTAGTTATCTCATGAAAATAAAGTTTTTAGTCCTTGGTAAAACTAATTTTGCCTATCTAAAAGAGGGAGAAACTATTTACGAAAATAGAATTATTCATTATTGTAATTTTCTTCGAGTTGAAGTTTCTGATGTGAAAAATCCAAAAAATATAAGTACAGAAGTTCTAAAAAAAAAGGAGGGGGAATTACTCTTAAGTAAAATTTCACCAAATGATTTTGTTGTCTTATTAGATGAAAATGGCCAGCAGTTTTCCTCAAATAAATTTGCCTCATGGCTAGAGAATAAAGCAATGGAAATGCCGAATTGTATAACATTTATAATTGGTGGTGCTTATGGATTTGATGATGAATTATACAAGCGCGCAAATTTTAAAATATCGCTTTCAGCGATGACTTATTCGCACCAAATGGTTCGATTAATTTTTTTAGAACAACTTTATCGCGCCTTTTCAATTATTAGAAATGAACCCTATCATCATGCCTAAGAAAATATTGTCATGAAAGTTTCCATTGATAAAATTGTATTGAATTTTAAGATTCCAAGTGGAACAAGTCGCGGAATTTTAAAAGAAAAACCTTCTTGGATATTAAAAATATCAGACGAGAATTCAACTTGTGGTCATGGAGAATTTAGTATTATTCCTGGATTATCACCTGATTTTAAAGATGAAAATGATTATCTCGCTCTAATTAATTTAGTAGTTGAATTCATCGAAAATCAGCTAGAGATAAATGATTTAAATTCACTAAAAACAGTTGAATTTACTGAAAAAATCCAACTTTTTTATAGCAAATTTTGTTCCTATCCTTCACTTATTTTTGGTTTTGAAACAGCAGCTTTGGATTACCTAAATGGAGGGAAGGGATTGATTTATAAAAATAATTTTTCAGAAGGGCTTTCACAAATTCCTATAAATGGTTTGGTGTGGATGGGTGATGTGGAATTTATGCAAAAACAAATTAATTCAAAAATTCAGGCAGGATTTTCTACCATTAAAATAAAAATTGGCGCTCTTGCTTTTAATAAAGAATTGGCTTTAATTGAGAAAATTCGTACTCGCTATAATGCTAACCAAATAACGATCCGAGTTGATGCAAATGGGGCTTTTTCACCAGATGAAATAGAGGAGAAATTACTGCAGTTAAAAGAGTTAGATGTTCATTCTATTGAGCAACCTATTCAATCTGGACAGTTAGAAAAACTTGCTGCTTTATGCAAAAGAAATATTATTCCTCTTGCTTTGGATGAAGAATTAATCGGTATTTCAACCCGAGAAGAACGAAGATTATTATTGGATTTTGTCTGCCCTCAGTTTATCGTTCTTAAACCAAGTTTACATGGCGGTTTTTATGGCTGCAAGGAATGGATTGATTTAGCGGAAGAACGATCAATTTCGTGGTGGATTACATCGGCATTAGAATCATCAATCGGCTTAAATGCAATTTCTCAGTTTACAGGAAATTATCCGATTATTTTACCGCAGGGTTTAGGAACTGGTGGATTATACACAAACAATTTACCGTCTAAGCTTGTTATTAAAGATGGATTTTTAAAAATGAGTGTATGACATTGAAAAAAGAAAATTGGAATTCTTTAACGAAGGAAGAATCGTATATTATTGAATCAAAAGGTACAGAATATCCAAATTCTGGAGAGTATAATAAATTTTCTCAGAATGGAATTTTTGTTTGTCGAAGATGCGAGCATCCACTTTATAGTAGCAACTCGAAATTTGATTCAGGCTGTGGTTGGCCAAGTTTTGATGATGACTTTGAAAACAATGTTAAACGAGTAAAAGATGCAGATGGAAGAAGAGTTGAGATTATCTGCGGAAATTGTACCGGACACTTAGGTCATGTTTTTGAAGGAGAGTTTTTTACTGAGAAAAATACACGTCATTGTGTCAATTCACTTTCTATAAAATTTATTTCTGCTTAACGAGAAGCACAGTCAGAAATCTCATCACATTCTTTATAAATCATATCATGAATGATGAGTTGAGCAGCTAATGCAAGCTGAGTGTAATTTTGCGAATTATTTCCAAAACCTCCCCCAGTATTTTGCCACATGTCTAAAATAATTTGTTTGGAAGCTTCTTTAGGTTGAATTTTAGCGATTACTGCTGCGACATTTCCAGCTCCTGCATGATATACATGCATAACAAAAAGTCGAAACCAAAGATCAGTTTCATTGTATTTAAGTGAATAAGGCGCTAAAATATTTTTGGCTTCTGGAATACAAATTTTTTGAATTAATCTCGCAGAGCCGTAAGCACAGCGTTCAAAGTTAGCCCGCTCGTCGATTGTATTGTTTACAGTTAATCCTTGAGCACGGGCAACATTTGGCATTAATTGGAAGGCTCCGTAGGCGCCAGAAATAGATTTTTTTAATTGGCCGGGACTTTCAATAAGAAGAATTGCTTGAGCATACCAAGGGTCAACTCCAAATTTTTCAAATGCAGCTACTCCTTTTGATAAAGAGGGATAGACTTCTTTGAATTTAAAGAAATCATTTTTTCCTGTTGTAACATATATCCTATCAGAATTACTTAGTCCGAATTCTTTTCGTAAATTCTGTCTAACGCTGTCTTTTTCAAGTTCACTTTGACTATTCCAATCTTTATTAGACATTTTTTTCAGAACAACTCTTGTTGCAGCTATATTAATTAAACACGAATCTGGTGATAAAAGCATAATCTGTTTCCAAAACTGTGGTTGTGGAAGAATGTCCCAACGCTCTGTAAAAATCATTTCTGCATTCATAATTGTACTTACTTCTGAAGCTTTCTTCACCATTATTTTCTCGTCAGACCATGAATTTAGGGGCTGTGAATAAAACTGAAAAAGATAAAACTGAAAAAGTAATGAAAGGAGAGTTTTCATGTAATTTAATTTTTTTAATAAAGATACTCTACAAACTTATTTTGTAAAATTTGTTACAATAATGTTAGCAACATAAAAGTGTTTAAATATAAAGTATCTTTGAACTATGCGCTTAAAAACCATCCTTATTTCTCCTCTTATTTTCTTGGTGAAGATTTACCAATGGTTTATTTCTCCAATTTTGCCAGCTTCTTGTAGATACACTCCAACATGTTCTCATTATATGATAGAAGCATTAAAAGTTTGGGGACCAATTAAAGGAACTTTTTTAGGAGTAAAACGAATTGCTTCATGTCACCCTCGTGGAGGTCATGGTTATGATCCCGTTCCTGAAAAAAAGAAAGAGAAGAAAGAGTGAATTGTAAATAGCTCAATTCTAATTATTTATTTTTAAGTTGTTTTGATTCTTTTGTACATTTGCTTAAATTCATATTTATGAAAAATAGTATTCAATCTTTAATTCAGTTTTTTCTGTTTTTATTCTATTTCAATTTTTCTTTTGGGCAGATTTCATTACAGGAAACAGATTTTGCCAATCCAAATGACACTGTACGCTATAGTCAAGCAATGGATCAAGGAATAGATTTCTCAACTACTGGTCCAAATAATACCTGGAATTTTAGTTCGCTATCTTCAACTGGTCAATACGTTAAAAACTTCAATCCTATTGGGTTTGGTTCTATACTTGTACAAGCTACTTTTGGGTTTTTTGCTTCACAGAATTACCAAGCAAGTTATTTTACCCAAAACAATGATTTACCGATTGATTTATTGAGTGGTTTCTTACCTGTGGCAATTTCTGATTTGAATGCTTACACGCATTCATCATCTAGTAAAATTTCTTCTATTGGCTACTCTCTCAGTGTTAATTCTCAAGCTGTACCGTTTAAATCAGATACAATTGAAACCCGCTATAGTTTACCATTAGATTACAATGATACGTATAATTCTAGGGGGTACACTTTAGTGGATTTTAACCCAGTTGCAGATTTTAAGTTCAAACAGCACCGACAACGCTCTTCTAGTGTTGACGGATGGGGTTCCTTAATTTTACCAAATGGAACTTACAATGTGTTGAGGTTAAAACATCTGATAAATGAAATAGACTCTATTTATTTAGGCGTAATTCCTGGTTTTCCAGCTACCTGGATTGGCACACCTCCAATTCAAACAGTAGAATACGAATGGATTGGAGAAAGCAAAAAAGATGTTTTATTGAAAATTGTTACTTCAATTACAAATGGTTCTGAGCAAGTACAATCTATTGACTACCAAGATTCGTATTCTGCTAGTGGTTTATACGATCAAGAAGATGGCTTGTATTTTTCTCTTGTTCCAAATCCTGCAGAAAATAAGCTAACTATTACATCCTCTGCATCTATTTCGGATTATCAAATTTACGACATAACTGGAAAACTTATCTCACAGAAAAATTCCATTGATGTATCTAAATTAGAAATTGATATCTCTGAACTTCTAATCGGAACCTATTTTATTTCTTTGAATTCAGAGAATACTAGTAAGAAAATTAAATTCATAAAACTTTAATTCCCTACCTTTGCTTTAGGCAAATCAGTCTATCGCTGCTTGTTTTTATAATAGGGAGAGGAAAGTCCGGGCAGTACAGAGCGTCGTACTTCCTAACGGGAAGGTCTTGATGGATCAATCCATTGGGAACAGAAAGTGCCACAGAAAGGAAAACTACCCTTGAGTTCGCTCAAAGGAAAAGGTGAAAAGGTGAGGTAAGAGCTCACCGCTTTGGCAGTGATGTCAAAGGCAAGGTAAACCTTACGAACTGAAAGACCAAATATACCGAGGCTTGAGGGTTGCTCGCCCAATCTCGGAGGGTAGGTTGATGGATTCCAAGCGTGAGTTTGGAACTAGATAAATGATAGACAACTGCGTTGATTCGTTCAACAAAGATTACAGAACCCGGCTTATGATTTGCCTTTTTTAGATTTAATGAATAAGAAAATTGAGTATACGCACTAGTTCTTGTAGAATATTCTAAACTTAAAAACAAGTACTACTTAGCTATTATTGGCTAAACTGATTGGCCTTGTTCCTCCAATATATTTTCTAAATCGCTCGCTTTGTGCTAATGATTCTTCCTAGGTTTTACTATCGTGTAGATTTGTTATTTAATCCACTTTTGTATGCCTTACTTTATAATAATGAATTGGGAAACCTAAAATAAACGCCAGTAAAATACCTGCCCAAACATTATTGTATTCCCACTTGAAGGATAGGTAGCCAAATATGATTGCCACGGATAGAATTTTAAAAACGGCTACATTATTCCGTATGCCAGAGAAGAATACAATGGGCAAGATAGCGCATACAAATCCAGTGAACAGTTGCCAAAACGAATACGATTGCTCAATGGACCAGATGACGACTGCACTGAATAAAACCGCTGTTATACTACCTATTAATAATTTCATTCTGTTATTAGTTTATATTTTCCTCTTGCTACTCGGATAAAATAAGGCTTGTGATTTCCCGGATTTCCTTTGGCATGCTTACTCAAAAAAGCAGGTGACTTGCTTAACAATTCATTGCAATTTCGATTTACATCTGCCACCAAAAAAGGCTGCGGCAAAGATTTATTCGCCACAGCTTTTTGGATTGTCATTGCAATGTTGGATTTTTTCATGGTTATTTAAATTTCAAGATTTAAACTTAAATTCTGTAATAGAATTATTTCATCGTTATCGATTACTCGGTTAAATCCAAATTGATTTTCCAATTGGTTCTCAATTTCATTTGTGGTCGGAAAATTTTCAGCAAAGTCATAATCAAGAAAAAGATTCTGATTTTCTCTTGCCGATGGGCGAGGTTCTGTTACCACAAAGGTGCCTGCACCTCTGTGGTAGTATATTAGAAAATGTTTTCCTGCCATATTTATAAAATTTATTTAGAGCCACCAACTGCCAGAGCAATTACATAAATTATTACAATTATTATGAATATAGCTTTCTTAGCATCACTTAGGTTGTTCCAACGATGCTTTAAGCCCGCCATTGCACCTTCTTTTGCAATAATTTGCTTAACTTCAAATTCTTTACCTTCTTTAGAATTAACAAAAACGTCTCTTGAACTTACAATTTGTTCAGAAGGGTTTAAATTCTTTATTTTATTAATGTACTTTTCTTCTAATGGATAAACTAATTGAGCTGCCTGGTTGATTAAATCCTTTAAAGCAGTTGCTTTTCTGCCTTTTGCCACAGCATCACGTTGAGTATATTTGTTTCCTTGCAAACCTCCAATTATAGCCCCTGCAATAGCACCACCATAATCGGCTATTGCGTGAGACTTAGGAATATTTATTACTCTTTTACATAAATTATAACCTGTTTTTGAGTAAGTTATATTACTAGGGTCAAGTTCTACTGCATAATCTTGAGCAGCTTCAAGAGTAACAAACTTAGATACTAATTCTCCATAAGAATTGTCTAAATCTTTAAATTGAACAAAGTGGTTTTCCAGAGACGGATAAAATTTATTTACTACTTCATTGATTTCTTTAGCAACACGTTTACCCATTGCTTCTTGATTAGTAGAATGTTTTAAGGCATTTTTCCAATAAGCAATAGCCTCAGTAATTTTTAATTCACCAATTTTTGAGGTGTAAACGATGGCTATGCCTTTACCCAGCCAAGCATCGTAGTTTGCAATGTCTTTTTCCAGCGCTTTGTTATAATACCGCAAGGCTTCTTCCCAGTTGGTGGCATCAACGGCTGTATCTGCCATCATCATCAAGTTTCCTACTTCACCTGTTGTAGATGTATTATAATTCTCTTGTGCCTTTTCTTGTTCAATGGCACTGCCGCAATACCCACATTGGTGGTTTGCTGCTAATTCTTGGGTTGCCCCACATGATGTGCATTTTATTTGCATGGTTGTTTATTTTATTGATTCTTAATTCTTTCGTCAACATCTTTATTACAATTGCTTTAATAATTCTTTCTTTTTCTCATCAAATTCCACTTGAGTTAAGGCTCCTAAATCAAGTAATTCCTTCAGTTGTTTTAATTTATCTGTTACACTTTCTGAAGATTGTCCATTCACGCTTTGTTGAATCATATTTGGCAACATCATTCCCATTCCCATACCAGCACCTAAACCCATTGCACTACCAACTTCACCTTGGTTCTTTGCTGCATCGCCCAAAGAATCTGCAATTTTTAATTTCATGTATTGATCCAAATTACCAACAGCATTCATTCCTGTTCGTGTATCTATCATTTTTTGTACCTCATCAGGCACAGTTACAGATTGCACATAAAAATCGTGAAGACTAAGACCAAGACCTTCAAAATCTGCACTTAATTCAGTGCGCATTACCAAATTAAGTTGGTCTAATGTAATTGGAATGTCAAATATTGATTTTAAAACTCGACCAAGCACAACATTAAACTTTGAAATAATCACCCCTCTCAAATAGTCTTCAATAGCGATTGTCGAATACAGACCCATGGTGCCAACTACTTTATTCACAAAAAGCATTGCATCATTAATCTGAATTGAAAAGGATCCATATGCTCGCAAACGAACCATTTGTAATTCTGTGTCTCGAAAAAGAATTGACTCTTTTGTCCCCCATTTAAGATTAGGAAACAATTGTTTCCCAACAAATAAGACTTCAGCACGAAATGGTGAGTTTGGACCATAGCCAAACTTTGTAACCCATTTGCTAATGACAGGAATATTCTGTGTTTCAAGTATGTGTCTTCCCGGTCCAAAAACATCTAGTGCTTTGCCATCCCTAAAAAAAATTGCTTCTTGACTTTCTCTAACTGTTAACTGTGACCCCCATTTAATTTCTAGTTGTCCATTGTCAGGCATTCTTTTTACGAGAATTTTCCCGCTATCGTCTAAAAACTCAATTACTTCCATCTATTTATATTGATTTATAAATTCAGTACGTTTCAAAAGTGTTTCATCAATATTTCGACAGTGCTGCACAAGAGTTACTGATCCAATTGTTTCTACATCCAAACTATGCGATAGCGTCAGCATATTCGAAACTCGTTCAGCAATTTCCGCATCAAATGAATAAATTTGCTCCAATTCATCTTCTTTTAATTGTTGAGTTGAAAAAAATCCTGAAACACCATAGGGCGCATGTTTTATTTTTGGGAGTAATGTATTAATTGCTTTTCTAGTGCTTTCAATTTCTGTTGCCTCTAAAAGCTTATCAGACTTTATTAATTTGAGTTGAAACTCTTTAATATTTATTTCTATTGTTGCCAATAGGTTTGCAATATGGTTTCTAACTTTTTTATCAGTGTTTCGTTGCTCATCTCTTATAGAATATCCCTTATACCCCGGTATCAAAGAACCAATTCTATCGAGAATATTTATATTTCGTTTCGTCATAATGGTTTTAAAACAAATACACAGTTGAGGAATATATTAGAGCATAAAAACAAATCTAGTAAATTTTCTCATTAATGAGAAATAATTGTGCATATTTTTTACGTTTTAGTGTAGAAATTTGTGACCTATGCAACACCGAGGAGAAATTGTGGAACTAGCTGTGCGTCAGAGTGGTTATTCTCTTACTAAATTGACGCAACGTTTAGGAAAAAGCCGTAGGTGGATTTATCATGCTTTTGAAAATCCAATTTTGTCAATTGATGTAGTTTTAGAAATTAGCAAAATTATTCACCATGATTTTTCGGATGAGATAACTGAACTTAAAAGGTTTAATTCGGTCGTTAAAGCACAAAACGGTAATTCTTATATTGAAAATGAGTCTGTAGATTATTGGAAAAATAAATACTTGGTATTGTTGGAGAAATATAATGCGATGTTAGAAAAATGATAGACAACTGCGTTGATTCGTTCAACAAAGATTACAGAACCCGGCTTATGATTTGCCTTTTTTCTTTTATAAAATAGAACGAGAACCACTTTTACCATAACTCATTCTGAAGCAAATCAATAAAATGATATTAGTTAATAAGCGCAATATTATTTTATTTCTTTATGTTTAAGCAGTTTAAGTGCATTAAAGTTAATCAATAAATTAAAAGTTGTTGTATTATCTTTTTTACTTTTTCGGCATTTGGCAGTAATTCCGCCTCCAAACTAGAATTTAATGGTATCGCAGGAGTATCAACAGACCCTACAATTTGAATAGGCGCATCCAAGAAATTAAAATTATCTCTTTGTAACCTTCCAGCCAATCCCAAAGCGAAAGAACATTCGATCGATTCTTCAGTAACTATCATTATTTTTCCATGAGATTTACACAAGGTATTCATTGCTTCGTGATCTAAGGGATTAATACTTCGTAAATCCAAAATCTCAACTTTACCAGCAAACTCCAAAGAAGCTTCAACTGCCCAATAAACTCCTCGTCCATAAGTTATTACACCACAAGAATTACCATTTGAGATATTTTCCTTTGTTGCTTCTTGAACGATTCTTGCTTTACCAATTGGAATCACATAATCTTCACTTGGTTCAATCGACATAGCTCCTTCCGTTCCTGAAATTTTTGACCAATACAAGCCTTTGTGTTCTAAAATTACAACTGGATTTGGATCGTAAAAAGCAGCTTTTAACAAGCCTTTTAAATCTGCGCCTGTTGAAGGATAAACTACTTTAATTCCACGAATATTGCATAAAATAGATTCTACACTTGAAGAATGATAAGGCCCACCAGAACCATAGGCACCAATTGGCACTCGAATTACGCAACTTACTGGCCATTTTCCATTTGAGAGGTAATAAGATCTTGAAACTTCGGTAAATAATTGATTTAATCCTGGCCAAATATAATCGGCAAATTGAACTTCAACAATCGGCTTTAATCCAACTGCAGACATTCCAACAGTTGAACCAATAATAAATGCTTCTTGAATGGGTGTATTAAAAACGCGCAATTCACCAAATGTTTGCCCTAAAGTTGCAGCTTCGCGAAAAACTCCTCCTAAGCGCCCACCAACATCTTGGCCATACAATAAAGCTTCAGGATGTTTTTCTAATATTTCTCTCATGGCAAACAAGGCAGAATCAACCATTACAGTTTTTTTCTTTCCTTTTGGTTCACGTTCACCACTTTCTTCTAAAATTAATGTTGGAGCAAAAATATAATCTGTTACACTTTCAGGACTTGGATCCTCAGAAATAAGCGCTTTTTCGTATTCTGAATCTACTAATTTTCTTGTCGCAGCTTCAAGATTTATAAATTCAGCTAAACTAAAACCTTTTTTTTCCAGTTCTAATTTTAGTTTCGGATAGGGATCATTCTTTGCAGCTTCATCCAAATCATCGCGATACCATTCTTTTCTGACACCAGAAGTATGATGCCCTAATAAAGGAACTTTTGCATGAATAATGAATGGCCGCCTTTCATTTCGAACGATTTCAAATACTTCTTGAATGGTAGAATAAGATTCAATAAAGTCACTTCCATCTATCGTTCTAACTTCAAGACCCTTAAATCCTTTTGCATATTCCGAAATATCTTGCGCTCTAGTTTCTTTGGCGGTTGCGGATATATCCCAGCCATTGTCTTGTACGAGAAAAACAATCGGAAATTGTTTCAAAGTTGCCATTTGAAACGCTTCAGAAACTTCTCCTTCAGTGCATGCTGCATCTCCTAAAGAACAGACTACTATTGGTGCTTCTCCTATTTCAGGTTTTGTTAATCCTGTATTTTCTTGGTACTGAATTCCCATTGCAATTCCAGTAGTCGGAATAGCTTGCATTCCAGTAGCAGAAGATTGATGAATGATTTTTGGCATGTCATCACGGTTCAATGAGGGATGACAATAGTAGGTGCGACCACCAGAAAACGGATCTTCCTTTTTTGCGAAAACCTGCAACATTAGTTCGTATGGTGAAATACCAATTCCTAAGAGAATACTATCATCTCTGTAATAAGGAGAAACCCAATCTTGGGGTTTAAGTTGCAGTCCTAGTGCTAATTGAATTGCTTCATGCCCTCGAGATGTAGCGTGAACATATTTTGAAGTAAGCTCTTTATTTTCCTCGTATTTTTCTGCTAAAAATTTTGCAGTACTCATCAATCGAAATGCCTTGATTAAGGTTTCTTTCTCTATAGAATTTGATTTTGATGTATTTGTTGTTTCTCCCATTATCTTTTTACAAGTATTCTAAAATAAAAATACAAAGAATAGAACGAACCATAGCAATGAAAAAAAAGCAGTGATTTTTAAAATCGCTAAATGTTTGGTAGAATCCTTCTTTGCGATGAATCCATAGATTAAGTAAATTAGAACAATAAGGATAAAAATAAGTGGTAGATATATTCGATACATACGATTAATTTTAGCAAAGTTATGCTTATTTCTTGCTATATCTTAATTTACGCATTACATTTATTCTTTAAATAATTTAATTTTTCAAGACACAAAAAATAAATGAAATTAAAGTTCATCATCTTATTTCTTACAATTACAAATCTCGTGTATTCTCAAAAAATAAAGAATATCACTTTAGGAAACTGGCATGCTGAATTAGCATTAAACGATAGATTGGTTTTGCCATTTAATCTTAAAATTTCTAATCTTAAAAAGTTTGAAATTGCTGTAATCAATGCTGCCGAAGAAATTCAACTGACAAAAATTCGTTTTCAATCAGATTCAATCCATGCTTATTTCCCAGAAATGGATGGGAAATTGGTGTTTAAGGTAGATGAATTTGGAAAATATTTAAGGGGATATTGGTTAGATAATAGAAAACACAAAAACATTAAAATTCCCTTAAGCGCTTATTTTTCAAATGACCCACGATTTTCTTTTCCAGCTTCTAATTTTATAACTCAGCCATTTGTAATAGATGGTAGATGGGAAGTTAAGTTTAGCCCTGATCAAAAAGATGAAAGTAATGCTCTTGGGATTTTTAAAACAAATGGAAATACTATAAGTGGGACTTTTCAAACAGAAACGGGAGATTATCGTTTTTTAGAGGGGAATATTAGTGGGGGAAATTTTGCGCTTTCATCTTTTGATGGAGCTCAAGCATATGTTTTTACAGGAGAAATTAAGGGAGATAGTATTAATGGTATTTTTTACAGTGGCTCAAAATACAGAACAACCTGGACTGCTTTACGAAATGAAAATGCAAGTTTGCGGAATCCAGATTCATTAAGTTATTTGATTTCCAAAAATCAACCTTTTGTCTTTAACCATGCAAAACAACTAAATGGCAAGCCTTTTTTATTTTCAAGTGCTAACTATCAAAATAAAGTTGTAATTATTCAGATTATGGGGACTTGGTGCCCGAATTGTCTAGATGAAACAAAAGTCTTAAAAGAGTTATATAATGATTTACACACCTCTGGTTTAGAAATAATAAGTGTTTGTTATGAAGCTGATATAGAACAAAAAAAACAGCTTAAAAAACTAAAGGACTTTAAAAAACGCTCAAAAATTCCATACACTATTCTCTATGGTGGACTTGCAAATAAAGAGCTTGCTTCATCTGATTTTGGCATGCTAAATCAAGTGATGAGTTTTCCAACTTCAATTTTTATAGGTAAAGATGGAGATGTTTGGAGCATCCACACTGGATTTAACGGACCAGCGACAGGTAAAGCATACACGAACTTTAAGAATAAAATTCGCTATGAAATTGAAATGAAATTGGATTTATTACGCTAATTTATTTTAGCAGACAAAACTCTTATTTTTTTATAATAATGAATGGGAAAGGAACCCTTTCTACTTTTATGAAAAAAGTTCCGGCGTTAAGTGCTTCAATATTCAAAATAGATTTCGCTTCACTGAAAATACCCTTCAATACAATACGACCTTGTGCATCTATAAGTTCATAGTTTATTGCCTCATTAAAATTAGTGCTAATAGTAATAATATCATTACTTGGATTAGGAAAAATCATTACTTCTTTTTCATTTTCTTCAAGGAGTGAAACATTTGATATTGTTGTACATTCACTAATACCTGTGCAAGACCCTTGGGTTATTTGAACAGCATAATTACCATTGGTTATTGCAGTAAATGATTGATTAGTAGCGCCAACTATTGGTGAAAAATTAGTAGCACAATTCAACCATTGGTAGCTTGTTGGGATTCCAAGTATGGATGTATTAGCTGTAATTACTGAACCTAAATTACTAGTAGATAAATCAAGTGTGTTTATTGTTAAATTTAAAGTAACCAAAGAATCTCCCCCATTAGAATTGCTTAATAAATAGGTTGCAGTAGTATTATTAGAGGTGTAGGTTATTCCATCTATCCAAGTATATGAGTTACAAGCACTAATTACATCTGTCCCCGTACTGTCATTTATCGCAAGATCTGTAGCTGTACTTTGAGCATAAATTCTTGAACTTCCTGGTATTTTTTGCTCGATGAAGATGGCTACTACTATACCATTTATAGACTTTGTAAAGTGAATTCTTCCTTTACTTGCGCTAAAAGTTGCCATAGGTTTCGTTTCTGTAGGCCACTCAAATTCGCCATTTGCTGTTAAAAGACAAGCATGTAAAGTTGTAGGAGATGCGCCGTTATCCATGCCACTCTTCATTAAAAAAATTGCTTGGTCGTTGATTAATTGTAAATCACCCGCAAACACTTTAGAACTTCCAATTGGATATATTACTCGAGCATTGTCGGTAAATTGTCGGTCACCAGAAAATTTGTCAAATTTCTGAATGGAAACTCCATAAGAACTTTGTCCAGTATTTGTATAATTGCAAATAGACCAAACAAATTGTGACCCCGGAGCAAACGCAATTTTTGTATCCATCTCATAATCTGTTTGATTAACATCAAAATCCATCCCATTTATTCCCCATGGAAGCGTACCATCAGAATTAATCCGCTGTAAATAAGAATCGAAATGATTAGATCCATTTGCTTTGTAACCATAATAAATTACATCATTGTCTTTAGCGCTACTGTAGGATGAATTGTAAGTTGTTGTTTTATTAGATAATTGAACAGGTGTACCCCATTGTGGAGAACCACTGGCATCGTATTTTTGAGCATATAAATTAGAATATATTTGAGAAGTAATGACATGAAAAATCAAAACAAATTCATTATTTGACAATTCAAATAAATCTGCAGGTGCTTTATTTCCAGAAAGGCCATTCGACACTTGTTGATTTGCAGACCAAATAGGTGAACCACTTGCTGTATAC
>RFPM01000003.1 GCA_009926125.1 Flavobacteriales bacterium | reverse complement strand
CTAAACATATATGTTTAGTTTTTAAAGTTCCATTATTACCAATTTGGTGCTTATGGAAAAAACAGCTTTCAATAAAATATTTGGAGAGTTTGTCAGAGAAAAAAGGATTCACTTAAAACTAAGTCAATCAAATCTAGGAGATAGAATGGGCTTGGACTATCAATATATTTCTAGGGTTGAAAGAGGCCTTATCTCCCCAACCTTATTTTGGATAATAGGGTTGTCCAATGCATTTGAACTTCCATTAGAATTATTTATTAGAGAGTTTGTTGAATATTCAGGAATTAACACTTTATCCATAAAAGTTTGATTCCAAGTTTCCGACAATAAAAAATCCTAACATCTATCGACAGGGCTGTTTACCTTCGGTGCTACTGCGTGGTCTCACGCTGTCTTTCTGCTACCTTCTTACTTTTTCAAGTTATTAAACAACGTTTTTTCAATGAGTTCATGCTCTTTTTTATTGATTTGCGTTTCAGAAGAGAATATGTTCCATTTAGATAGCGTTTCTTTTACTTGATCAATGATTTCATTGCCTTTATTAATGCCAAAGTAAGCGGCTAATTTCAATAGATCTTTTTTTCCAATTTCTTGATAAGTATTTGCAACTGAAAGACTATGATATCCTCCCGGAGAGGGCGAAAAGGTTAAATCGAACGCGGGTGCTAAACCCCATTTTCCTTTTTCATTCATCAAAAAAGCAATGTTTTTACTATGGTCATCCATATTGGAAGCATAGACATTGAAAACAGCCAAACGAAATACTTTTTCGCAAGCGTTTAAATTATTTTCCAATCGGTTTGCAGCATCCATTACATGGCCATAATCCATGGTGCTATATCGGAAATCATCATGTAATAAGCCACATGCAGAATGCAGATGCGATCGTTTATTGGCAAAGCGATCAAAACGCTTCGTTCCAAAGAATACCTTTCCGCTTTCAGAATAAAACAAGTTAGATTCGCTCATTTCAATTCCACAAGCCCCTGCCATCTTGTAATAGGCAAACTCAATTTGTGCGATATCTTTTAAATCGTTTAGTGCGGGAAACTTTATAATCCAAGGTTCAAATTCTTCTTTAGAAACAGTGGAGAATTGATTCAATTTTTGATTGTAATTCACCAATATTTTCGGTCGAGCACCAACTGAATTTCCACCAAGATGGTACAATTGATCCAAAAACGTGGCAGTACCAGTTTTTAATAATTCTTCTGATTCTTGAGCAATCAAGTCTAAATTGATGAGTTCATTTTCAAATTTCCCTTCATCGGTAACGGGTTCGTAAATCAATGCGCCTTGAGCACTTTTACCCAGCATAGAAAGACGATTCAGAATACTTATTTCTTTTGGGTTTTCCCCACTTTTAATTAGTTTTCGATCCAAGAGTAATCTTCCCCAGCCATCGGGAATTGAATCGTTGAATACGCCAAATAGGCCATCAAAAGGTGCTCTTGGCGAAAGAAGTATTTCAGTTGTTTTCTTTAATTTAAAGGGAGAAATATCCAAATCGCTTTCCAAAAAGGAAGGTTCGAATCGAAAATAAATTTGCTGATTTTGCTCAATGAGCATCCCCACCTCAACGATTGACGATCCAAAATCCAATGATACTTTAATTCTTTCTTGGCTCATTCTAATCTACTTAAATAATTTTTCAAGATCCTTGTTTTTGTTGGACTGAAAAACTGTTTCAAAATCATTCAATTTCCCAAGGATAAAAGCAATTTTCAATAATGAATCCAATGAAATATGACCACTCGTTTCAAATCGTTTGTAACTCCCAAGCGAAACATTGGCACGTTGAGCAAGTTCGCTCTGAGACATTTTATGTTCTTTTCTAAGAGTTTTTGTTCGTTGAGCAAGTTCCTTCAGTATGTCTGTTGGATTTTTATCAATGGAAAAAGGATTCATATTAGTTAATATATTAGCCAAATTTACTAATTATTAATAAAAATAGCTAATATATTAGCGTTATTATTTTTTGCGGTGAAGTTGAAAATACTCCTATATTATTCGCTAATATCCTTAACATTAATCGGTCAAATTGAGTTAGATAATTTCGGAAACTATCTAGATCCTGTCTAACTCGGCAACAAAATATGTATAGCTGCTAATCTAAACACAGATAAGTTTCCGACACTAAAAAACGAAAAAGCCCGCTTCATTTCATGAAGTGGGCACTTTTTGTGATCCGCTCAGGATTCGAACCTGAGGCCTTCGCCTTAGAAGGGCGTTGCTCTATCCAGCTGAGCTAGCGGACCAATCAATTGAAATTAATTATCAGTTTCAATTAAACTAATTAAAAAAGGGGGATGATTGCTCATCCCCCTCGTCGGGGCGGCAGGATTCGAACCTGCGACCTCCTGGTCCCAAACCAGGCGCGATGACCGGACTACGCTACGCCCCGAACTAATGTATCATCTGTTTAATTAAATCTTCCTGAAACGTTTTTCAGAAAGTGAGTGCAAAAGTAATAAGATTATTACGATTTACAATAGACAAGCCAACAATAAGACTATTCTTCATTAGATTTGAACCCGCTGGTTCTCATCCCGAAACAATCCGTTTTAATATTTATTGCGGAGGGAGCGGGATTACTTCAAGCTCCTATTGTCGCTTTTCAGTGAGCTCCGCTTTGCTCCGGTTCGAACCCGCTGGTTCTCATCCCGAAACAATCCGTTTTAATATTTATTGCGGAGGGAGCGGGATTCGAACCCGCGGTACAGTTTCCCGTACGTCAGTTTAGCAAACTGGTGGTTTCAGCCACTCACCCATCCCTCCAATATTCAATGAACAGGGGGCAAAAATATAAATTTTATTCCTTTTATCAGTAGTTTTTTTAGAAAAAGATTAGGAATTATAGCTGAATTCTCCCTTTTCACTTTTAATACTTACTTGTTTGCCGTCGAAAGAATCTACTTTGCCAATAACCTGAGCTGCAATTCCAAATGATTCTGAAATAGCAATAAGATCTGAAGCTATTTCAAAAGGAACATAAATCTCCATTCTGTGTCCCATGTTAAAAACTTTATACATTTCTTCCCAAGAGGTCCCTGATTCCTCTTGAATCATAAGAAACAAAGGTGGAATTGGAAAAAGATTATCTTTAATGATATGAAGGTTATTTACAAAATGCAAGACTTTAGTTTGAGCTCCTCCAGAGCAGTGAACCATTCCATGAATTTGCGAGCGATAAGAATCTAAAATCTTTTTAATTACTGGCGCGTAAGTTCGTGTTGGCGATAAAACAAGTTTTCCTGCATCTAAAGGAAGGTTAGCAACTTCATCTTCCAATAATTTTCCGCCACTATAAACAAGATCATTTGGTATATTAGGATCAAAGCTTTCGGGAAATTCTTTTGCTAATTGATAGTTGAACACATCGTGTCGAGCACTTGTAAGCCCATTACTTCCCATTCCACTGTTGTAGGTGTTTTCATAGCTAGTTTGACCATAAGAAGCCAAACCAACAATGCAGTCTCCTGCTTGAATTTTATCATTAGAAATAACATCACTGCGCTTCATTCTGGCAATTACAGTAGAATCCACAATGATTGTTCTTACTAAATCGCCTACATCTGCAGTTTCTCCACCAGTGGAATAAATTTCAATGCCATGAGACCTTAAATCTTTCAAGAGTTCTTCTGTGCCATTTATTATTTCAGAAATAACGCTACCAGGAATGAGGTTTTTATTACGGCCAATAGTTGAAGATAATAGAATGGGGCCAGTTGCTCCTACACATAATAAATCATCAATGTTCATTATCAATGCATCTTGAGCAATTCCTTTCCAAACTGAAATATCTCCAGTTTTTTTCCAATACATGTATGCTAAAGATGTTTTTGTCCCCGCACCGTCAGCATGCATTACAACACAATAATCGTCATCTCCGGTTAAATAATCAGGAACTATTTTACAAAAAGCTTGAGGAAATAAACCTTTGTCCACATTTTTTATAGCATTATGAACATCCTCTTTTCCTGCTGATACTCCTCTTGCTTGATAACGATTGTCTGACATAAGTTTATTAAAAAAGGTAAAGTTAGAAATTTGACTTATTCTTCAGTCTTATCCTCCTCAAGTTCTTTGAGAATTTTCTGAACATCACCTTCAGTTGCACTTAATTTAGCCTTGCAAACACGAATTAAAACAGTTGCACGTTTCACTTTTTCCGCTAATTCATCTACACTGATGTTTCCATCTTCCATGTCACTGACAATTTCTTGTAATTCTTCAAATGCTTCGGTATATTTTTGCTCTGTCATTTTAGGTAATTTTCTTTACTTATGTTTAAAGATACAACAATAAAAACAATTTTGAAAAAGCAATAATCACTTAAATCCTCTTCGTTTTTTTATTGCTTCGTAAGCATCTTGTATTTGCTGAAATTTTTCCTTTGCACCTTTTTGGTATTCTTCGCCCATTGTCGCAACTTTATCAGGGTGAAAGGAAATAGCCATTTTACGGTAGGCTTTTTTAATTTCTTCATCAGTTACAGATGACTCAACACCTAAAATTTTATAATCAGAATCTACATTTCTGTAGAACATATTTTTCACACTTTCAAATTCTACTGCAGAAACACCGAGCATTGTAGCAATTTTTTGAATAATATTCATTTCCGCTGGAGCAACATCGCCATCTGCTTTTGCAATACTAAACAAATAGTGAATTAATTGAACGCGGACTTCCGAAGGCATTCTAGTGCGAATATCTGCGCAAATTTCTTGAAGTGGTATTTTATCGGAATCCAGGAAATTTTTAAGGATTTGAAGATGCTCACTAGTAAAACGATTGCCAAATTGCGAAGCAAAAAAACGTTTCACAAAGTCAAGTTCGATTTTTAAGACTTTCCCATCAGCCTTCATTACAGATGCGGAAAGCGCCATGAGCATGGTTTGAATATCGTAGCGAGAAGATTGCTGTCTATAATATTCAAATGAATCTTGAAAACTTTTTCGACCACTAGAAGAATTAGAGGCACCTGATTTACTAGTGGTCCGATCAATTAAGGAGCCAATGATGAATCCAAAAAGTCCTCCTCCCAACGTTCGTGTAGTAAAATAACCTCCAAGTCCTAAAATCCACTTATACACGCACTGAGTTTTAAAAAATTTTATTAGGGAAAATCCCGTGTAAAATTAGTTAATTAAGCAATATGCTCAATGTTTCGCTCAATAAAACTATCCAATGCTTCGCCTTTTAACATTCCCTGTGCAAGTAGGGCAAGATCTGTAAGTTGCTTTACACTTGCCTTTTGATCCTTTGCTTTTTTAGTTAGAAGCTGAGCAATTTTTGGATGATTTGCATTTACAACGAGCGTAAACATTTCTGGAAAAGCTCCGAACATTCCACCGCCGCCTAATTTTTGCTGTTCCATCATTCGTCGAATAAATTCTGGTTGCGTAATAATCATTGGAGAATCACTTTCACTCATGCTTTCAAATTGAACAGTATATTTTTCTTTATTTAAGCATTCTTCAAAAACAGGCTTTAACTTTTCTTCTTCCTCTTTTGAAATTTTTGAAGGAAGTTCATCTGTTTTACGAATTAGTTTATCTAGAGTGTCAGAATCAACACGAACAAAACTTGTATTTTCCATTGATTGCTCGAGTTTTTGAATCCAATGAGAAACCAAAGGACCTTCTAAATGAAGAACATCGTAAGCTCTTTCTTTTGCTTTTTTAACAAAGGAGAATTGTTCTTCCGGGTTATTGGTATACAAGCAAATTGTTTTTTTGTCTTTATCCACTTGAAGTGCAGCAATTTTTTCTTTGTATTCTTCCGGAGTAAAATAAAGCCCATCTGTATTTTTCAATAAGGAAAAACCTGCAGCTTTTTCAGCAAATTTTTCATCTGATAACATTCCATATTGAACAAATATTTGTAGGTCATTCCATTTATCTTCAAAATCCTTGCGGTCTTTTTTGAACATATCTGCCAATTTATCCGCCACTTTTTTGGTGATGTGAGAAGCTATTTTTTTGACGTTGCCATCACTTTGTAAATACGACCTAGAAACATTTAAAGGAATATCTGGAGAATCAATTACTCCATGTAAAAGCGTTAAAAATTCAGGTACAATTTCCGCAACACTATCCGTAATAAAGACTTGATTGGAATATAAATTTATTTTATTTCGCTGAACTTCAACATTCTCCTTAATTTTTGGGAAATAGAGAATACCCGTTAAATTAAAAGGATAATCTACATTCAAATGAATATGAAAGAGAGGCTTGTCAAATGTTGAGGGATATAATTCACTGTAGAAAGAAGAATAATCTTCGTCTTTCAAATCTACAGGTGCTTTTGTCCAGGCAGGCGAAGGATTGTTAATTTGATTTGGAACTTCAATAGCTACTCGCTTTATATTTCCTTTATCATCTTTTTCCCCTTCTGGCGAGTCGATGTATTCTGTTTTGTCACCAAAAAACACAGGAATTGGTAAAAACTTACAGTATTTCGTTAAGATTCCAGAAATCCGTTCTTTTTCCAAAAACTCATTTGATTCTTCGGAAATATATAAAACGATGTCAGTTCCTTGTGTTGTTTTGTCAATTTCAATAATTGTATAGTCCGGAGAACCGTTGCTTTCCCATTGAATTGCTTTTTCTCCCTCATGGCGAGATTTACTGCGAATCTGCACTTTTTCTGACACCATAAATCCTGAATAAAAACCAAGTCCAAAATGACCTATAATTTGCTCAGCACCTTCTTTTCCTTTGTATTTTTCTACAAACTCCTCAGCCCCAGAAAATGCAATTTGATTGATGTATTTATCAATTTCTTCAGCAGACATTCCGATTCCATTATCTCGAATGGTAATTGTTTTTGCATCGCGATCCAATATTACTTCTACCTTCAAATCTCCAAGTTCACCTTTATATTCTCCATTTGCTGAAAGAACGCGTAATTTTTGAGATGCATCGACAGCATTGGAAACTAATTCACGTAAAAATATTTCGTGATCTGAGTATAAAAATTTCTTAATTATGGGAAAAATATTTTCCGTTTGAACGTTAATTTTACCGGACTTAATTGTGTTTTTTTTCATTTTGTTTTTTATTTGAAAACAATTAGTCAATCTATATGCCAAGTTAATTTTTATGTCATTTTGTCTTTTTTTATTGTTAAATTGACATAAACAAAGCAAAATAGAAATTTTCTATTCAAATTTGCAACATGAAAAAATACGTATTTATTACAGGAGCATCCTCCGGATTTGGAGAAGCGTGTGCACATATTTTTGCAAAAAATGGGTTTTCACTTGTTTTAGTTGCTAGAAGAGTTGATAAATTAGAACAATTGAAAGTTTCCTTGCAAAATGATACTGTCAATATACATTGCCTAGAACTTGATATTAGGAATGAAAAAGAGGTTATTCAGTCTATTAATTCACTTCCTGAAATAATTAAAAATAACATTCATATCCTTATTAATAATGCGGGATTAGCAGTGGGAAGATCTTCCATAGAAAATGCCGTAACAGATGATTGGGAGCGAATGATTGACACCAATATCAAGGGATTATTGTACGTTTCAAAAGCCATTATTCCCTTTCTGAAACTTCATGAATCTACTCAAATTGTAAATATTTCTAGTATTGCTGGAAAAGAGGTTTACCCTGGCGGAAATGTTTATTGTGCTACAAAACATGCAGTTGATGCACTTTCAAAAGCGATGCGAATAGATTTAGTTTCACATGGAATAAAAGTCACAAATATTGCTCCTGGAGCTGCAGAAACTGAATTTTCGTTGGTGCGATTTAAAGGAGATGTTCAAACAGCAAATTCCGTATATGACGGTTTTGAGGCTTTACTTGCAAATGATGTAGCCGAAGCAATCTGGTTTGTAACTTCTCGACCGGCTCATGTGACAATTAATGATATTACAATCATGCCAACAGCGCAGGCTTCAGCAACTATTCTTTATAAGAAATAAAGCATTTTTAATCCAAAGGTATTGGCGGACTTAGCAAGGTTAACTTAGCAATTAAATCCTCGAAGCGTTGTTTTAACTTCTTTTTTTCAAAGACAGTCCCAAAAGATTTAGCTTCTTCTAATTCTGCTATTTCTGCATCTAACTCTTCAATTTTAGCGAGATAAATAGAATTACTGTATTCAATTATTTGTCCAAAATAGAGTTGTACTGCAGCGCCACCTTTTTCCTTTAATAAGGTATAAAATTCAAGTGATTTTTCTTGTAAATCTATTTCCATTCTTAATATTAATACAACATAAGCTACAAAGACATTTAATTCATCGTAACCCTTAAAACTATTATTCTTTAAATTTTTATCAAAAAATAGAATATCTTCTTCAGTTCCTAATTGTTGTAAAACCCCAGCAATTGAAACATTAAGGGTAGCATTTTCCTCTTTCATTAATTTTCTTGCTACAAGTAAGGCTTCTTCAGGATTTATTTCCGTCAATAATGCAAGAGCTGAAGAGATAACTGCATAGGATTGATCAGTACTTATAGCAGCTTTGAGTAGTTCAGTGGCTGCAACGCTGTCTTCTAAAGCACACAAGGTTTTAAGTGCTGCAACCCTAACTTGCGATTTTGGATCACTTTTAGCTAATTCTTTAATTCGAGCTATAGTTTCAATATCTAAATCATTTTTTACATTTTCAATTGACGGAAGTGCAAGTATTCGGATATTCCAAAAAGGATCTTTTAAGGCATCAAAAAGTAATTTTTCGCTGTCACTATTTTTTGTTCGTTGCGCCATTGTAATAGCTGAAGCCCTTGCTTTGTATCTTGAAGAATTATAGTATTGATGAACATATTGACTTAAGGGTTTCTCCTCATAATATTTTCCCAACAGCATTTGTTGCTCATCAAAGAGAATATTTTTTAATTCACCAGAAAAGCTAAATGTAAAATTCTCTTCTAAGTTTTCAAGCACAATTTTTTCAGTTCGTTTTCCATTAGCATCCCAAATAGCGACATTTACAGGGAGTTTATACAAAGGAAAATCGTCGGTATTTTGCTTTTGTTTTACATTGATAGTAACTGTATTATTTTCAGGATTTATTACTTGAGAAGTATGTACTATTGGGTGCCCTTTACCTAAAAACCACTGGTCAAAAAACCAATTAAGATCTTCCCCAGAAACCTCTTCAAAAGCCATTCTAAGATTATGAAATTCAGCAGTTTTAAATTTATTATTAACGAGATAACTATTTAGCCCTTTAAAGAAAACCTCATCTCCAAGATAATTTCTCAGCATGTGTAAAATCCTTCCTCCTTTAGCATAGGAGTGACCATCGAACATATTTTCTTTATCAGGGTGTTCAAACCAAATTAAATTGTGATAGTTTTCCCAAGCAGAATTAAAATAACTTTCTGCTTCATTGGATCCTTGGTAATCAGCTTCATCTATTCCGTATCGGTGCTCGTCCCATAGATACTGAGAATAATTAGCGAAAGATTCATTTAAGGGTAAATTTGCCCAAGATTCACAGGTCACCAAATCTCCAAACCAATGATGAAACAATTCGTGAGCAATTGTAGATTGATCATTATTATCCAATAATTCACGTTCATTTTTGTAAACATAATCGCCAAAAATTACAGCGCCAGTATTTTCCATTGCTCCAGAAACATAATTTCTAACAACAATTTGAGTGTATTTATCCCAAGGATATTCTATTCCAAGTTTTTGAGAAAAGAATTTTATCATAGCTGGTGTTTCACCAAAAATTGCTTTTGCATCTTTCTCAAATTCCGGCTCCACATAATAGTTGACTTCCATTTTAGAACCATCAGGACGTGTATAGAAATCCTTAACAACTTTAAATTCTCCAACCGCCATCATAAATAAATAAGGAGCATGCGGCAAATCTTGTTTCCAATGGTCAGTGCGGGTGCCGTCTGAATTCTTTTTTGAGGAAATTAATTTTCCATTGGAGAGGGTTGCATATTTATCATCAACGGTCATTAAAATTTCTTCTGTCGTTTTTGTATTTGGAGCATCAATTGTTGGGAACCAAACTGAATTTGATTCTGTTTCTCCCTGTGTCCATATCTGTGGCATTTTAGATTTGTCTTCCCCTTTTGGATTTATAAAAAACAAGCCTTTATCAGATGTAATTGCAGCGCTGCCATTAACAGTTCTTTCATCCGGTTTTGCAACATAGTCAATTTGCAGGGTAAATTTTTCATCTCTAGTATAGTTGCGATCTAATTTAATATGAAGTGTAAGTGAATCTTTATAGACATAATTTAATTCTTTGCCGTTCATTTCAACTTTTTTAATATCCATTCCCTTGGCATCTAAAACTAAACTATCAGAAGCATGAAAATGTGGCTTTGCAGTAATAGTAGCAAGGCCATTTAATTGTGATTTTTGCCAATTAAAATTCACTTCCAATTTGGTATGAATTAAGTCGGTGTATATAGTTCTTGAACTATTGTAGATACTTCGAACTTTAGGTTCATCGATGTCAACTTCTTCGAATTCATCATACATAGCTGTCGTGTCGTAGTATGTTTCCTCGATATCTACAGGCTCATTTAAAGTTGAATCTAAAGTAATTTCTTTAATGTTTGTACAAGCAAGTAAAACAATAAATATGCCGATAAAAAGAGTGATTTTTTTCATTGAATTAAATTTAGTACAAAACTGCAAAGAAATTTTCTTTTGACAAGAATAATCAAAGAAATAGTTGGAAGTTACAAAGCTTTTATAGATTTGCAGAAAAAAGAATAGTATGATTAATTTTCTGGATTATGACTTCTTAAACAAACACGTTTTAATTCGTGTTGATTTTAATGTTCCTCAAGATAAATCTACTTTCGAAATCACAGATGATAAAAGAATTCGCGCAGCTTTACCAACATTAAAGCACATTTTAAATAAAGGAGGAAGTCTCATCCTAATGTCACATTTAGGCAGGCCAAAAAATGGTCCAGAAGATAAATTCTCACTCAAGCACATTATTCCTCATATTGAAAAATTAGTAGGAAAAGAAGTGCTTTTCGCGAATGACTGGCTTTTGGAGCTGCGCATCGTGCTCATGCAAGTACAACTCAAATCGCATCTTTTTTTCCTAATGATAAGATGATGGGCTTTCTGATGGCAGCAGAAATAGAAAGTGCAGAAAAAATAATAAAAAAAACAGAGCGTCCATTTACTGCGATTGTTGGAGGCGCTAAAGTTTCAGACAAGGTTTTAATAGTAGAAAACTTATTGAAAATTGCCGATCATATTATTATTGGAGGAGGAATGGCATATACATTTTTTAAAGCCTTAGGTGGAGAAATCGGAGATTCACTTTGTGAAAATGAACGTTTAGGGACCTGTAAAGAAATATTAGAGCGCGCAAAAACATTAGGAGTAGAAATTCATTTACCAATAGATTCAAAAATCGCAAATAAATTTGCTGCAGATGCAGAAACAAGAAACCAAAAAAGTGCTGCTATTCCAGAAGGGTGGATGGGATTAGATATTGGTAATGAAACAATTAAATCTTTTACTAAGGTGTTATTGAATAGTAAAACTATCCTTTGGAATGGACCTATGGGAGTTTTTGAAATGGATGCATTTGCACATGGCACAAAGTCAATTGCTGAAGCTGTTGCCGAAGCTACAAAAAATGGCGCGTATTCACTGATTGGGGGAGGAGATAGTGCTGCAGCAGTTCAGAAATTTGGATTTGCCTCTCAAGTAAGTTATGTTAGCACGGGTGGAGGAGCGCTTTTAGAGTACTTTGAAGGAAAGGAATTACCAGGAATATCGGCTATACTCAATTAAACTTCTTCACAAAATCAATTAATCTATGAGAATAACCGGCTTCGTTATCGTACCAACCAACAACTTTAATAAGGTTTTTGAAAACAAGTGAGAGTTCTGAATCAAATAAACAGCTGTAAGGGCTTCCTATTACATCAACAGAAACAATTGGATCTTCTGTATATCCTAAAATTCCTTTCATAGAACCGAGCGCTGCGTTTTTCATTGCAGTATTTATTTGTTCAACAGTTATTTCATCTTTGGTAATAATTGTCATTTCTGTCATTGAGCCATCTAAAACAGGAACTCGCACGCTTCCTCCGGTAATTTTTCCATCTAAATCAGGAAATATTTTGGTGATTGCCTTCGCTGCACCCGTTGAAGTTGGAATAATTGAGTTGCCAGCTGCTCTAGCTCTTCTTAAATCTTTGTGAGGAGAATCGTGTAAGCGTTGGTCAGACGTGTAACTATGCACTGTTGAAATGTATGCAACATCTATATTTACTAATTCCTTTAAAACTTTTATCATTGGTGCAGCATTGTTTGTAGTACAAGATGCATTTGAAAAAATAGTATCCGATAAATTGATTTCCTTCTCATTTATACCAATTACAACAGTTGGAATATCTGTGTCATTTGCAGGAGCAGAAAGAATTACTCTTTTAACTCCGTTTCTTAGATGTTTACTTGCTGAATCTCTTGTTAAGAACATTCCAGTGGAATCTACAACAGTTTCTACAGAATAATTATCCCATGGAATTTGCGAAGGATTTTTTTCTTGCGTAAAAATTATTTTTTTTCCGTTTTCAAAATGCAAGGTATTTCCTTCAATTGTAAAAGAAATATTTAGCGTTCCATGGATGCTGTCGTACTTAAGCAAATGCGCAAGCGTAGAAATATCGGCAAGGTCGTTAATGAGTGCAATTTCAATAGAATTATCGTTCAATGCAATACGCGTAAAACATCTTCCTATCCTTCCAAAACCGTTAATTCCAATCAGATTCATTTTAAAACATTTAAGACACAAAACTACTCAATCATTGAGTACAAAAAGGAAACGTATTAAAATAAAAAGTGTTTAAACTAAATCCGAAAAGATTTTTCGTGATTTTAGTTAAATGTATAAGTGACGCCATTCACTGTAACCGTAAAAGTAAAGTCACAGATTCCAGAACCATAATCTACGATACGTAGCGGTTTATTTTGTGGTTGAAGATCAATTGTTCCACTGACTGGAAATCCACAATAGTGTTTCACCAGAAGTTAATGTTGCCAAACCATTAACGTTTACATTAAAATAGGGTTGATTGTTTGCATTTAGCCCCATATTTTCCACTGTTTTTGTCCCTTCAATTTTAATGTCATTTACATAATAATCTATTGGTGTATGAGTAATTACTGTCCCTTGAGCAATGTATTGACCAGTAAATGTTGTTACTATTTTCCCTCTTCTTTGTTTACCGTCATTGCAATCACAATTAGTATTTCCATAATCTACAGTAACAGTTTTAAAAGAATTAATGGTATCTAAGGTGATCATTACATCGCAAGGTGTTTTCTCTAAAACTGGTTTTTCACCTGGTTTTGTAGAGATAATTTTACCTGACTTATAATAAACCAAGTTTCCATTAACTGCTTGATCAGAAATATTTGTCATTTCGTCAAAAGCAGTTTCAATCTTATAATTTAACATAGCAGATTGATCGTTATCAAATTGCTTTTTTCGGCACGCACCAAGCGCAAGAATCAAGATAGATGATAATAAAATTAGACGGTTCATTTGTAATTGATTTGAGGTTGAAAATGATTTAAATTTTTAAAGAAAAGAATTTCATTAGCAAAAATAATAATTAATTTTTTTTAACACCCAACCTGAATAGCTTTTTTCTTCATTAGATAAAAAGTTTCAAAATCAAAGTTTCAATTTTCCCTTTATTTCAGGGGATAAAGCATCTTTATGAATGTAGATATTGATTGTTTTGAATTTAAAATATTCTTCAGAAACATATAAATACCCTTTTGGAAAATTGCTAGTGCCCCATGAATTTTTTACCAGGAAAAATTTTGTGCCAGATTGATCTTGGTATAAGCCAACAATATGCATTCCATGATCATCGGTTGTTGTTTTATTATCATAAGCATATTGTCTGATTTCTGGAGTAATTTTTAATTCTTTCGTTGGATTTAAAAATGCATTTGATATTCTATCTGCACCAGCATTATTGAAATTTTTATTGTCTTTCCCTTCTACTTGAATAGCATCAGTATTTTCAGGAACAAGCGCAATCCCATTTTTAAAACTAAAGCCTTTCTCAGAAACATCTGCTCCCCAAGCTACTGAGTAGCCATTTTTTAATGCTGTTTCACAAGCGCTAAATAATTCTTCTAGTTGTACATTGTAGCTTTCTCCCCATGCCCAATTATCAGGAATTTCTAAAAGGCATTTTTCATGCATAGTATGATTAGTAAAAGAAGTTAAGGAAATATAATTATCCATAACAAGACCAATTGATTCTGCATAAGATTTTGGAGAATATGTTTTTCCTTCCCATTTGAATTTTTGAAGGTCAGCTCCAAAGTTTTTATCAAGTATAGCATTGTATTCTTGTTTCCAAGATAAATCCAGCCCTTTTGGAGAACTTGCAGTTGATAATAATTTTTGCATAAACTCATTTATCTCTGAAAAAAGTGCCGAATGATCATAGGCTTTTCCATCCTTAAGATTACTGTTATAAAGTTCTTTAGGTACTATTCCAAAATTTTTAATTACAAGAGGAATATCATGAAAAGCTCCTCCTTCTCCAAAATTTATCTTTCCATCCATTCTAATGAATTTGTCAGCTTTTAATTCGTATGCTTTTCGAACGATATACATCTCTGATAATTCGGAAGGCTTATTTTTACCTAAGCGAATCAATTCAGATTCTAGAAAAGATAAAGCTGAAAAACTCCAACAAGTGCCGGTGTTACCCTGACTTTCTACGGGAGTATTATCAAAGCGATAAATTTTAGTAAATTCATATTTACTATCTTCTGCATTGCTTACTTGAGCAAAAGAAAGAAAGGATGCTCCAATAAATAGAGCAGTAATAATTTTAGAACAGTAAAGCATATTTTTTATTTTTTAAGAATCCAACCTTTATAGCCTTTTTCATTGGCTTTCTGAATAATACTCTGCATTTGTAAATCTGAATCAGCTCCGCCAATACTAACACGAACAAGCGGAGAACCACCTGTAAGTGAAGCAGCAAAACCTTCTTGCTTTAATTTAGAGATTAACTTAAGTGCATTATTTTTGTTAGAAAAGCAGCCAATTATGTATTCAAAAGCATTTGTTTTTGAAATTTTATTTTGAATGGGTTTTATTTTAATATCAAGTATTTCTTTCACTATCTTTTTTTCTTCAATTCGAATAGGGATATTGATTCCTTCATCAAATTTATAAAGTCCAATTCGATGATTTTTTGAAGTTGTAATTTGGTTTTCAAAAACATTCTTTTCAAGAACTTCGTTTTGTTGAGTAGCCATCTTTTGCTGAGAGTAGGCCCCAATTTCTTTTTTATAAAAAGGATTAAAATCCTTAAATGAAATTAGTCCAGATTCTAGCACACCAGAATGTGTTGGAATCCAAAAGGAATAAAAAGCAAGTGGTAAAAGACATGCTGCAGCAGCATATTTCAAGTAATTAATTTTGCGGATAGGCGCTTTTAAATTTATCTTTTTCTCTTTTAAGCTTGGTTCATTAATCTCAGGTTCTTTATTAGCAATAAATTGAACTTGGCTAAGTCCATATGAACTCAATAAGAGGTTAAAATAACGGTCTTGTTCAAACACTAAATTCCCTTCAAGATCATATGATAATTTTCCAACTCGTTCAATGTGAACTGATTGTTTTGAATTCAATTTTGATTTAAGATCGAGTACAAATTCTTCAATCTCACTTTGACTTTTAGAATATTCAATAGCATTTATACTAGCATATTCAGAAATTAATAATCCATCATTATTTAATAAGTTTTTATTAAACAAAAGTTGCTTTGATGGAGCTAAGAACAAACCGCGATCAAGGTCTAATTTTGCAGAAATAGTTTTTGCTACAAATCCTCCAAAATTAGGAATGATTACGCAAGAATGGCGCAATAATAAGGAGCTAACAAGATCTTCTATTTCATGCATAATCCAAAGCTACAAAAGATTAATGAAACTACTATAAACTTCGTAAAACAATTTCAACATCTTCAATTGTATCGATGTTTGGAGTTTCGATAGTAGTTTCAGAAACATAAATAGAAAAACCGTTGTATAACCATCTCAATTGCTCTAAAGATTCTATTGTTTCCAACAGAGAAACAGGCAAGTTTGCAATATATAAAAGTGTTTCTCTGCGATAGGCATACAAGCCAATATGCCTAAGAAATGGGTATGAGCTAAGTCCATCACCTTTAAAATTTACTTGATTTGGAATCGCACTACGACTAAAATAAAGAGCTGAATTATTTTTATCAACTACTATTTTAATTCTATTTGGATTTTCAAGTTCTCCCTTTGTAATTTTCCTTGTCGCTAAGGTTGCAATTTGAATACTTTCTTTTTCAAAAACTTGAATTAATTGATCTAATTGTCTAAAGTCAACGAGTGGTTCATCTCCTTGGATATTAACGATTAAATCGTATTCTGGGTATTTTTTTGCAACTTCAGCACAGCGATCTGTTCCAGAGTTGTGTTTCTCGGATGTCATTTCAACATTTCCCCCAAATTTCAGAACCTCGTCCTGAATTCGAGAATCATCTGTTGCTACAATTAGAAGGTCAATTAATTTAGATTGTTTAGCGCCTTCATAAACACGTTGAATCATCGTTTTCCCTTTGAGATCAATTAAAGGCTTTCCAGGAAAACGGGAAGATGCATAGCGCGCAGGAATAATTCCTAATACTTTCATTAAAATTTCATTTGAAGTTGTGCCATAAAATTTCGTGGTGCCTGAATATCTCCAGGTCTACTTGAATATTCAGCATTAAATATATTATTGGCAATCAAACCAATTCTAAAATTATCATTCAATTTGTATCCTAGGCGGAAGTCAATGACAAAAACTCCTTTGTTAAATTTTTTACGATATTCTAATAAACCAGGTAAAATGAATGTTTTATCAACTATGTTTTGCGCAATTTCTGCTCCGAAAATTACTTCTTCTGCAGAAATTTCAAATATTCTATCGATATTTCCCATAAAGCTATTGTAACGACAAGAAACTCCTACACTGTATTTTTTATAGTTTGCTTCTACATCCAATTTTGCTAAATGTTTGAAACGATATTTTAACATATTTGAATATTTATCGGAAAATTGTGTTCTATAATTTGAGTCATTATTTAAACTAATAGGGTTCATATACGTATATCCAATTAATGAAATAATTTCTACTTTTCCAATACTTCCTGAACTATTGAAGGAAAAATCAATGCCAGTAATTCTAGCTGCCTCTGCATTTACTGCTCTAAAGCCAATCCATTTTTTAATGTATCCAGGACTATTTGATTCAAGTGATAAATTAATTGAATCAGGATTGTAAATTCCGAATGCAAACTCCATCATATTACTATATTCATTAACAAAAGCTGCAACATCAATCATTCCTTTCCACGAACCAATTTTTACACCTTGTTTGATTCCAAGTTCAGCAGCCCAACCTATTTCTGGTCTCAATGTAGGATTCGGAAAAATATTTAAAGCACCTACAGAAGTTGCTGTGTATCTTTCTGCAACAGATGGATAACGAATGCCTTGTCCTAATGAAGCTCTCAGATGCGTGTATTTTGCAAGTTCGTAATGTAAGCCTGTTCTAAAAACTGGATAGAGGGGGGATTTAGATAAATCATTTGTGTCATTTCCGAAATAAAAATCCGTGTCACCAGATTTGCCGTCCATTTGAAAATATTCTAAGCGAACTCCTGCTGTGATATCTAATTTCCCAATTTTATGCTCATATTGCCCGTATGCGGCTAAGTTATTTGAGGTGTGATCTCCAAATAATTTTGAGACCACTACATTGTAAATATTTGAAATACCGGTTGTTACTGAAATTCTATTTCCAAATTGTTTTTGAAATTGGTATTCACTAAAATAGATTATTGCACCACTTCCTTGCTGAGGATTATTAATATTATTATTTGTAGCAGAATAGATTCGTGCTTTAAGATTATGACGATTGTTGTACTTGTCAATGTATTTAAGATATGGATCAATAAAAAATCGGTGACCAATATTGTAGGTTAGTGTCGATTCTGAATTACTAGTATCAGCTCCACCACTTGGAGTATATCCTAAAGAATCACTTTCCCAGATTAAGAAATTTCCGGTTTTTTGATATTGATAATTGTATCCTAAACCTGCTTTTAGGCCATGTATTTTTCGTGGTTTAAAAAATAAGCTTCCACTTACTCGACCTCTGTATTCTGTTTCACCTTGTTTGTATCCGTTGTTGTGAAATAAAGTTGTAGAAAGCGTGTACCCCATTTTTTTAAACATTTTTCCATGATACGCCTCAATTTGTTGCATCATTGGTGTTTTCGACCACCATTTAAGAGAGGTTCGTCTTGGATTATCGAAGAACCCATAAGCAACTTTAACTTTTGTCTCTGGTATAATTCCCGGTTCTTTTTCTATTAATGAAATCACGCCATTTAATGCGCCACTTCCATAAAGCACAGATGCAGCACCTTTCATTACTTCAATTTGAGCTGTTTGTTCCATTGGTATAGCATTCCATTGCGTATCTCCAGCATAACCAGAAAGAAGTGGCATTCCATTCCACAAAAGTAAGACACGACTTCCAGTTCCGTAAGCAAATCCAGAGCCACCGCGAATACTAACTTGCCCATCCATTGTAAAAACACCGGGAGTTTGGTCCACCGCTTGTTCTAAATCTGTAATACCTTTATTATCGATTAATTGCGGTCGGATAATTTCCATTGAAACTGGAACTTCTTCAATGGTTTGTTTTCTCCTTCCAGCAGAAACTACAATTGTTCCAAAATCTTTTATGGATTCTGAAAGTTCTATTTTAATAGTTCCAGCATTTGCCACTTCAAGCTCTACTTCTTGATATTGCAACATCGACACACTAATTTTTACAGGAAATACGGCACAATTTAACTTAAATTCTCCATTGCCATTTGAAATAACTTTAGATCCATCTGAAGCGATAACTTTAGCACCAACAATTGGACTATCTGTAGCTTTATCAATAACAAGGCCCGAAATTTGAGAAAATAGGCCAATTGGACAAAAGAATAATAAAAGTGTTAGAATTCGTATTTTCATCTAAAATTTTCGATATCAATATTAAAAAGTATTTTGTGAATTTACAACAATATGTTCTATGATTTCTTCTTTACTTAGAAAGCGTATTGCAATTGAAGCAAAAAATTTCTAGGTGCTTGCAAATCCGCAGGGCGGGAAACATATTCAGCATTAAAAAGATTATTTACAATTAAATTAAGCTTCATTTCTTTTGTAATATGGTATATAAATCGAGTATCAAAAACAAGTGCTCCACTGTTGTTGTTTTTTCGGTATTCTTTTAAGCCAGGTAAAATAAATATTGTCCCATTTTCTCCTCCGGAAAGCACCGCTTCTACAGAATTTTCAAATATTTTGTCAATATTTTTCATGAAACTATTGTATCTAAAAGATATACCCAAACTAAATTTCCTGAAAGTAGCTTGAATATCTGCCTTGGCTAAATGATTGAAACGATATTTTAGCATATTTGAACTTGCATCAGAAAATTTTGCTCTATATGCTGGATCATTGTTTAAACTAATTGGATTCATATAAGTGTAACCTAATAATGAAGTTAATTCAACCTCTCCAATTTTTCCCTGACTATTAAATGAAAATTCTATACCTGTAATACGAGCCTTTTCAGCATTTTGAGCTTGGAATCCGACCCAATTAAATAAATAGTTTAGTGCATTTGGATCTGTAAATTGTAAATTTCCCATTGTATCAGGTTTAAAAATACCAAAAGTAAATTCAGTCATATTGCTATATTCGTTTATAAATGCTGCGACATCAAAAAATCCTTTCCAAGAACTACCAAGTTTAACAAGTTGTTTGAATCCCAGTTCGGAAGACCAACCCTTTTCGGGTTTTAAATTTGGATTTTTAAAAATTGTCAAGCCACCAACAGAAGTTGAAACAAAGCGTTCAGCAATAGAAGGAAAGCGTACGCCTTGTCCAAATGAAGCCCTAAGATGTGTCGCAGGAGTTAGCTTGTAATGCAAACCCATTCTAAAAATAGGATAAACAGGAATCGACAAAGAATCATTGAGTTTAAAACGAGAATCAGCCTTCATCTCATCTAATTTATAATGCTCTATTCTCATACCTGCTGTAATATCCAATTGTTTAAATTTAGATTCTACTTGACCATAAAGAGCAGAATTACTAGAAATATGATCCCCAAATACCCAACTTTTTACTTGCCCAGAATTATGTGTAATACCTGCTGATAAATTCATAGAAGCCCCAAATTTCCGTTGAAATTGATAATCGGCATAAAATAAATCGGCAATGGAAGCATCACCAACTTTTGATTCATTCCCACTTGTAACGAGGTAATACCTTGTTTTTAGTTGATGTTGATTTTGGAATTTGTCATAAAATTTAATGTAGGGATCAACATTAATACGAATTGCTTTTTGTCGTGAGAGTGTATTATCCTGAGCTTGGTAACCCAAAGAATCATTCTTCCAAAGAATAAAAACTCCCATATCTTGGTATTGTGCATTGTAACTTAAACCTGCCTTTAGTTTCGAGTTGCTTTTGGGTTTGAAGTAAAAAGAACCATTTAAACGAAATCTTTTTTCGTTTTCTCCTTGCCGAAAACCAGAATCTAAATAAGCATTTGCACCTACTGTGTATCCTAAATATTTATAAGATTTACCAAAATAAACATCCGCTAGATGAAAAGTTGGGTTTTTATCCCACCACTGCATTGATTTTCTTCTAGGATTTCCATAAACCCCTGATTGAACTTTAGCAGAAAAATTTCCTTTTGGACTTGGTTCTTTCTCTGTTAAAGCAATAATTCCATTTAAAGCGCCACTACCATATAAAACGGAAGATGCACCCTTTAAAATTTCTATCTGCGAAGTCTGTTCCATTGGAATAGCATTCCATTTTGCATCACCTATATCCGGAGACATCATCGGAACACCATTCCAAAGTAGAGCAACGCGACTTCCGGCGCCGTATGCAAAGCCTCCTCCTCCTCGAATACTAACTTGTCCATCCATGGCGTAAACACCAGGACTTTGATCAACTGCTTGTTCTAAATTTGAAAAACCTTTGTTATTGATTAATTCTGGCTTAATGATTTCCATTGAAATTGGTACATCTTCAATATTTTGGTTTCTTCTGCTTGCAGTAACAACAACGTCGCTAATTTCTTGCACTTGTGTTTTTAAGTTAATCATTAAAAGTGTATCCTTTGATAGTTTAACAGTTTCTGAGATAAAGCCCATCATAGAAACAACAAGTGAATTTGGATATTTGACATTACTGAGTATAAACTCACCAGAATTACTAGTAATAGATTTTTGTCCCGATGATAAGACAATACGAGCACCAATAATTGGATCACCATTTGAAGCATCCAAAACAATGCCTTTTGTCTGCGAAAAAAAAACTGTGGAGTTTAATAAAATTAAAATAAATAAAATAAAATACCTTGCCATGTTATCAATGAAATGATAATATTCATTATCTTAATAAGACGAAAATAAGAATATTTTGTCAAAAACAAGCGAAATTTATAGAATAGCACTTAGTAAATTAAATGGCATTGGTCCAATTCGTGCTGCACAAGTTTTATCAAAATTAGAAAATATAAATTTCCTTTTTGAAAGCACCTTACAAGAAATAAAAACCCAAACAGGGCTTAGCGAATCATTTTTAAGAGCTTTAAAAAGAGAAGAGGCAATTAATTTAGCCGAAACACAGCTAAATTTTAATCATAAAAATGGAATTTCAACTCATTTTTTTTTGGATTCTACTTATCCAAGAAGATTGAGGCAATGTTCAGATGCTCCAATTGTAATTTATACAAAAGGAAAAATGGATTTAAATCACACACAGATTGTTTCAATTGTTGGAACGAGAAATCATACAGAATATGGAAAAGAGCTATTAAAATCTTTACTTTCATCCTTTAAGGAAAAAAATATTTTAGTCGTAAGTGGCTTGGCTTATGGCGTTGATATTCATGCGCATCAATTGTGCTTACAAAATAATATTCAAACAATTGGTGTCTTAGGGCATGGCTTAGATCGGATTTATCCCTCGCAGCACAAGCAAATAGCAAAAGATATGCAAGAAAATGGCGGTTTACTTACTGAATTCATGATTAGCACAAATCCAGACAGAGAAAATTTTCCTATGCGAAATAGAATTGTTGCTGGATTAGCAGATGCAACTATTGTAATTGAAAGTAAGGAAAGAGGAGGATCTATGATTACAGCAGAATTGGCAAATGATTACAGTAGAGATGTTTTTGCTTTTCCTGGAGACATAGGTCGTCAGACATCGGAAGGCTGTAATTTATTGATAAAAAAGCAAAAAGCTCATTTAATAAGTTCACCAAACGATTTTTTAACATTTATGAATTGGGATTCAAAAAGAGTTTCAGTTCAAAAAGAGTTGGAGCTAAACTTAGAACCAGATGAAGCAACGATTTTAAATCTTTTTGAAAACGATGAAATTCTTCATTCAGATATAATTGGAATGAAAGCGGAAATGTCAGCTTCAAAAATCAATGTTTTATTATTCCAAATGGAGATGAAAAATATGGTAGAACAATTGCCAGGAAAACGCTATCGGATTCTTAAAAAGTAAAGTTAGTTTCTTTTTATAATTATCTTTTTAGAAGATTCTGTTTTACCATCAGAAAGTAATAAGTTATAAACTCCCGAAGCAAGTTCTCCAAGATGAATATCTTTAATAATTTTCCCACTTTGATTTTGATTTGCTAATTCATCTTCATAGATTAATTGCCCTGCTGCATTGTATATCTTTATAGTATAGTTACTTCCAGATAAAGCCGTAAAAGAAATACTGAAGTCTCCTTGTGAAGGATTTGGGAAAATGGTGAAAATGTAAGAATCTAATTCTACGATATCTACAAATTCATTTACAGTTACCCCAACAGAACTAGCAGAACAACCCTGAGAATTACTTACTAAAACTGTGTATAAACCTACTAAACTTGCTGTGTAGTTTTGGCTAGTAGCACCTGAAATTAAAGTCCCATTGTAATACCATTGGTTTCCAGTTGCAGAACTAGATGTTAAAGTATTAATGTTTTGAGAAATGGTAGGTGTGCTTGGCAAAGGATTAACTGTTACATTGACAGGTGAAGCATTTGCAGTACTAGAGGTAACACAGGTACTATTTGATGTCAAAACAAGACTAACGACATCTCCATTATTAGGCACAAAAGAATAGGAAGATATATTTGTCCCTACATTTACTCCATTGACAAGCCATTGATATGCAGGTGAAGAACCAGAATTACTAGAGAATGAACCTAAAGTTATAGATTGACCAGCACAAATAGCCTGATTTCCAAAAATACTAACAGATGGAGAAACCGGATTTACAACTGATACAGTTATGGTATTTGATGTTGCAGGGTTAGTTTCTGCACCACTTAAGTCTGAAGTCATAACACAAGAAACAACAGAACCATTTACTAAGGATGAGGTTGTGAAAGTTGAACTATTTGACCCAACTGGACTATTATTTACATACCATTGGTACGAAGGATTTGTTCCTCCGTTTGTTGGTGAAGCAGTAAAAGTAACTGTTGAGCCTGCACAAATTGAATTATCTGAATCTGAGGAAGTAACAGAAACGAGAGCTGCGGTAGGTAAAATTAATTGAAAAGAATAGATTCTTGTTCTTGCAGGTGAAGTACTTGTACCGCCCATATATTCTCCGGTATGCCAAAAAGTACTGCCATCAGGATCAAGTGTTGTTTGTGAATAATCTCCAACACGATTTATACCACCAGTTTGTGACGCTGTCCCAACTGCAGCAATAGTTTCTGCGTATGTCATTGTATTTAGTGGATCACTTGCTAAACGTCCGGTATAACCTAAACTTGGATAAATAGTTGTCGCCCCTGATTTTAAGTAGCACAAGCCAATATTTCCATTATCGTCCATCGCAATAGATGCCAACCATCTTGTGTATGCATCAGGTGTAAAAACACCTTGTTGATAAGTTGACCAAGCCATTGTAGTTTGATCCTGTCTTAATTCACACCACATAACACTTCTTTGAGTAGTGCTGATTTTAACTGGCCAAGCTAGAACAACACTGTTGTAAGTAGCCCATTTTCTCCATTGAGCACGATAGCTTAGAGTTCCTCCAATTCCATCGAGCTTTTGAGTAGTACCAGGTTGAGAAACATCATTCCAACTTGAATTATAGGAACCATCAAAACTAGCAGTGGGAACGGCGCTCACAAATGATAATGTTGCCGTAGGGGTTGTTGGAATCCAATTTACAGCCATTTGATAAATTTGAATTCCATCAATTACACTTCCTCCCCAAGCATTGTCTGAATAAGAAAAAATTGGGCATGGAGTACCTGCAGGAGCTAAGCCTGTATTTCCATCGGAATCACCTGCCAATGGGCAGAAGAATCCACCACCAGAAGGAGGTGTAAAAGTCTTATAAATAGATCGTGCTCCTGAATTTCCAATTAACATGGCATCTCTTTCAAAAGCAAAAACTTTCTGCGTACCTTGATTGGAAGTCATATAATATCCATCTTGCCAGATTGAAAATTTTAGGTAGTCAGGAAATTGAGGGGAAGTAAATGTATAGGTGTAATATGAACCTGCTGGATTACTTGTAGTTGAAATCGCGATGTAAATTTTATTGCCAGTTCCAAATTGTGCCATGAACCAACGGTCAGCGAAGCGATCATACATTACAATTGGGTCACCGCTATTACCAGTTGCAGGGCTCCATATATTCCCAAGAGTCCCTGTAGTTGTAACAGCACCCGTGATTTTGTTGTAAATTTTATAAACCGTAGCGTTAATTATTTGAATGTAGTAGTCAATACCAGCTGCACCAGAGGGGTCCATTGGTCGACTTGAAGACGATTGCCCAGCAATATTTATCTTTTGAGTAGGTCCAGGTCTTGAGCCATCATTTTTTTGGATAATAGTTGAATCTGTTCCATATTTGTAACCATCTTTCTCAAAAGAAAATTCAAAATGCTGAGGATCTCTGTGTTTTTTGTCTTTCGACTCAACAATTTTCTTCTTCATTTTCTTCTTCATTTCCCTTTCAATTTTTCTATTATTAACAGGGAATTCAGCATTTATTTCTATAAGAGGCCTTGTAATGTGAAAGTCTTCACAAACAATAACATTTGACTCTTCTTTTTGGGCAAAAATGAATTGGTTAAAGCAAAGAATTAAGATACAAATTGAAAAAAGGAATTTTTTAATCATGGAGAGATAAATTAAAAGAATTTAAAAAAACCGAATTTAAAGATTATTTTAGGATTGCCAAAATTTAAAATATTTTTTTGATTTGTTTAACCCCCAATTTTAAAGCCTTCTTCTTCCTCTTTTTTCTGTTGTTCTTTCCAATTTTGAAGTGTTTTCTTTAGTTTAGAATCTTTCTTTATTTTTTTCTGTTCTTCTTTTAATTCAGTTTTAGTTGCCGGACCAAATTGGATTTTCAGATCTTCTTGAGGCACATCTTTTGGCACATAGATTTTTACAGTTGAATCATTTTTAAACAATCCAAACTCTGATTTCAAGATAGATTTAGCATCTTTCTTTGCTTCCTCTCTATTTTCTTTAGATGCCTCTTTTCTACTTTTTTGATCCCATTCAATAATTGCATTATCGAGAGTTCCATACATTCTCATGAATATTTTTAAGCCGGTTCCATCATCGATAACTTCTCCAAACTCCGTATTTTTTTCTTTGTTCAATAGATCTCTAAAATTAAATCCGAATTGATAATCGATATTATTTTCAAAAGTATGCGTTCCAGACATCTCTAAATCTAGTGCTGAAGATGCAATTAACATTTTAGGAATTTCAACTTTTCCATCGTGAATTAGAATGCTATTTTGAAGCACTTTAAATGAAATATCGCTTAATTTTTTCTCAATTAGGGCTATGTTATTTTTACCGATAACTAATTTTCCTGCTGTTGTTTTTAAGCTTTCTGTTATGTCTTTAAACCCAAGTACATTTTTCAAATGCCCATCGTAAACTTTCATGTCTAAGCGCGCATCAATTGATTTCAAAATTACTCCAGTACGTAAATCGAAGGGAGCATGAAAGTACAAACTTAGCTCTGCTCTTCCAGAAATATTTTCATCAGAGATTACTGTCTGCTCAAAATTATTCCATTCCTTAAACATTGGTTTAAATTTTAAATTTTTACTTGCGACTTGAGCAGTAATAGTGAAGATTTCAGGAAGTTTTTCCTCTATTACAAGTGCTCCACTTATTAGTGCTTCGGCATTCACAAAACTCAATTGAGGAAAATGAAGACGTCGGGATTGAATTTCCATTCTTCCGATTAAATTATCAAATAGATGTTTTTCATATTTTAATGAACCAACAGATAAGCTTATAAATCCTCTAATATCACTCGGAATAGCGTAGACTCTGCCATCTATAATCTTTTGTTCTTTGGATGTTGTACCAATGTCCTCGATATTTATATGATTACTTTCAATATGTACCTCAGTCTGTAAGTTTCCATTTCCGTTAAGGTAATCATAGATATTACCAAAAACCCCTTCAATTTTTAAATCTGTAGACCCAACTTTTAGAGAACCATCTTCAATTCCAGCCTCACTATTTCTTAAAAATAAATTCCCATTTACTTTTTCAAAAGTCCGCTTATCTTCTTTTAATTTTAACAATACATTATTTAGTTTGACATTTCCATTGCAATATTTCATCTCAATAGCATCTTTTGAGGTATTATTTTGAATTGCAAATGATGAGTTTACACTGATAGACCCATTTATTTTTTCTATTTCAGGCCGTCTTAAAATTGCTTGTGCACTTATTAAATTTATATTCCCTTTTGCTTTTCCTTCAAAAAATGGATTTGAAAATGCTGTAATTTTTAAATTACCAGAAAAAGGGCCACTACTTGTCTGAAATCGAAAATCTAACAATTCTAAATATTCTTTAGTAGTGCCTCCTTCATTTGAATATTTCCCATTTAATTTAATTTTTTTAATTTTTATTCCTTTTAAAGGCTCTATTAACTCACCATTTTCAATATCGAATTTGCATGTTATATCCATTGGGTTATTTGAGTTTAACTCGCTTCCAATTATTAAATCAAAATTAATTTTTCCTTCGCCCTTAAACTTGTTCATTTTTTTTTCTTCGTCTAATGACAATTTATTTATCAAATCTGTTAGTAATATATTTTTTGATCTTACTTGAAAATCTAAACGTTTTGCAGTAATAGCACCCTCTAATTCAAAAGGTAAATCTTCAATATTTATGAGTGCCTTTGGAAAAGTAATTGTGCTATCAACTTGATTTACAAGAATATTTAGGTCAAAATCGATTGCTTTATTAGAAAGAAGAGTAAGCTCCCCACTTTTTGCAACTTTTAGCTCAACATCTCCGCTAGCTGTTAGCTCATATTTTTTTGAGCTAAAGTCACCATAAAATTCAGCTTCATTAAAAAGTGTTTTGTAGAATTGCTTAGTTTGATAATTTTCATAACTAAATCTTAATTTCTCAAGATTTATTTCTTCTAATTTTAAATTAAAATCTTCTTCAGATTTTTCCTTTGAAGCTTTAAAAATCATATAATTAGCTTCTCCTTTTTCATTGATTTTTAAATTCAGTGTTCCAGGAGAAATTTCAATTGCTTTTATATGGTAATTTTTATTCCATAAATCAATAGGATTAAATTTTAGGCGAATACGATCTGTGTATAATAAAGTATCTCTTCTTGTTGATTTAGGGTCTGCATCCTGAATAAAAACATTATTAAAGTCTACAGAAAGATTTGGAAAACTTCCCCAAAATGTAAGTTCAACAGAAGACGCTGCTACTGGTACTGTTAAGTATTGATTCACTTCAGTTATGACTAAGCCACAAATACGGTCTTTAAAAAGGTAAATTATACCGGATATCAAAAAAATTAAAGTGAAAATAATTCCTAAGAACCATTTCGCAAATCGAATAAGTTTTGTTTTCATTTCTACTACGAAATTACTTTCAGTTTTGATTGCTTTAATAATAAGCAAACGGATTTATTAACGCAATAATGTGAGTTGGTCACACTTTTAGACCTAATAAATTTTAACTGCACTATTTAAAAGTTTTTTATTTTTGAAAAGGGATAAATAATCTTTTCAATAAATCATTTTTTTACTTTCTTGATATGTATCTTTGTAAGCTAAATTTATCGAAAAATGAATACTTGGTTTAAAGTAAAAGTCAAATACACAAAACAGTTAGAAAGCGGATCTTTTAAAAGGGTTTCTGAACCTTATTTATTGTCAGCAATGACCTTTACAGATGCTGAAGCACGGATTTACGAAGAGCTCGGTTCTTTCATTCGCGGAGAATTTTCAGTTATGGGAATTACGCGTGAAGATATTCAAGATATATTTCAATACGATGATGCTGATTCATGGTTTAAGTGTAAAATTTCCTATGATAATATCGATGATGATGGGGATAAGAAAAGAACTGTTACTCAAAATTTTCTCGTGTCTGCAAAAACTGTAAAAGATTCATACGAACGAATTGAAGAGAGTCTGGAGACATTGATGTTAGATTATCAAATTATTTCCATTATTGCTTCTCCAATAGTTGAGATTTTCCCATACAAAGAAGAAGAAGTTGCTTTACCTGGAAAAAAATATAAAATGGATGCTGATGAAAATCCACCGAAATCAATAGGAGAGATTTTTAGTGCTCCAGGAACTGATTTTGATGACTTAAAAGAAGCCTTCGAAATCAATAAGGAAGATGAAAGTGAAATTTCTGATGAATTTTCCGATAAAGAAGAATAGACAATGGATTGGATTCAAAAATTACGCGATTCACACAAAGATTTCGAAAAAGGAAATATAGCAACTGTTTTTGGAGAAAATCCGTTTGATGAATTCATAAAATGGTTTGATGAAGCAAATGTTAAGAACGAACTAGAACCAAATGCCTGCTCTCTTTCTACAGTTTCGCCAGGTTCCTTGAAAGTGAGTTCTAGAATTGTATATTTGAAAGAATTAAGGGATTCTGAGTTTGTTTTTTACACAAATTATGGAAGCCAGAAAGGAACTGATTTAAAAGAAAATCCGTTGGCAGCTCTTTTATTTTTTTGGCCTGGTTTAGAGCGTCAAATTCGAATAGAAGGTATCGTACAAAAAATTCCTGCTCTTGAAAGTGATGCTTATTTTGAAAGTCGCCCACGTCAAAGTCAATTGTCAGCTTGGGCATCAAATCAATCTGAAAAACTCAATCAACGTGAAGATTTAATAAGCAGATTGGAGGCATTGAATAGTCAATTTCCAGAAAAAGTTCCGCGTCCTCCACATTGGGGTGGGTATGCTTTAAAACCAAACACTATAGAATTTTGGCAGGGTCGACCTTCGCGTTTACACGATCGGTGTTGCTATGAATTTATAGATGGAAAATGGATAAATTACCGTAAAAATCCTTAATGAAACAAATTGAACCAAGTTGTCATGTTTTAAAAAATGGCGTTCGCGTTGTATACTTGAATGTTCCAAATCAAGTTGCCCATCTCGGCTATTTTTTTGCTGCAGGCTCGCGTTTTGAAAAAAAAGATGAGGTTGGCTTGGCGCATTTTCTTGAACATTGTGTTTTTAAAGGAACGACTTCACGCAAAGCACTGAATATTCTTTCTTGTATTGATGCTGTTGGCGGCGAACTAAATGCTTACACAGCAAAAGAAGATTTGTGTTTATATGCTTCATTCTCAAAAGAACATACAGCAAAAGCCATTAATTTATTATCCGACATTTCTATAAATTCTACTTTTCCTGAAAAAGAATTGGAAAAAGAAAAAGAAGTTATTCTTGACGAATTAAACTCTTATTTGGATAGTCCTTCAGATAAAATATTTGACGATTTTGAAGCAGAGTTATTTAAAAATCACCCCTTGGGAAATAATATCCTCGGCACAAAGGAAAGTGTTGAACATTTTACAAAAAAAAACCTTGTTGCTTTTGTTTCTAATTATTTTACGGCTGACAATTTAGTAGTTTCGTATGTTGGAAATTTTGCATATCCAAAACTTGAAAAATTACTTTTAGCTTCTCTTCAAGAAATGCCTTTAACAGGAAAGAGAGAAATTCCGACAGATTTTAATACGTATATCCCCTTTAAAAAGCGGAGTAAGGAAGCAAATTTTCAGTCGCATGCTGTTCTTGGTGGTCTTGCTCCAAGTTACAAAAGTGATGATAGAATGGCGATGTCTTTATTGATAAATATTTTAGGCGGACCTGCATTAAATTCACGTTTAAATTTATCTGTCCGAGAAAAATATGGATTGGCTTACAGTGTTGAAGCGAGTTACAATACATTTGCAGATACTGGTTTTTGGCAGATTTATGTTGGTTCGGAAGCAAAAAACATGAACAAAGCAATCGATCTTATTTACAAAGAACTGCAGGTTTTTCAAACAAAAGAACTTTCATCTTTGCAGTTACAGCGTGCTAAGGCCCAACTAAAAGGACATTTGGCACTTGGCATGGATTCTAATGCTGGACTTATGCAAGGTTTGGGAAAAAGTTTATTGGCTTTCAATCAAATAGATACACTTGCAGAAATCCATCAAGGAATTGATAAAATAAGTAGCAGCCAACTACTTGAAATCTCGAGAAAATATTTTAAAAAAGAAGCGCTTTCAGAATTGGTTTTTGATTTAGCTGATGCTTAGGATATTTAATTATTAAATCAAACCTACAAAGTCCCTCGTTTTTCTTGTTCTCGTTCAATCGATTCAAACAAAGCTTTAAAATTTCCTGCTCCAAAACCTCTTGCTCCCATTCGTTGGATAATTTCAAAAAACCGCGCAGGTATTTCATCGTAATATGCTTGTGGTGGCGCTGATAAAAAATCAATTCCACGAGCGCGTAAAAGTGATACCGTTTTAATAATATCATCTGTTGCCACAGCAATGTGCTGCACTCCTGAGCCCTCATAAAAGTCTAAATATTCTTCAATTTGTGAACGTTTCTTTGCTTTAGCAGGTTCGTTTATCGGAAACTTAATACGTCCGTTGCCATTGCTCATTACTTTAGACATTAAAGCAGAATATTCCGTATGAATTTGTTTGTCATCAAAGGAAAGGAAATTTACAAATCCCATAACTTCTTCATACCATTTCACCCAAGTGTTCATTTCTCCCCAGCCAACATTTCCAACCATGTGATCAATAAACTTTAAGCCCACAGGACTTGGATTATAATCAGAGTCCCATTTTACAAATCCGGGTAAAAATTCGCCCCTGTAATTTTTTCGCTCAATAAAAAGATGAACAGTTTCTCCGTAAGTATAAATTCCTGCACTCACAACTTCGCCATTTGCATCATTTGTAACAAGTGGTTCTTGGTATGATTTAGCGCCGCGTTTCATCGTTTCTTCATAAGCGCTTCTGGCGTCTTCAACCCAAAGGGCAATTATTTTAACGCCATCACCATGTTTTTTAACATGTTCCCCAATTGGAGATTCACTTTTTAAAGCTGTTGTTAAAACCAAGCGAATTTTATCTTGCTTTAAAACATACGAAACACGGTCTTTCATTCCAGTTTCTAATCCTGCATATGCATGAGATTGAAATCCAAAAGCTGTTTTATAAAAGTGCGCTGCTTGTTTTGCATTTCCAACGTAAAATTCTACGTAATCTGTTCCGAGTAAGGGCAAAAAATCTTGCGCTCCCTCGAATATTTTTTCTAAACCGTATTCAATATTTTTTATTTCTTTATTCATCTATTGTTTTAATTAATGTACCCAAGAATTCATATAATCTGACATTTCTATACCTAAAGCTTGCTTTGTTAATTTTAAGGGCTTAAAAGTATCAATCATAACAGCAAGTTCTTTTGTTTCCTTTTGCCCAATACTTCTTTCATAAGCTCCAGGATGTGGACCATGTGGAATTCCAGAAGGGTGTAGTGTTATTTGCCCTTTATCCACGTGGTTTCTACTCATAAAATCGCCATCAACATAATACAACACCTCATCCGAATCAATATTACTATGATTATAAGGTGAAGGAATGGCGTCTGGATGGTAATCATACATTCTTGGTACAAATGAGCAAATTGCAAAAGCTTGCGTTTCAAAAGTTTGATGTACCGGCGGCGGTTGATGCACGCGTCCAGTAATCGGCTCAAAATTATGAATTGAAAATGCATACGGAAAATTGTATCCGTCCCAACCTACAACATTAAAAGGATGGTGCGCGTAGACATAATCGTACATCGTGTCTTCTTTCTTAATTTTTATTAAAAACTCACCATTTTCATTGTGTGTTTCAAGTTCATGGGGTGCGCGAATATCTCTCTCGCAATAGGGAGAATGTTCCAATAATTGTCCAAACCAATTACGGTATCTTTTTGGAGTGTAAACAGGATGAAAAGATTGAATAATCAACAGCCGATTTTCTTCATTTTCGAAGTGCATTTGATAAATCATTCCTCTTGGAATTAGCAAATAATCACCGTATGAAAAATCTATATTTCCCAATTGAGTTTTTAATTTCCCACTTCCTTTGTGAATAAAAATAACCTCGTCGGCATCAGCATTCTTATAGAAATAAGCTGTCATCGATTTTTTAGGAGCTGCTAATTCTATGTAAACATCAGAATTTACTAGCATTGGAGTTCTACTTTCTAAATAATCATCTTTTGCTTCAACATTAAATCCTTGTAGACTCCGCATCTGCATATTTTTATCCAAACCAATCTCTGGCGCCACAGATTTTTGCTGTACAATTTTTATTACAGCTGTAGGAGGTTGAATATGATAAAGTAAAGATGACATTCCATCAAATCCGATCGTTCCAAATAATTGTTCGTGGTAAATTCCACCTTCTGAATTTTTAAAAACAGTGTGTCGTTTTGGTGGTATTTTTCCAAGCTTATGGTAAAAAGGCATTGTATTTAGTTTTAAAGTGCTAGTTGAATTATTCTTCTTGCTATAATTACTATTCAATTATTTGATCCTAGTTACTACAAATTTAAGAAAATCAATTCACTAAAATAAGTCATCTAAATAAGCTTTTTGTATTCGGGGTGATAATTTTTATTTTTTAGCTCTAAAAATGAATTCAGAAAGTTAATTTTGTATTAAGAGAAATAAATATATGCCTAAAATTATTGTTATTGGCGCTTGCGGTCAAATTGGAATAGAATTAGTAATAGAATTGCGCAAAAAATATGGAGTAACTGAAGTATTTGCAACTGATATTAAGGATGAATGTCCTGCGCTTATAGCAAATGGTCCGTACCAAAAAATGGATATTATAGATCGCGAGGATATTCGTGAGTTCATTATATCAAATTCAATTCAAGAAGTTTATTTACTTGCTGCGCTACTTTCTGCTACTGCAGAACGAAAACCAGATTTCGCATGGAAACTTAATATGGAAGGATTGTTTACTATTTTAGATTTAGCAAAAGAAGGATATGTAAAAAAAATCTTTTGGCCGAGTTCAATTGCAGTATTTGGGCCGACAACTCCATTGGACAATACTCCTCAATATACTGTAATGGAACCATCAACAGTCTATGGAATTTCAAAGCAAGCAGGTGAGCGTTGGTGTGAATATTATTTCAATAGATTCAATGTAGATGTCCGTAGTCTTCGTTATCCAGGATTAATCTCATACAAAAGTTTACCAGGTGGCGGCACGACAGATTATGCAGTAGATATATTTTATAAAGCAAAAGAGGGTGTTCCATTCACTTGTTTTCTTAGTGAAAATACGGCACTTCCTATGATGTTTATGGATGATGCAATTAAGGCAACTATTGATTTAATGGCTGCACCTACTGAAAAAGTTAAAATCCGTTCGAGTTATAATTTAGGAGGAATTAGTTTTACACCAAAAGAACTTGCTGAAGAAATCCGAAAAGAATTACCAAATTTTAACATCAATTACGAGCCAGATTTTCGTCAAGCAATTGCTGACAGCTGGCCTAATTCCATTGACGAAACGCATGCTCAAAATGATTGGAATTGGAAACATACATTTGATTTAAAAGCAATTGTTAAGACAATGTTAGATAAGGTTAAAATTTCTTAAGAAAATAAAATCGAGTTCTATAAAATTATTTTGATAATTTATTCTTGAGCTTTTTTGAAAATGCAAAGAGAATAATTAGTAAAGCCACAAAAGAAAAACTCCTTCCAATATAATCGCCCTGTTGACTAAAAATAGTTTGAGTTTTTAAAAGAGGAATCGTAGCTGAGAGAACTGCTGGTTTCCAATAGTGTGTCTCTGCTATAACATCTCCATACTCATTAATTATTCCACTAGTTCCTGTATTTGCTGAGCGTATAACCCAACGTCTTGTTTCGATAGCTCTTAGTCGTGAAAAACTAAAGTGCTGTTTATAACCGGGAGTATCTCCCCACCAACCATCATTTGTCAATACACACAAAAGCTCTGCTCCCTGTCTTACTTGGTTTGCTGTAAATTCACCGTAAATTGATTCGTAGCAGATAACAGGAGCGATACTTGTTTTTTGTGTTTTAAAAATATTTGGAGAATCTTCAACTCCTAAAGTTCCTGATGTCCCGCCATTGCTTAATGCAAGTTTTTCTAAAAAGGGAAGATAAGATGAAAAAGGAATTATTTCTGCTCCCGGCACTAACTTTGATTTATGAATAAAGTCAATTTTCTTGTCTGAGGTTAAAAGCAGAGAAGTATTATAGTTTTCGTAAAACCCACCGTTTGGCAAAGGAAATGAAGCATTTGATTTCTTAGATTTAAAAAGACCGAAGGTAGAAGCCCCAATTAAAAAATTTGTGTTTTTCCATTTGTTCCCTTTTAAAGAGAGGTACTTAAAAAAACCTTCATTCTTTATATTTGACTCTACAAATCCTGTGCTTATTGCCGTTTCTGGTCCGAGTAGTAAGTCTACATCACTTGCGTATTTTTTCTCTGCTAATTGAAAAAACTTACTAAGTTGAGTCTCTACACTTGAATTGAGAGCAAATTTCTCGTTGTATGGATCTATATTTGGTTGAACAATTACAACTTTATAATCTGTACCATCTTTCCCTACAGGGCCACCACTAAATCTGATAAAGAATGAACTTATTATTGGTATTAGTAAAATAAATCCAATCACAATAAATTGTTTCGTTAGTGGAAGAAATTTCTTGCCGTTATTAAAATACTGCTTTAGACATCTAAATATTAAAACATTTAGAATTAAAATCCAAATAGTACCACCATGAACTCCAGTAAATTCATACCATTGTATCCAGCTAGTTCGAACTGAAAAAACATTTCCTAATGCCAGCCAAGGCCATGAAATATCCCAATTAAAATGGAGATACTCAAATCCAATCCAAAGAAAGATTAAGGAAAGATAACCCTGTTTTCTGCCGATATGTTTTTTTGCAAAATGAAATGCTTGGAACGTAATGGACATCAAGAACGAATTAGCAATTATAGCTGCAACTCCTCCATTAAAACTAGCATTGCAAACCCACCATGTCGTTCCGATATTGTAAATTAAAAACGTAATGAAAGCAAATAAAAAAACAAGAGCTGATTTCTTTTTTTCAACTTGTATAAAATCTTCTACAAGTAAAAGAGGCACCCATGAAATGAAAACCAAAATTGTTAAACTTCCAGTAAAAGGGAAGCAAAGAATCATTAAGACTCCACTTAATAGTGAAAGCAAGTAACATTTCAAACGAGTTAGTTCTAGCATTATGGGTCTTTAATTTTGAAGTAAAGTTAAGCATTATGAACTTTAATAGTTCAAATTTATTTGTTTGAGAAGAAGTTTTTGGCATTAAAAAAGGCCGCTAACCAATGATTGCGACCTTTCAAATTTTATAGAATTTTATCTTATGCTTGAGCTGTCTCTAATGGAACAATTGAAACAAAAGATCTATTGTCTTTCTTCTTGCGAAATTCTACAAGTCCATCAGTAAGAGCAAATAGAGTGTGATCTTTACCTATTCCTACGTTGGATCCTGGGTGATGATGTGTTCCTCGTTGACGAACAATAATATTTCCTGCAATTGCAGCTTGCCCCCCAAAGATTTTTACGCCAAGACGTTTGCTATGAGATTCTCTTCCGTTTTTTGAACTACCAGCTCCTTTTTTATGTGCCATTGTTTTTTATTTTTTTCCTAAAAATAGGGAAGGTTAATTTATGCTTTTATTGTTTTAATTGTAATAGATGTAAATTGTTGACGGTGACCATTTCGTTTTTTATAACCTTTTCTTCGTTTCTTTTTGAAAACGATTACTTTGTCACCTTTCACGTGATCATTTACTTCTGCGGTGATTTTTGCACCTTCTATAGCCGGGGCGCCAACGTTGATTTTTCCATCGTTATCAATCAACAAAATGCGGTCAAATGTAAGTTTTGAACCAACTTCTGCTGCTAATCGATGTACATAAACCTTTTGGTCTTTTTGCACTTTAAACTGCTGCCCTGCTATCTCTACAATTGCGTACATAATAGCTTATTTTTATTTATTAGTCCCTAAAATTAGGATTGCAAAGATACAATTTTATTCTTTTACAACAAACTTTTTTATGTTTTCTTGCTTCTAGAAAATAGTTTTGCTCCATAATTAGCTAAAACAACACCGATTAGAACAATGAACATTGCTAAGATTTGCCAATTTGAGATCGTTTCACCATAATAAAAACCAATTATTATCGCTACAATTGGAATAAAATAAGTTACTCCACTTGCAAAAAGAGCTGAAGAAATTCGAATAATACCATTAAAAAGAAATACTGCAAGTGCCGTTCCTACAATTGCAAGAATTGCAATTGCAGAAAAGCCATTCATTGCTTCTGAGTTTTCTAAAAAAACACTAGCTGTATTGAGAAAAAAGAAACCAAAAAGAGATGGTAAAAAAACAAGGAGAAAGCCCAAGGAAGTTATTTCTGCAGCTGATAAGTCCTGCAATTTATATTTAATTGTATTCAAGCTTAGGCCGTATAAAAAAGTTGCTAGAATAATCGCAAAAATATGACTCCAGTCTCCTTTAAATGACACATTTTTTCCTGAAGTAATTAAAAAATAAATGCCGATAGTTCCAATTATCGTTCCTACAACTTGAAATTTTGTCATGCGATTCAAAAACAGTACAAAGCCAAGTACTAGCGTAAAGATAGGAGTAAAGCTATTAAGCATCCCTGCAAAACCAGATGAGACTTCAGTTTCTGCATAGGTAAATAAAAATGCAGGAAAAAAATTCCCGCAAAAGCCAACAATACATAAATAAAGAAGCTGTTTTTTATTTTTTATTTTTTTTAAATTGTAAAGTGAAAGTGGAAGTAGAATGGCGGAGGCAATTAACATTCTTAAATTTCCCACTTGTAGCGCACTGAATATTTTTTCACCATTTTCAGTAAACATCCCTTTCTTCATCAGCATAAAAGAACTCCCCCAAATACAAGCAAGAATTAGAAGAAGAACCCAGCTCTTTAAATTTTTTGACATGTGGCAAAAGTAGACATAAAATAAGCCAAAATTTTAATTTCTTTACTTATTGACATTAATTGTTAAAAAGTTTACCACATATTCCCACAAATCTTAAAACTATTGTTTTTAAAGAGTTTAAAAAAATATTAAACTTTGTATCGCAACCTTTTTCGGATATAAACGTTAAAAGTTATGAACAATTAAAAGTTAAGTGGTAAAAAGTGGTAAAATTCCATTATTTTTACCCATTATAACGCTATGGCAGGTTTAGTTGGAGAATTCGAGGTAAAATTGGACGAAAAAGGTCGATTTCTATTTCCTTCCGGTTTACGGAAGCAGCTTCCCCCTGCGTCTCAACGTGATTTTATGTTAAACAAAGGTTTTGAGGATTGCTTGACGCTTTATCCACTTCCAGAATGGGAAAAGGTAAGTGCTCGACTTTCAAAAATGAACTTGTTTAAGCCGAAAAATCGAATGTTTTATCGTTTGTTTCATCAAGGAGCAAAGCAGATAGCATTGGATAATGCTGGCCGGGTATTGATCCCAACTACGCTTATGGAGCGTGTTGGGTTAGTGCAAGAGGTAATGCTCATTGCATACAATGACCGAATTGAAATCTGGGATAAATCCAAATACTTCAATCTGATTGAAGGGAACATGGCAGACTTCGCTGATTTGGCGGATGATGTAATGGGCGATTTGGATAATGGATAAAAAGATACCGTACCACATACCAGTTTTGTTGCAGGAATGCATTCAGGGTTTAGAAATTAAGCCAGAAGGTGTTTATGTGGATGTCACTTTCGGTGGTGGCGGTCATGCAAAAGAAATCTTCAAGCAAATTAATGAGCAGGGTAAATTAATTGTTTTCGATCAAGATGCTGCTGCAAAAGAAAATACTTGGAAAGCCCCAAATTTTTATTTTGTTCCTTCAAATTTTATTTATTTATCAAATCATTTGAAGGCTCACAAATTTGATGCTATAGACGGCTTATTGGCAGATTTGGGCGTTTCTTCGCATCAATTTGATTTGCCAGAACGAGGATTTTCAATTCGTGAAGATGCGCCTTTGGACATGCGAATGAACCAAAATTCAGAGCGTTCTGCATTTGAAGTTGTGAACCTTGATAGTGAAGATAAACTTATTTCAATTTTTCGATATTACGGCGAATTAAGTAATTCTCGTGCTTTAGCTGGTGAAATTATCCGTCAACGTGCCTCAAAATCAATTAAAACAACTTTTGAATTAATGGCTGTTTTAAAGCCATTTGCCCCAAAATTTAAAGACCATAAATTTTATGCACAGGTTTTTCAGGCAATTAGAATAGAAGTCAATCAAGAATTAGATGCCTTAAAACAACTTCTTCTACAATCAAGTGAATTATTGAAGCCAGGTGGAAGATTAGTAGTGATATCATACCATTCTTTGGAAGATCGCTTGGTGAAAAATTTTATGAAACGCGGCTCTTTTGAGGGTGAAATTCAGAAAGATTTCTTTGGAAATGTATTAAAGCCATTTAAAGAGCTTATAAAACATCCGCTTGTTCCCGACGAGGATGAAATTAGATTAAATAGTCGCGCAAGAAGCGCAAAATTAAGAATTGCAGAGAAGAATGACTGAGGATAAAAATATAAATAAGCAAGCACCTTCAAGTGAGAACGAAACTAAAAAGCGTTCGGGGAAAACTAGTGCATTTTCCCAAATATTGAATGGAGATTTTTTAACCAAGGAATTCGTGTTAAATAATTTGAATTATATCTTTTTTTTAATTGCATTGCTTCTACTTATTATAGCAAAAGGATATTATGGAAAACAAATTTCGGTTGACATTGATAATGCCCAGAGAGAATACGATCAAAATGCTGCCGAATACATAGAGGTAAAATCAAAATTAGAAACTGTTACAAGACGCTACAAATTAGTAGAAAGACTAGAAAAGAGAGAATTGAAAGAGACTAAAAATGCGACAAAAGTAATTCGTTTGAAAAAGAAAAAAGATGAGTAAAGAGAAAAACTTTCTTTATTACAGGGCTTATGCCATCTATTTTGGTTTTGTTATTATTATGATAACAGTGCTCTACAATACTATTTCTTTACAATTAGAAGGCCGTTCAACTTTTTTTGATTCCTCAGATTTAAAAATACCTGTTCGAACAGTAAATCGAATTCCTAGAATGGGGGAGATTTTAGACCGCAACAAGAATCCGCTAGTTACGTCAGTTACCTATTTTGATATTCACATGGATCCAACGGTTATTGACCAAAAAGTTTTTGATGATGAATTATCAGATTTAGCAGAAGGTCTTCACAAAATGTATCCTGATAAATCAGCCCGAGAATACATTAATTCAATTCAAAAAGCACGTGCCAATAAATCACGCTATTTACTAATAAGGAAAAAAGTCACAAACGACGAGCGAAAACGACTAAGGAAATTACCAATCTTCAAAATAGGACGAATGAAGGGTGGCTTAATTGATACAGATGCGATTATTGAGCGTGAACTACCTAATGGAAATTTATTGAGAAGAACTCTTGGGTATTACTCCGTGGATAGAGGTGTAGAAAAGCGAGTTGGAATTGAGGGGGCATTTTACGAATACTTGAGAGGCGAGGACGGCGCAGAACTAGAACAGAAATTTTCGACAGGTTGGAAAAAAACGGGACAAATTACAAGAGAGTCAGTTGAGGGAGCAAATGTAATTACCTCTATTGATAAAGAAATCCAAGAAGTAGCTCATTCTGAATTAGAAAGACAATTAAGAGATATGGATGCTGAACATGGAAGTGTAATAGTGATGGAAGTAAAAACAGGCTTTATTCGTGCTATTGCAAACCTTACAAATAATGATAATAAATCATATACTGAGTCTTACAATTATGCTGTTGGTTTTCATGAGGTGCCGGGGTCAACTTTTAAGTTAGCTTCTTTAATGGCTGGTCTAGAAGATGGGAAATTCAAAATTACAGATAAGGTTTCTGCTGTTGGCTCATATTCTTTTCCCGGGAAACGTTTAGAGGATTCCAATCACGGTATTGGCTATGGCACCATAACAATTCAAAAAGCATTTGAAAAATCATCCAATGTTATTGCACAACTTATTTACCGTACTTATCATAACGATCCAGAAAAGTTTTTAGCACGTTTAAAGCAATTTGGTTTAACTCAGCCATTGGGTGTTGCGATTAAAGGAGAAGCTTTTCCAGTTATCCCAAAAATTGGTACTCCGGGTTGGTCGGCACTTTCTATTCCTATGATGGCAATTGGTTACGAATTACAACAAACGCCTCTTCAAACTTTGGCATTCTACAATGCAGTAGCAAATGAAGGAAAATTGCTTCGCCCACTTTTTGTGGAAAGAATTGAGAGATATGGTAAGGTTGTAAAGAATTTTAATCCAGTTGTTCTTCGTGAAGAAATTTGTTCTGAAAATACTATTAAAATTCTGCAATCTTGTCTAAAAGGTGTCATGACAGATGGTACTGGGTCTGATTTAAAAAGCTCTCTTTTTAAAATTGCTGGAAAAACAGGAACAGCAAAATTAATTGGCGAAAATAAATTATACAACGATCAAAGAAACAGTGCTTACCAAGCTTCATTTGTAGGATATTTCCCGGCTGATAAACCAATCTATTCTTGTATCGTAGTAATTTCAAATCCTAAGAAGGAAATTTATGGCGCGAGGGTTTCAGGAACTGTTTTTGCAGAAATTGCCAACAAAATTTATGCATCAACACTTTCTTATCACAAGGCAATCAATCAAAATGCGAAGAAAAAGAATGTTTTGCCACTTGTTAAGAAAGGAAATAAACGAGATATAATAGCTGTATTAGATCAATTGCAAATTCGTTATAAATTAAATTACAATGGCGAATGGTTATCTGCCGATACTCTAAAAGGTTCTGTTCAACTCTCAAAAAAAATAATTCTTAAAGATAAAATTCCAAATGTTCTTGGACTAACAGCTAAGGATGCTGTCTTTCTTCTTGAAAGTAGGGGCTTGATTGTCAAATTAACTGGTTGCGGACTTGTAACTAAACAATCTTTGAATCCGGGAATACTGCCAACTAAAGGTCAATTAATAAAAATAGAATTGCAATGATGATGTTGTCTGACATATTATTGAATATTAAAACTGAATCTGTTGTAGGTTCTTTGGAACATCCTGTCGGGTCTTTGATTTTTGATTCTCGTCAGGCAAATTCTTCCTCTGTTTTCTTTGCAATTAAAGGAAGTGCTACTGACGGCCATTTATTTGTTCAGCAAGCACACGATAAAGGCTGTAGAATTTTCGTTGTACAAAACAATATTCCAGATTTATCTGATTCAACAATCATAAAAACAAGTGATACCTCAGCTTTATTGGCATCAATGTCTTGTAACTTTTTTGAGAATCCTTCTAAGAAATTAAAACTTATTGGTATAACAGGAACCAATGGGAAAACGACATGCACATCTCTTCTTTATAAACTTTTTTCAGATTTAGGATATAAATGCGGTTTAATTTCAACGGTTGTAAATAAAGTTGGTTCTACTGATATTGTTGCAACACATACAACTCCGGATCCAGTAAGTTTAAATCGTTTGCTTGCTCAAATGGTGACTGAGAATTGCACGCATTGTTTTATGGAAGTTAGTTCACACGCAATTCATCAAAATAGAATTTCAGGATTAAATTTTTCTGGTGCTGTATTCACAAATATTACTCATGATCATTTGGATTACCACAAAACTTTTTCAGAATATATCCGAGTAAAAAAAACTTTTTTTGATTTATTACCTGCTACTTCTTTTGCCCTTGTCAATACTGACGATAAAAATGGGTTGATAATGCTCCAAAATACACTTGCTTCAAAACATACTTTTGCTCTAAAAACACCAGCAGATTTTAAAGGAAAAGTAATAGAGAATGAGATTACTGGCTTGGTGATAAAAATTAATGGAAAGGAAGTTTATTCTCGACTTGTTGGTGAATTTAATGCATATAATTTATTGGCAGTTTATGGCGTATCACTTTTGCTCGAGAAAGATGAACTTGAAGTTTTGCGAACAATGAGCCTTCTTGAATCTGTTGAGGGTCGATTTCAATACGTTCAAAGTGCTAAAGGTATTACAGCGATTATTGATTATGCTCATACTCCTGATGCATTGGAAAATGTGCTAAAAACAATTAATGGTATTCGTAAAGGAGCTTCTAAAGTAATAACAGTAATTGGGTGCGGAGGAGATCGTGATAAGTCAAAAAGACCGCTAATGGCAAAAATTGCCTGCGATAAAAGCACTAATGTTCTACTCACATCTGATAATCCAAGAACTGAGAACCCTGAAATTATTTTATTAGAAATGGAAGCGGGTTTAGATGATATTGAAAAGCAAAAATCAATAACAATTCAAGATAGAAAGCAAGCAATTAAGACTGCAATTCTATTAGCAAATACAGGTGATATTATTTTGATTGCAGGAAAAGGTCATGAAAAATACCAAGAAATTATGGGTGTTCGTCATGATTTTGATGATTTGAAAATTACAGAAAATATGTTTAACGAATTAAATAAGTAATGCTATACTATATTTTTGATTACCTCGATAAGTTCAATTTTCCAGGTGCAGGTTTATTCAATTACATCTCCTTTCGTGCTGCAATGGCCTTGCTTATGTCTCTTTTTGTGTCGATTCATTTCGGTAAACGCATAATCAATAAATTGCGTAATCAGCAAATCGGTGAAACGGTTCGTGATTTAGGATTATCAGGGCAACTTGAAAAATCAGGAACGCCAACAATGGGTGGAATCATAATTCTTGCAGCAATTTTAATACCAACCTTGTTATTTGCTAAGCTCCAAAATGTATATGTTATTACAATGATTATTTCAATCATTTGGCTTGGGTTAATTGGATTTTTAGACGATTACATTAAGGTTTTTAAGAAAAACAAGGAGGGTTTAAAAGGTCGTTTTAAAATTATAGGACAAATAGGAGTTGGTTTAATAGTAGGTTGTATCCTTTATTTTTCTGATGAGGTAGTTGTTCATAAAAGAGTTGCTTTGAATTATCGCTTAAAAATGAATGAAGCTTTTGTAACGCAAAGACATATTCAAAATGAAGGGGAGAATTATAAATGGATTAAAACGGATGATATGACAACCACAATTCCGTTTATGAAGGGGAATGAGTTTAATTACAATTGGTTGATTGGCGATTCTCATAAATCTTATGGCTGGCTACTTTTTATTCCGATAGTCATTTTTATTGTAATTGCTGTTTCCAATGGTGCAAATATGACGGATGGTTTAGATGGTTTAGCAACAGGTTCTTCGGCAATTATTGGAATTGCATTAGCAGTATTGGCTTACGTTAGCTCTAATTATAAGTTTGCGGATTATCTGAATGTCATGTACATCCCAAATGCTGAAGAATTAGTGGTTTTTATATCCGCTTTTGTGGGTGCATGTATTGGATTTTTATGGTATAATTCCTATCCTGCCCAAGTTTTTATGGGAGACACAGGAAGTCTAGCATTGGGAGGAATTATTGCTGTCTTTGCAATTTCAATACGAAAGGAATTACTTATACCAGTTTTGTGTGGCATCTTTCTAATTGAAAATCTATCGGTAATACTGCAAGTGGGTTATTTCAAATTCACAAAGAAACAGTTCGGTGAAGGCAGGAGAATTTTCTTGATGGCACCCTTGCACCATCATTATCAAAAGAAAGGAATTCATGAGGCAAAAATAGTTGCGCGTTTTTGGATTATTGCTGTTTTATTGGCTGTTATAACGATTGTAACATTGAAATTACGTTAAACTGTGGAGGGTAAAAATAAACATATTGTTATTTTGGGCGCTGGCGAAAGTGGCGTTGGTGCAGCTCTTCTTGCAAAAAAACAAGAATGGAATGTTTTTGTTTCAGACGCAGGAAAAATCAAAGCGGATTATAAAACAGAGTTAGACAATAATCAAATTGAATGGGAAGAAAATACACATTCTACAGATCGTATCTTTCAAGCTGAGCTCATTGTTAAGTCTCCGGGAATTCCTGAAACAACCGACTTAATGCGCGCTCTTCGAAATAAGCAAGTCAAGATAATTTCTGAAATAGAATTCGCTGGCTACTACACCAGAGGAAAATCTATTTGTGTTACAGGAAGTAACGGGAAAACAACTACAACAATGCTTACCCATCATATTTTGAAGAAAGCAGGATGGGATGTTGGCTTAGCAGGAAATGTTGGAAAAAGTTTTGCGAAACAAGTGGCAGAAGGCGACCACGATTGGTATGTGATTGAACTGAGTTCTTTTCAATTGGATGACATGTTTGATTTCAAAGCTGACATCGGAATACTTACAAATATAACACCAGATCATCTGGATCGCTATGAAAATCAAATGCAAAAATATGTGGATTCAAAATTTAGAATTCTCAATAATCAAAATCACGAGGATTGGTTTATCTACAATTATGATGATCCAATAATTAGAGAAGAATTATCAAAAAGAAAGCTTTCAATGAATCTTGCACCTTTTTCATTGAAAGAAGAAATAAAAGTAGGTGCTTACGCTGTAAATAATCAACTAATAATCAATATAAAAGACCAATTAACTATGTCAATTCACGAATTAGCTTTGAAGGGTAAGCACAATACCCAAAACTCGTTAGCAGCAGGGATTGCTGCACGCATTGTTGAAATTCGCAAGAGTGTTGTGCGTGAAAGTCTTGAGGACTTCGAAAATGTTGAGCACCGCCTTGAATTTGTGGCGAAAGTAAATGGAATTGAATTTATAAACGACTCCAAAGCCACAAATATAAATTCAACTTGGTATGCATTGGAAACAATGGAAAACCCCGTTGTTTGGGTTATGGGTGGTGTGGACAAAGGAAATGATTATTCCGAATTAAGTAATTTGGTAAAGGACAAGGTGAAAGCAATTATTTGTCTTGGCATTGACAATCAAAAAATCATCAAGGCTTTTGGTCACCTTGTAGAAACGATTGTAGAAGCTGGATCTGCAACAGAGGCAGTTGCTTATGCTTATCGTTTAGCGAAAAAAAATGAAACAGTTTTACTTTCTCCAGCTTGCGCAAGTTTTGATTTATTTGAAAACTATGAAGACCGAGGAAATCAATTCAAGCAGGCGGTTAGAAAGTTGTAATTGAAAATTTATTGATTTATAACTAAAATGGAAATAAAAGATATTAACCCCAATTTAAGATCCTATTTAAAATACCTTAAAGGTGATCCTGTAATATGGATTATTACGATTTTAATGATGGCTTTCTCTTTGGTAACAGTGTATAGTTTTGTGCCTATACTTGTAAAAATTGAGGGAGGAACACCTTTTCAATATCTTTTTAAGCATTTTATCTATGTTTTATTGGGATTTGCCTCTATGTTTTTTATTCATAGAGTCGACTCAAAATACATCTATCAACTTTCAAAATTTGCCTATTATATTGCACTTGCTTTGCTGCTTTTTACCATTTTTTTTGGTGCAAAAGTAAATGACGCAGGCCGTTGGATCCGTATTCCATTTATTGGCTTAACGTTTCAATCGTCTGACTTTGCAAAGCTTGCCTTGATTCTATATATTTCTCGTTTACTTGTCCGAAAAAAGGAATTATTGAATGATTGGGAAAAAGGAATTGTTCCCTTAATGATTCCAATATTATTAATTTGTGGACTTATTATAAAAGATAATTTCTCAACCGCCGCCATGCTCTTTTTACTTTCAATGGCAATGCTGTTTATTGGAAGAGTTCCTTTTTTAAAACTTACAACATTAGCTGCAGGTGGAATTGGATTAGTTGCGCTTGTAATTGGTATTCATGTAACTGTTCCTCAGCTTAATCTTTTACCTCGCTATGATACTTGGGTAAGCAGATTCAATCAACGTGTTGAAAATGATATGGGTAACATTGCCAATGCGCAATCAAATAACGCCCAGTTGGCTATTCACAATGGTTCTTTGTTTGGACAAGGTGTTGGTGATGGTAAATTAAAAGAATATTTGCCAGAAGCTTATGCGGATTTTTATTATGCAAGTTTTGTAGAAGAATTTGGCTTATTTTCTTCTTTTTTTCTTGTCTTGCTTTACCTTATTTTATTGTTTCGAATTATTCGTATTTCATTGAAAACAGATGATTTATTCCAAACTTACGCCTCTATGGGAATCGGGGTTCATTTACTAACACAGGCAAGTATTAATATGTTAGTTTGTACTGGAGTTTTTCCTGTTACAGGTCAAAATATGCCTTTTCTTGCTATGGGTGGTTCAGCATTAATTATGGCTTGTATTTCAATTGGAGTAATCCAATCTTTTTCCAATCAAATACAAAAGGGAAAAAAGGAAGAGGGTGTTTTTGTATCTTAAAGAAGTGTATTTATGTTGATTGAACGTGCAATTATATCAGGAGGAGGAACAGGAGGACATATCTTTCCGGCGATTGCAATCGCAGATGAAATAAAAAAACGCAATCCAAGCGCTTCAATTCTTTTTGTCGGCGCTAGAGGGAAAATGGAGATGGAAAAAGTCCCTCAAGCGGGCTACGATATCGTGGGTTTGAAGATAGCTGGTCTTCAACGAAAATTTTCCTTTTCAAATCTCCTACTTCCATTTAAAATTCTTGGAAGTTTATTAAAAGCTCGAAAAATTCTTATCGATTTTAAGCCCCAAATTGTTATTGGTGTTGGAGGCTATGCAAGTGGTCCGACATTGATGATGGCAAATTTTTTGAAAATGCCCACGGTAATTCAAGAACAAAATTCGTTTCCAGGAAAAACAAATAAAATTTTAGCCAAAAAAGCTGCTTGTATTTGTACCGCTTACGAGGGAATGGAACGATTTTTTCCAAATTCTAAAGTAGTATTAACTGGAAATCCAATTCGCAAAGAATTTTCAGCTAGTTTGAAATCCAAAGCTGAGGCATGTTCTTTTTTTGGCTTAGACCCTGAAAAACCTACAATATTGGTTATTGGGGGAAGTTTAGGTGCTAAAACCCTTAATATTTCTGTTCAAAAAAATCTTGCAGAAATAATGAATTCAGGAGTACAGATTATATGGCAGTGTGGTAAATTATACCATTCTCAACTTCTTATTGATTTAAAGGATAAAGAATTAAAGAATATTTGTTTGTATCAATTTATTGAACGAATGGACTTGGCTTATTCTGCTGCCGATTTAATTATTTCGCGTGCTGGTGCCATTTCAGTTTCTGAATTATGTATCGTAGAAAAACCATTAATTCTTGTGCCCTCTCCAAATGTTGCCGAAGACCACCAAACAAAAAATGCTAATGCACTAGTTGCAAAAAATGCTGCAGTTCTAATTGCTGATTCTGAAGCACCTGACTCCTTATTCAAGATTGCATTGGATTTATTGAAGCAAAAAGAAAAATGTGAGCTTCTTTCTATTGAGATAAAAAAAATACAAAAATTAAATGCTACTGCTGATATTGTAGATGCATTCGAAAATAGTTTAATAGAAAATGGAACAAAATAAAAATCTATTTAGTGATTTTAAAAATGTCTACTTTATAGGTATTGGTGGAATTGGAATGTCAGCTCTTGCAAGGTATTTTAATAATTTAGGATTTAAAGTCGCTGGTTATGATAAAAGCGCTAGCGATTTAACAAGTAAATTAGAGGCAGAAGGCTGTCAAATTCATTACGAAGATTTAGGGGAAGAAATCTCAAATGAATTTAAAAATAAGACGACAACATTTGTGGTATTTACTCCAGCAATTCCGGAGGACATGAAGGAACTTGTCTATTTTATTAGTAATGAGTTTACAGTTTATAAACGTGCGGAAGTGCTAGGAATTATAACACGACAATCAAAAGGATTATGTGTCGCTGGAACGCATGGAAAAACAACAACTAGCTCTATGCTTGCTCATATTTTAGACCACTCTTCATGGAAATGCAATGCATTTTTAGGCGGAATTGCTACTAATTTTAATTCAAATTTGGTGCTTTCTCAGACAAGCGATTGGACAGTTGTTGAAGCGGATGAGTTTGATCGATCTTTTTTAAAGCTTTCCCCTTTTTCAAGTGTTGTGACGGGTGTAGATCCTGATCATTTAGATATTTATGGGAGTATAGAACAATTTAATGAAGGTTTCCGACAATATGCTATGAAAATTGAGCCAAGTGGCTTTTTGATTGAAAAGGAGGGCTTAAATCTTCCAACATTAGCCAAAAAAGTATCCTATGCTCTTCATTCTGAAACGGCAGATTATAGCATGAATAATTTAGTTTTTCGAGATGGCTTTATTTTTTCGGATGTACGTTTAAAAACAAATTTTTGGCAAAATGTTAAGTTGGGAATACCAGGCTCTCATAATGCAGAGAATGCACTCGCTTGTATAGCACTTTTAGATTCTTTAGGAATGAGTGAATTAGAAATTCGAAATGGACTTTCAAGTTTTACAGGAGTGAAAAGACGATTTGATTATCAAATTCGGACAGAGGACTTGGTTTTTATCGATGATTATGCACATCATCCAAATGAATTGAAGGTTTTAATTGAATCAGCACGAAATTTGTATCCCAATAAAAAAATTACAGGAATTTTTCAGCCGCACTTATTTTCTAGAACGAGAGACTTTGCTATGGAATTTGCTGCAGAATTATCAAAATTGGATGAATTAATCTTATTGCCAATTTATCCAGCAAGAGAAGAACCAATTTATGGTATTTCAAGCGCTTGGCTATATTCTAAAGTGGAATTACCAAAGAAATTTTTATTGTCGCCTTCTGAAGCCTTACAATATTTTAATCAATTTGATAAAGGAATTGTACTGACGATTGGAGCAGGTGACATTGATAAAATAGTTGCTCCCTTAAAGGAAATATTATCTTCAAATTTAACTACTGCAGAATGAAAAAATGGTTGAAAATTCTTTTATGGATATTTCTTGGAGCTGGTGTAATTACCGTTTTTGTTTTCTCAAATCAGCAAGAAAATAATAAAAAAATTATAAATCCTGAAATTTCGATACATGTTGAAGGAGAAAATACATTTCTAACAGAAAAGGAATTGTGGGATCGTTTAAGATTTCTCAGGTTGGTGTTTGATGGTCAGCAGAATAATGCTATTAATATACATAAAATTGAAAAGGCTATTGCTCAAATGACAGAGGTAAAAAATGTAAAGGCCTATCGACAGATTGGAATGAAATGGTTTTTAAAAATTGAATTGAGAAAACCCATTGCTCGTATTTTCAATTCTTATGGTCAAAGTTTTTATATCGATGACGACGGATTTATGATGAATCGATCTGATCTTCATACTGCACGTGTACTTATATTTTCAGGCTTTATAAAGGACAAGTTTTCCCATAAATCAGTGCCAGAAATTATCAACAACGACTCATTGAAAAGTATTAGAAAAATTGATGAAATCTATCGAATTTCAAGTTATGTTTGTAAGGATACATTAATGTCAAAACTTATTGGCCAAGTGTATTTGGTAAAAAATGGCGATTTTATATTAATTCCGCTGCTCGGCGATCAAAAAATAATTTTTGGTTCTGCATATTCAGAACAAGAAATAAAAGAAAAGTTTGATCGATTGAAGGTTTTTTATGAAGAAGCAATGCCCTATGAAGGTTGGGATAAATATGATGAAATAAGTGTAAAATATGAAGGACAAATCGTTTGTAGAAAAAGAAGATAGCGGACAAGGTAATACTCGTGTTATTGTTGGCTTAGATATAGGAACAACTAAAATTGCCTGTTTTATTGGTCGTAAAAATGAACATAATAAAATTGAAATTATTTCAATGGGTAAAAGTGAATCCATGGGAGTAATGCACGGCGTTGTTGCAAATATTGAAAAAACAGTTCAGTCTATAACAGCTGCTGTAAATGCTGCTCAATTATGTAAAGAGGGAACTTTGACAATAAAAAATGTCTATGTTGGAATAGCTGGACAGCATATAAAAAGTATTCAGCACAGGGGAATGTATACAAAAAGGGATAATACAAGTGAGATTTCTCAGGAAGATATTGATTTCTTTGTTGACGATATGCATAAAATGGTTATGCCTCCTGGAGAAGAAATTATTGATGTTATTCCTCAAGAATACATTGTCGATGGTTCTCCGGAAATAAAAGAACCTATTGGAATGGCTGGTGTTCGTTTAGAAGCAAATTTTCATATTATTACCGGGCAAATTAATAATGTGATGAACATTAAAAGGTGCATTGAAAGAGCGAATTTGAATGTGCGTGATATTATTCTTGAACCTATTGCTTCTGCAGATGCCGTTTTAAGTGATGAAGAAAAAGAAGCTGGAATTGTTTTAGTAGATATAGGCGGAGGTACAACTGATATTGCTATATTTCAGGATGGAATTATTCGTCATACTGCAGTTATTCCTTTTGGTGGAAACATTATTACAAACGATATAAGAGAGGGTTGTAAAATCCTATCTCGCCACGCGGAAGCATTAAAAATAAAATACGGCAGTGCAAGTGCTTCTGAAAACAGAGAAAATGAAGTAGTATGCATTCCAGGATTACGAGGGAGAGAACCAAAAGAGATTACTCTTAAAAACTTGTCAAATATCATTCAAGCTAGAATGGAAGAGATAATTGAGTTGGTGAATTATGAAATTAAAAATTCTGGCTACAGTAAAAAGTTAATAGGTGGAATTGTAGTTACTGGAGGCGGTGCACAATTAAAGCATTTAACGCAATTGTTTGAATATATGACAGGAATGGATACTCGAATTGGATATCCAACAGAGCATCTTGCTAATTCAAATGATATTGAAGGCATAGAAAGTCCAATGTTCTCTACTGGAATTGGTTTGGTTTTGCAAGGATTTAAAAAGCTAGATGATACAAAGGAACCTGTGGTTACTAAAGCTATTAAAGAAGAAGTTACAAAGCACTCAAATAGAGAACGAAGAGGAACTTTTTTTGATAAGTTTTTAACTAAAGCACAAGGATTTTTTACAGATGAAAATTAATTACTATTAAAATAATATTATGGAATTTGATATGCCGAAAATGGAATTTGACTTACCGAGAGACTATAACTCAATTATAAAAGTTATTGGTGTTGGAGGTGGTGGAAGTAACGCAGTAAATCATATGTTCAACAAGGGAATTGTTGGTGTAGACTTTATTGTATGTAATACTGATCGTCAAGCACTCGATATTTCTCCTGTGCCTTATAAGATTCAATTAGGAACTCAATTAACTGATGGTAGAGGTGCAGGAATGCTTCCTGAAGTTGGAATGGCAGCAGCGAATGAGAATATTGATGAAATTCGCGAATTACTTTCAAAGAATACTAAAATGGTATTTGTGACTGCTGGTATGGGAGGTGGCACAGGAACTGGAGCAGCTCCAGTAATTGCAAAAGTTGCAAAGGATTTAGGTATTTTAACCGTTGGCATAGTAACGATTCCATTTAATTTTGAAGGAAAAAAACGCCGTATCCAAGCAGAGGAAGGTTTGAATAAAATGCGTGAAAATGTTGATACACTTCTTGTGATTAATAATGAAAGATTGAGAGAATTTGGAAAAGATATGTCTCTTACAGATGCGTTTTCCTATGCTGATGATATTTTAACTGTAGCGGCAAGAGGAATTGCTGAAGTAATTTCTGTAACAGGAGTAATAAATGTAGATTTCAACGATGTGAACACTGTCTTAAAAAATAGTGGTCACGCAATCATGGGTAGCGCAAGTGCTGAAGGTGAAAATCGTGCTCTTGAAGCTGTTACATCTGCTCTTTCATCTCCTTTACTTATGGACAATGAAATTGATGGAGCTCGGTATGTATTATTAAATATTACCTATGGATCTAAAGAAGTGATGATGGATGAAATTACTGAAATCACCGATTATATTCAAGAAGCTGCTGGTGCTACTGCAGATGTAATTTGGGGTCATGGACTTGATAGTTCATTGGGTGAAAAAATCAGTATAACTTTGATTGCAGCTGGTTTAAAAGATGTACCATTAAATGGCTTTGAAAAGGCGCCAGAACGGAAAGTTGTAGATTTACATGGTGAAAACAATAAAGAAATCACAAGTCTTTTGACGAATCCAGTTAGTTCTGTTGAAGGTTCTGGAAATTCCAAAGATGCGTTTTCAGAGGAGCCTTTTTTAAAATCGGAACAAATAACTGATAATACTATTCCTGCAGAATCAATTTCACAAAATTTTGGTGAAAAAAAATCCTTTGATCTCTTTGAATCTGCTGTAGAGATTAATCCTTCTGCTATTTTAGATGTAAACGAGGATACAAATTTTGTAGAAGAAATAACATTTCTTGAAAATGAAATAACTTCCAATTCAGAAGAAAAAGATGTTCAACCTGAGTTTTCTTGGGATATTGGTGTTTCTAATTCTGATGCTTCTGAAAGCTCAACTAAAATTGAGGAAAAAGAAGAAATTGTTCGACATATGCTAGAAGATGAAGTAATTATGGAGCTCGATTCAGAGGTAAAACATACTACGCCCGAAGAGCAACAAAAAATAGCGCAGGAAAGATCTTTTAAAATTATGGAATATACCAATAAGTTAAAAAATGCCGAGGGTATTGCTGATTTTGAAAATGAACCAGCCTATGTTCGCAGAAATATTTCGTTAAATCAAAGTATTCCAAGTTCTGAAGAATCCGTTTCAAGATTTGGACTTTCAGAGGAGGAAGACGGGAAATCGGGATTGCGCAGTAATAATTTCTTACATGATAATGTAGACTAATGAGTTTTACTAGTATGATTAATGAGGCGATAAAAAAAGCGATGCTTGCAAGAGATAAAGATCGTTTGGAGCCATTGAGAGATATCAAATCAAAACTCTTGTTAGAAAGCACATCTGGAAATGGAGAAGTTTCTGAAGAAACAGCACTTAAAATTTGTATGAAATTACACAAACAACGAATTGAAACCTATGATTTATATATTGCTCAAAATAGAGCAGATCTAGCTGAAGTTGAACTCTTACAAGCGAATGTAATTCAAGAATTCTTACCCAAAATGCTTAGTGAAGAAGACATTAAAATTGAGGTTATAGCAGTAATATCTCAAACTGGTGCTAGTGGACCACAAGATATGGGAAAAGTAATGGGTATTTTGTCAGCAAAATTAGCAGGTAAGGCAGATGGGAAAATTATGGCTGCACTTGTAAAGGAAGAATTACTAAAATCATAGAATAAATAATTAATATCATTGTAAAAGCATTCTAATGGATGCTTTTTTCAATTTTTTAATATGAGCAAATATTCAATTATTCAAGAACTTATTGAAACTATTAAGGTATATAATCTGAAAGGTTGGTCTCCAGCTACGTCAACTAATTACTCTTTTATTGACGAGAATAATCAAATTTGGATTTCTCGCTCTGGAATAGATAAAAGGATAATTGCTGAAATTGATTTTATTCCTATTGATGAAAATGGTTACTTTACTGGAAACAATCTTACTTTTAAACCATCTGCTGAAACAGCTATTCATCTTTTTATTTACAAGCTTTTTCCTGAAACTAAAATTATCTTACATAGCCATGGTCTTTATCCTGTTTTACTTTCTTCAGTAAAGAAAAATTATTTTGAATTTCAGGGAAATGAAATACAAAAGGGCTTTGATGGAGAAGTTTCTCATCTCTCGAAATTGAGAATTCCACTTTTAGAAAATAGTCAGGACATGTCTTTTTTTGAAAAGGAACTCTGGTCACGAAAATCGGAAATTCTTCATTCTTGTTTTGCTATTTCTAAGCACGGAACTTATGCTTGGGGAAAAAATTTATTTGAAGCAAAAAGACATCTTGAAACCTTGGATTATCTTTGTCAATTTGAATGGAATTTAACTCAAAAATAATGGCACTACTTTCTATTCCTTCCTTAAATACTCAGTATGATAGTCCCAAAGAAATACATACTTTTTTAATTAGTCACGGTATTTTTTTTGATCAATGGAAATGTGACATTGTTTTTGATGATGACGCTACTCAAGAAGAAATATTAGCAGCTTATTCAAAAGACTTAGTACCATTTATGAAGAATTCTGGTTATAAGACCGCAGATGTCATATCCATTAACGCTACAACAGAAAATTATAGCACCTTACGCACTAAATTTCTTGCTGAGCACACACATTCTGAAGATGAAATTCGTTTTTTTGTTGACGGAAAAGGTTTATTTTGGTTTAATTTAGACAATGTGCCAGTATTTAATTTACTCTGTGAGGCTGGAGATTTAATCAGCGTCCCTGCAGGCACAAAGCATTGGTTTGATGCTGGAGAAAAAAATCCTTTTGTTAAAGCAATACGGGTTTTTATGGATGTTAGTGCTTGGGTTCCGGATTATACAAATTCTGGAATTGAGTTAAAATTTTCAAACTTTATAATGCCTTCTCGTGAAAATTGATTGTGATTATATTTTAATGGATATTGAGGGCACAACTTCTTCCATTTCTTTTGTAAAGGATGTATTATTTCCATATTTTCTTTCAAATATTGATGATATCAATAAACTTTCTAATATAAAGGAAGTAAAGTACGCTTTTGGTCAAGTATTAAGAATAGTTAAAAGAGATGAAAATAGAGATATTACAACAAGTGAAGAGGTAATACTTCAATTAAAGAAATGGTGCGGGCAGGATTTAAAAATAACTCCTTTAAAAACTTTGCAGGGTATTTTATGGCAGAAGGGTTATCAGAATGGTGAATTACTAGGTCACGTTTACGATGATGTGCCTGTAATGCTTGAAAATTGGAATTTGCTAGGTAAGAAAATGGGTATTTTTTCTTCAGGTTCAGTAAATGCTCAAAAGTTACTATTTAGTCATAGTGTAAAAGGTAATTTATCAACTTATTTTTCAAATTATTTTGATACCAACATTGGTAGTAAAAGAGATAGTGATACATATTCCTTGATAACGAAAAAACTCGCACTACCTTCCAATAATATTTTATTTCTTTCGGATGTAATAGAAGAACTAGCCGCCGCAGATATGGCTGGAATGAAAACCATACAAATAACACGTGAGGGCAACTTACAATCATGGCAACAATCTGTATCAGATTTTTCAGAAATCATCCTCACTTAAATTTTTCCTCAAAAAAAAAGACCACTATCAAGTGGTCTTTATAAATAATAAAAGTTTTATTTAGTTGTTAGTTGGTGCACCAGTATTGTTAACAGGCGTCCCACTTTCTGGAGCAGGTCCAACTTCACCTTTAATACGAATTACTGCATCATAATAAGAAGGATTACCTTGGTCATCTTTTCCTGTAGTAACATTTGTAGAAATTGTTACACTCTTGTTTATAGGTCCAGGTCTGTTAGTGTCATATTTTACTTTGATTACTCCAGTTGCTCCTGGTGCAATTGGTTCTTTTGGCCAATCTGGAACAGTACAGCCACATGAGCCTTTTGCATTGGTAATAATTAGAGGTTCGTTACCAGTATTTTTAAACTCAAATGTGCAATTTGGTTCTCCACCATATTTAATATTTCCATAATCATGAACTTCCTTACTGAATTCAATTTTTGGACCTTTTTCAATTTGTGCATTTACTAGAACAGAAGTTCCAAAGATCAATGCAAATGATAAAATTAATTTTTTCATAGTTTCTATTTTTATGTAAATCTATTACTTTTTGTCCTAATCCTGAATTATTTTAACATAACATTAACAAGATTTTTTTATTCATCTTCTCGGTTTAACCAACCTCGCTTTATGAAATATGCCAATAAACTTATACCTAGAATAAGCATACAAGCCATTATTATAAAATAACCATTTTGGTATTTTAATTCTGGCATATTTTCAAAATTCATGCCATATACACCAACAATAAATGTAAGAGGAATAAATATTGCACTTACGATTGTCAATACTTTCATGATTTGATTCATGCGCTGCCCTTGAACAGCATAGTATAAATTTGTAAGACCTTCAAGAATTTGTTTGTTCGCATCAATTTCTTCCAATGCGCTAGCACAAGATGATTTTAAATTTGAGAAATATCGAAAGTTTGCTTTGTCTAGAAAAATACTATCGCTACTTGCTAATAAAAAGTCTGGACCTTTCGATCGAATTTTCCCCCTTGCTTTTATGATACGATCTCTAATATCAGAAAAGTGATCAGCAGCTTTTTCTTGAAAAGAAATCAAATAATTACTCCCTAAAATGAAGGAAATTTGTTCTTGGTTTAACAGATTATCATCTTTCTCTGTCGGAAGCGCTGATTTAATTTGAAAGAACACATATTTTGGATATTCTTCAATTTTTGGTCTTCTTGATGAAGTGTGTATATTTTCATTGGTGAGCTTATCAAGATCCAATTTATGGCACAACTCTTCAATACTTTTAGTATCATCTAAGCCGTGAAAATTAAGCCAAGCAACATGGTCATTGTCTAATTCATTTTCTGAAAAGCTTGAACCAAAAAATTCTGAGTTCTCTTTTTTAACAGTGTAAAATGTAGCATTGTACTTATATAACTGACATTGACTCATTTTTTATTTTTAAAGTTAAATCTTTGTTTTCATTGCTTTAGAAATTCCACATCCCGCGCATGAATCTTTTTTTTGAAAAAACATTTTCCAAAAATGCCGCAAAAGAAATAAAATTGCTAATCCGATACTCAGAAATACAATAATAGTTTGTGTCATTTGAGAATAAATTTACCTTTTTTATTTAGGATTTAATTTTTTAAAAGAAATAAAATTAAAAAAGCGCTAAAATTTTTATAATTATTTTAAAAGTTGAAAAGCTAAAAAAGCACTGAAATATGCCATTACTCCCATAACTATTAGTTGAATTAAAGGCCATTTCCAGCTATTTGTTTCTCGTTTAACTACTGCTACTGTCGACATACATTGCATTGCAAAAACATAGAAAATCATTAGTGATACTCCAGAAGCAAGGGTATAGGTTTTTTTTCCTTTTGCATTTTTATCTCTTTTTAGTCGCTGAATTAACCTTGTTTTGGTAACTCCATCGTCTTGTACTGCATAGATCGTTGCTAGGGAACCCACAAAAACTTCTCTTGCTGCGAAAGAAGTAATTAAGGAAATTCCAATTTTCCAATCGTAGCCTAGCGGCTCTATTGCAGGCTCTATAAATTTCCCCATTCTTCCGATGTATGAAGCTTCCAATTTTGATGAGGCAAGTTCACGATCTTTATCTACTTTTCTCAACGATGTGAACCGTTTTTGTTTTTTAGTTTTTTCAAGTGCTTCATCCATTGAATTATTTGGTCCGTAGGATGCCAAAGCCCAAAGAATAATGGAGATAGCCAGTATAACTTTTCCAGCATCGAAAATAAATAGTTTGATTTTTTCAAGTATACTAATTCCGATATTTGGCCATCTCGGATTTTTATAACTTGGTAGCTCAAGCAAAAGAAAGCCTTTTTCTTCACTTTTGACAATAAATTTCATGATAAACGAAACTGCTAATACTGCAATTAAACCCAAGCTATAGAGTGAAAAAAGGACAATTCCTTGCAAGTTGATAAAACCAAAATAATAGATTTTAGGTATTACTAAAGAAATTAAGAGCGTATACACTGGAATTCTTGCACTGCAGCTCATAAAAGGAGCTACAAATATCGTAATCATTCGTTCTTTCCAATTTGAAATAGTTCTTGTTGCCATAACAGCGGGAATCGCGCATGCAACACTTGACATTAGTGGCACAACACTTTTGCCATTTAATCCGAAAGGTCTCATTAGGCGATCCATTATAAAAACAACTCTTGCTAAATAGCCTGTTTCTTCGAGAATAGCAATGAAAAAAAAGAGAAGCGCAATTTGTGGAATAAACACAACAATACCTCCAATTCCAGGAATTATTCCATGACAGATTAAATTATTAAAAACACCTGCCGGAAGAATTTGTGAGGTATAAGCGGCAAAATCAGTAAAAATACCATCAATTAATTCCATTGGAATACTTGCAAAAGAAAATATAAATTGAAAAATCGTTAGTAATATGCATATAAAAATTGCGTAGCCCCATATTGGATGCACGATAATTCTATCAATTTTTCTTGAAAAGGTATCTGTTTTTGTTTCTTTTACTTTCTCTACTACTTCGATTAATTTTTTAATTTTTTCGTAGCGCAAATTTGTTTCGGTTATTTGTTTTTCTTGGTCATTAATTTCTGCAACTTGATAATCTTCTAAAAAAAATGATTTCCTAGCAGTGAGATTTAAAGTTTGAATAGCTTGAATAATTCTTTCTTTTCCCATTCTAAGTCGTGCATTAGAAGTAACAATTTGAACTCCTGGGAATGCCTCTTCTAACTTTTTAATATTAATTTCAATGCCTCTTTTAGCAGTAAGGTCCCACATATTTAAGACTAAAATGAGGGGGATATTTAAATCGTATAATTGTGTAAAAAATAAAAGATTGCGTTCTAAATTAGCAGCATCAACAATAAATAGCGCTGCGTCAGGATATAATTCTTGATTTTTGTTTTTGAGTAGATCGTAAACAATTTTCTCATCTTTTGAACGAGGATACAAACTATAGGCCCCTGGAAAATCGATAATTGAATATTTTTTATCTCCAAGAGTAAGAAAGCCCTCTCTTTTTTCTACGGTAACACCCGCAAAGTTACCTATTTGTTGCCTTAAACCCGTTAATAAATTAAAAACAGAGCTTTTTCCGGTATTAGGATTTCCAAATAGGGCAATTTTCATTTGATTGCAAACTTATGGATACATGAGTATCAATTTTTTTTACGTACTTTAATAAGATTAGCTTCATCCTTTCTCAAGGAGATTACGGTGCTATTTATTTCAATTGCAATTGGATCGCCCAATGGTGCTTTGAAAACAACTTCTAATGAACTACCAACTAAAAAACCCAATTCTATCAGTTTTGATTTAATAGAGGAATTTTCAATTGCGATAATTTCGGACTTACTTCCTACTTTCATAGTTGAGAGATCAAACATGTGCAAATTTAAGATTTAATGTACCTCAAAACATACCTTTAAAGTGGTATTTACAACTTATTTTTAACAACAAATCGTGCAGTTTCTCGTGTTTTTTGTTCTACTAAAATTACTTTTCCTTTCGTCATTTTCGAAATTATTTGCTCATCGTAATGGCGTATTGTAATAAGCTCTAATCCTTCGTTGTATTTTATAGTGTATTCTTTTTTGAAGTAATCGAGAATTTTTTCTTTGTTAATTTTTAGTTCGTCTAGCAAAATAGAAAAACTTAAGGCGGAATTTTGCATTAGGTTAATTTTTGCAGAGCAAGCTGAGAGACCTTTGAATAGTGTGCTTAGGTTTTCTTCAACAATGAAAGAGAAATCATTTGGAGTAAATGAAAATAGGACTTGATTATGTTTCACGATAAAAGATGCAATAAGCTTATCATTTTCTTTATTTGCATGAATTGTTGTCCCTTCATTTAAAGGTTCAAGGAAAGATTTCACATAAAGTGGAATGCCTTTATTTTGGAGTGGCTTTATAGTTTTTGGGTGAATAACACTGGCACCGTAATAAGAAAGTTCTAGCGCTTCTTTGTACGATATTTTATCTAATTTTTTAGTGTTTTCAAAATATTTTGGATCAGCATTTAACATTCCAGGAACATCTTTCCAAATGGTTACACTTTCAGCATTACAACAATAGGCAAATATTGCAGCAGAATAATCGGAGCCCTCTCTTCCAAGTGTAGTTGATTTCCCATCTGCAGTAGCACCAATAAAACCTTGAGTAATTAATAATTTATTCTCTTTTATTTTTGGTAAAATCTTCTTTGAAATAGCTATTTCAGTTTTTTTCCAATCCACATTAGCTTCTTGGAAATTATTATCCGTTTGAATTAATTCTAGTGCATCAATCCACATTGCAGAAAAATCATTTTCGCTTAAATAAGCACTCAGAATATACGAAGAAAGGACTTCTCCTAAAGAAACAAGTTGATCGTATTCCAATGAAAAATTTTGAGAATATGGTAAATTGAATTTAGCTTTTAGATGATCAAATACCACTTCAATTTTATTATAAATTGGATTTGAATGAGTTTTAAAAAGTTCATTTAAAAGATCAATATGGAATTTTTCTAGTTCAGCAATAGTTTTTAGGAATGTCAACTTATCCATTGATTGGTATGCTTGATGAATTTTTTCTAGTTTATTTGTAGTTTTTCCGATAGCAGATAAAACAACTAGAATTTCTTCATCAGGGAATAATGACATTATTTTTGAGACATTTCTGATTGCTGACGCATCTTTCACGGAAGCCCCACCAAATTTGAATACTTTCATTTTACTAGTTTACGATGACAAAAGTAGGGATTCAGAATTTGAATTAAGATAATTTATTTGAAAGCTTTTTAATTTCAAGAGCAGGATTTGCATTTTTATAGAGTATTTCATAAACAGCTTCTAAAATTGGCATTTCTACTTTAAATTTTTTGTTGATTTCAATTAAGCATTTTGTAGCGTAATAACCTTCAGCAATCATATTCATTTCCAATTGTGCGTTTTTTACAGAATAACCTTTACCGATCATATGTCCAAATGTTCTATTTCTTGAAAAATTGGAGTAGGAGGTAACCAATAAGTCCCCTAAATAAGCGCTTGTTTTTGTATCGCGGTGCACAGGGCTTACAACATCAATAAAACGTTCTATTTCTTGAAGTGAATTTGCAATTAAAACTGCTTGAAAATTATCGCCGTATCCTAAACCTGCGGAAATACCTGAGCACAGGGCATAGATATTTTTTAGTATTGCAGAAAATTCAGTGCCAAATAAATCGTCAGATAGCGTTGTTTTTATATATCTACATTTTAATAACTCTGACATTTCTTTCGCAATAAGATTATTTTCACAAGCAATTGTAAGGTAGGATAATCTTTCTAATGCGACTTCTTCAGCATGGCACGGCCCACAAATAATTCCTATATTATTGTATGGAGTAGCAAAAGATTTATGAATAAATCGTGCAGGTATTGCATTGAATTCAGGTACAATTCCTTTAACTGCTGAGAAAACGATTTTATTACTTAAAAGCCCTTCCGGTAAGTCCTTAAAAAGAGCTGTTAAAAAAGCGGAAGGAGTAGCAATTATTATAATCTCAGCATTTTCAATTGTTTCAATTAGATTAGCGCTAAGATGTAATTTTGTCGTGTCAAATTCAATAGATTGTAAGTATCTAGGATTGTGCTTGAACTGACGAATATGTTCTATTGCCTCTTCATTTCTCATCCACCACCCAACCGTTGATAGGTTATTGCAAAAAAGTTTTACAAGTGCAGTAGCCCAACTTCCTCCACCAACTACAGCAAGTTTTAATTTTTCCTTCGTTTTCATTGCTACAAATGTAAAAAAGAATAAGATTTTATAGATAAAATATTTTTGGTAAATTTGCTTAAATTCGAAGCAACTAATTATTTTTATATTCGTTTTTATAAAAAAACAAAGTATAATGATTAAACTTTATAAAAATTTACTTCTTTTTCTTTTATTATTTTGCAGCTTTTCATCCTATGCACAACCAGATTGTGTAGATGCTATTAATATTTGTGCAGATCAACCTTTACAAATAACACCAAATGGAGCAGGAAATGTAATCGAACTTACAACTGGATCATTTTCAAATCCCTCTACTAACCCCGGACCGGTTAATTCATTAGGGACTTTAAATGCTGGTTGTTTACTTTCTGGTGGTCCGAATCCTACATGGATGATAATCAACATTGCTGCATCAGGCTCCTTAGAATTTTCATTTGGAGCAGATGCAAGCACAGGCTGCCTAGATTGGATTATGTGGCCTTATTCCCCAACAGCATGCAATGAAATCATAGCAAATACATTAGCACCTATTCGATGTAATTGGAATGGTGCCTGCGAAGGGTTTACAGGTATGGCTACTGTTCTTCCTCCAGGAGCAAGCCCAACAAATTTTGAAGCATCATTAAATGCAACGGTTGGACAGCAGTTCCTTATTTGTATGTCAAATTATAGCTCGCTATCTGCAACATTACCGCTTAGTTTTCCAGGAACTGCAAACATTTCTTGTACTCCAGTGTTACCACTAACTGTAAATAATGCTTCAATTTGTCCCGGTGAAAGTGTTACGCTAACAGCAAATATACCAGGAAATCCATCTACTGTATCTTACTTATGGTCTCCTGGTGGAGAAACTACCCAAAGTATTACCGTTTCACCAATCTCAAGTACAACTTATACTGTTTCTGCAAGCGGATTTGGAATTAATGGTGCACCAATAAGTAATTCTGCTACAAGCTCTGTAACGGTAAATGCACCCATAAATCCAACCTTTTCCCAAATTCTTCCTTTCTGTAATAATTCAGTTGTGACAGCAGTTCTTCCAACTAATTCTACAAATTTACCTCCTATTACAGGTACTTGGAATCCCCCAACTGTTTCATCTGCCACAGTAGGAAGTCAAGTATACACCTTTACACCAACAAATATTTATTGTGCAAATACTGCAACTATGACTGTTATAACTATTCCAAATGGAACAGCAAGTGTTAATCCAATAAACACTTTATGTATTAATAGTGTAGCTCCAATATTACCGACTACCTCAACAAACACAGTTCCTTACCAAGGGACATGGAACCCCCCAATTATTTCAACTTCAACTGCCGGAATTTTCCCCTATACTTTTACTCCAACACCCGGTCAGTGTGGCTTACCTATAACTATTAATGTAACAATACAAGAAGTTGCGGCTTTTAGTCAAATTCCACAATTATGCCAAGATGATCCAAACCCAATTCTACCAACAATTTCAAATAATACTCCTGGAATTACTGGAGTTTGGACCCCAGCAACTATTGATTCATCAATTCCTGGATTTTTTACACATACCTTTCTTCCAAACAGTGGGCAGTGTCAAACTACTGTTAATATGAATATTACAATAGTTCCTGCTGCACCACCATCTTTTATTGCTGATAATCTTACAGGTTGTAATCCTTTACCAGTTAATTTTACAACTATAAATCCAATTCCTGGCGCAAATTATACATGGTTTTTGAATAATACAGAAATAGGAACTGGACCAAATTTAGTGTACACTATAAATGCAAGTGGATACCATGATATAACCTTAGAATACGAATTAAGCTCTTGTTCTGAAACCACAACATATGATGACTATATTTTCATGGAGAATGATCCGATTGCTTCTTTTACTTTTAATCCTGCAGTAATTTCTTCTGAGATTGAGGAAATTAATTTTGTGAATTCAAGCATTGGTGCAGTTGCCTATTTATGGGATTTTGGAGATAATTCATCTAGTACTGTTCAAAATACCAGTCATACTTATACTGGTGCTGCAGATAATATCTTGGTTTCATTAACTGCAAGTTCGCCATTGGGTTGTTTTGACATCTATGAAATGACAATAGTTGTGCTTAGTGAAGCAATTTTTTATATTCCAAATACCTTTACTCCTGATGAAGACGAACACAATCAACTGTGGAAACCTATTTTTACCTCTGGATTTGATATTTATTCCTTTAACTTACAAATGTACAATCGATGGGGAGAAACTATATGGGAAACAAATGATGCCTCAGCTGGTTGGGATGGGACTTATG
>RFPM01000020.1 GCA_009926125.1 Flavobacteriales bacterium | reverse complement strand
GTAATTTCATCTGTGTATTTCCCCGCTTTTAAAGAAACAAGTACATCTGCATGTTTTGCTTCTAAGAAATTAAGGTATTCTTTTTCAAATTCTTTTACTTTGTTCAATGGCACATTTTGAATTAAACCTTTTGTTCCAACATAGATAATAGCAATTTGCTTTTCAACAGTATAAGGATCACCATCTCTTTGTTTCAAAATTTCAACATTACGAGAACCTTTATCTAAAATAGATTTTGTTGCAGCGTCAAGATCTGAACCAAATTTCGCGAAAGCTTCTAACTCGCGGTATTGCGCTTGGTCTAATTTTAATGTTCCAGCAACTTTCTTCATTGATTTAATTTGCGCTGAACCTCCTACACGAGAAACCGAAATACCAACGTTAATTGCTGGTCGAACTCCAGAGTTAAATAAATCTGATTCCAAGAAAATTTGTCCGTCTGTGATTGAAATAACATTCGTTGGAATATAAGCAGAAACGTCTCCAGCTTGAGTTTCAATTATCGGCAACGCTGTTAAAGAACCGCCACCTTTTACAAGAGGTCTTAATGATTCTGGAAGGTCATTCATTTGACAAGCGATTGTATCATCAGAGATAATTTTTGCTGCACGCTCTAATAAACGAGAGTGAAGATAAAAAACATCTCCAGGATATGCCTCACGTCCTGGTGGACGACGAAGTAGCAAAGAAACTTCACGGTAAGCAACTGCTTGTTTTGATAAATCATCATAAACAATAAGTGCTGGTCGACCGGAATCTCTAAAAAACTCACCAATAGCTGCACCTGTCATTGGAGCATAAAACTGCATTGGAGCAGGATCGGAAGCATTAGAAGCAACAACAGTTGTATAAGCCATTGCTCCAGCATCCTCAAATTTCTTTACAATTCCTGCTACAGTTGAACCTTTTTGACCAATTGCAACATAAATACAATAAACAGGTTCACCGCGATCGTAAAATTCACGTTGATTAATAATCGTATCAATCGCAACTGTCGTTTTTCCTGTTTGACGGTCACCAATAATTAACTCTCTTTGACCTCGACCAATTGGAATCATCGCATCAATCGCTTTAATTCCAGTTTGTAAAGGCTCAGTAACTGGTTGACGAAAAATTACACCCGGAGCTTTTCGTTCAATTGGCATTTCATATAAATCTCCTGTAATTGGTCCTTTACCATCAATTGGCATACCCAAGGTATCAACTACACGACCAACCATTCCTTCTCCAATTTTTACAGAAGCAATACGACCAAGTCTTTTAACCGTATCTCCTTCTTTTACTAACGAAGACCGGCCAAGAAGCACTGCACCAACATTGTCTTCCTCTAAATTTAATGCGATACCTTGAAGACCACCATCAAATTCGATTAGCTCACCATATTGAACACCATTTAAGCCGTAAATACGAGCAATTCCATCACCTACTTGTAAAACAGTACCTATTTCTTCTAATTCCGCTTCCGTTCTGAAGCCCGATAATTGTTCCCTTAAAATTGCTGAAACCTCTGCTGGATTAATGTCTGCCATTTTATTCTATTTTAGTTTTAGTGTCTTTCGACTTAATTTATTGAGTTAATTCTTGTCTTAAATTTTTTAATTGTTGAGAAACCGATGCATCAATTTGTTTGTCGCCTATAGTTATAATAAATCCGCCAATTAAAGCTGGATTTATCTTCTCTGTTAATTGTAATTCTCCTGGAATTGTTGCTGCTAATTTTGAAAGTATTTTTTTTCTGCTTTCTTCATTCAGGGCAACTGCACTTGTAATAGTACCTGAAACAATTCCTCTGTGCTGCTCAACTAAAGCAACAAATCCAGAGGCGATAAAATGTAAAATTGGAGCTCGCCCGTTCTTTGTTAATAATGAAATAAAAGCAGATGAAAGTGGTTGTAATTTTGGCAATAACTTGTCAATTATTAGTATTTTTTTATCCGATTTTACAACAGGTGAATTTAAAAAAATAACAAATTCTTTTGAGCCATCTGCCATAGTAACTATTCGCTTCATATCAAATAAAATCGCATCTATTATATTTTGTTCAATAGACATTTCCAATAAAGCTTTTGCGTATCTAATCGCTGATTTTGTTGACTTCATGTTTTAATTCATGTTAATATCATCTGCCAGCTTGTTTGCTAAAGCTTTTTGCTTTTCATCAGAAGCTAAATCTCCGCGAACTATTTTCTCAGCAATACTAAGGGAATATCCTGCTAATTGATTTTTGAGGTCTTTAAGAGCTGCGGCCTTTTCCATAGAAATAATGACCTTCGCACTTTCAACAATTTTAGTAGCCTCGATTTTAGCTTTATTTTTGGCTTCATCGACTAATTTATTAGCAATTTCTTGTGCATCTTTTATTAGTGCATCTCTTTCAGATCTCGCTTCCTTTAAAATTTTCTCATTTTCAGCTTGAAGCTCTTGCATTTCTGCTCGAGTTTTATCGGCTAAATCTAATGCTTCTTGAATTTTTTGTTCTCTTGCATTGACGGCATTTAATATTGGCTTCCAAGCGTATTTTGCCAATAAAAATAATAATAGGCAAAAAACCAAGCCTGTCCAAAATAACAATCCGTAATCAGGTAATATTAAGTCCATATTCTAATTTTAATTTTCTTAAACTAAAAATATTGACCACAACCAACCGTTGCGGTCAATATTATTTTTTTTTATTGCTTCGCTCCCAAGAATCCAACTACTACTCCGAAAAGTGCAATACCTTCTACTAAGGCTGCTGCAATTAACATTGTTGTAGTTATTTTTCCTGATGCTTCTGGGTTACGAGCTATCGCTTCAACGGCTGATCCACCGATTCTACCGATACCTACACCTGCACCTAAAACTGCTAATCCAGCTCCGATCGCTGCAATACTTCCAAACATTCCTGTCATTATATATGGTTTTAAAATTACTAATTAATGGTGTTCCTCTTCAACTGCCGCACCTATAAACAATGCGGAAAGCATTGTGAAAAGATACGCCTGTAAAAAAGCAACCAGCAATTCCAAAATAGATATAAATAAAGCCATTGGTACCGATAAGGCGCTCCAAGCAATACTTTTATTTATAAAAATTAAAGAAATGAGTGCTAAAATTATAATATGACCTGCAGTAATATTTGCAAAAAGTCGAATCATTAATGCAATGGGTTTTGTAAAAATCCCTACGATTTCGATTGGGACCATGATAATTAATATAGGAATCGGTACGCCAGGTGTGGCAAAAATATGACGCCAATAATTTTTATTTCCTGAAAAAACGGTTAATACCAAAGTACACATAGCTAAGAATAAGGTAACACTAATATTCCCTGTTAAATTAGCACCGCCAGGTAAAATCGGAACCATCCCTAATAAATTATTTAGCAAGATGAAGAAGAATGCTGTGAGTAGGTAAGGAACATACTTTTTGTATTTGTGTTCTCCAATATTTGCTTTCGCAATGTCGTCTTGAACAAAAAGAATAAGCGGCTCTATAAACTTAGCAATTCCCTTTGGAGAAACAGCACCATTTTTGTTGTAGAACCTTGCAGTTGATAACATAATTAATAAAATAAGAAAAACGCCAATGAAAAGAGATAAAACATTTTTTGTGATGGATAAGTCGAGTGGTTTTTCATTGTGAGGATGTCCTTCTTTAAAATGAATTTTGCCTTCTTCTAACTTATAGATTTTCTCATGAAAAAGAGCGTAACCTTCTGCCAATCCTACACCTTTATAAAAAGTAAAAATCTCACCAGTTTTTGCATCTTTCTGTGATTCATGAATACCATGATAAAAATAGCTTGCATTAAAAACTTTGAACTCCTTATCATATAATATTACCGGAAGATACAATGATACACCATCATGCTCACTACCCCACAAATGCCATTCATGCGCATCTTTTACGTGATGCATGATCATTTCGTTTACATTAAATTCTTCCTTTTTTTCGGCATGTAAATTAGATAAAAACCCAAATGAGAAGAGCAATAAAATGAAATTAAAAACTAGTTTGAATAGCGTATTTTTTGCTGTCATTACCTCTTCTTTTACCAAAACTTTTATAAAATTATTTGCAAAGATAGTTAAACTTTGTAAAACAACAATTAAAAAATAAATGGTTTTTTTATTGCTTTGAGTTTACTTTTTTATACCATTTTATACCAAGCATAAGTAAAATTGCAAGACCAAAAAAACCGAGAGTTGCATAGATCCAATTGATATTATTTTTTAATACTACAAGAAAAACAATTATCACTAAGAACAAGGTTGCAACTTCGTTCCAAATACGTAAAGCGGTGGAAGACCATTTAAATTTTTGCTTATTTAAATCGAGCATTATTTTTTGACAAATAAAATGATAGATAATTAATAATGCTACAAAAAGTAATTTTGTGTGCATCCAAGGCATTTTTAAAAGTGCTGGATTGAGCCATAGCATCCAAATACCAAAAACAAGCGTCAGAATCATAGCTGGAGTAGTAATAATCCACCATAATTTTTTTTCCATTACACAAAATTGTTCTTGCAATATTTTTTGCTTTTCAGTATCAAATTTGGTGGATTCAATGTGATAAATAAATAAACGCACGATGTAGAATAAACCAGCAAACCAACTTACTACAAAAATGATATGTAGTGATTTTATAATATCATATGTCATGCTGCAAAATTAAAGTATTCTTTAGTAAAATTTGTGCTTTTGGAAAAATGAACTTAATATTGTCTTCATGGTAAAGTTCAAAATTTTATTGTTGCTTTTTCTTTTATTAAAAATCCCCTCATTTTTTTCTCAAGAAAGTATGCTTTCAATCGATGGCACTTACCTTGGAAAAAATCTACTTGTCAGTAATCCCCCTCAAGCTGATGGTTTTGGTTTTTGCGTAAATAAAGTAACTGTAAATGGAGAAGTTTTACCCGCTACTATTCAAAAAGCAAATTTTGAAATTGATTTTTCATTATTTAATATAAAGTCAGGGGAACAACTTTTTATCGTCCTTGAGCATAATGAAGGTTGTGTTCCAAAATTTGTTAACCCAGAGGTTTTACTCCCGAAGAGTACATTTATTTGTCAAAAAATTAATGCAACAAAAAATGGTTTGATTTCCTGGACTACCACTAATGAAAAAGAAATAATAGATTTTGCAATAGAGCAATTTAAATGGAATAAATGGGTAAAAGTTGGAGAAGTTCGTGGAAATGGAGGACAAGGATTAAATAACTATACTTTTCAGATTATAGCTCATTCCGGTAAAAATAGAGTGCGAGTTTCACAAATTGACAATACCGGAGTAAAGAGGTTTTCACCTGAAACATCATTTAATTCTCTTTCAGCAGTCGTCAAAAAATCTCCTGCGAAAGTGAGAGATTATATCTACTTTAAAGCAAACCAAAAAGCGGTGAAAAGTAAATTTGAATTGTACGATGCATTCGGTAATTTATTGAAAGTTGGGTTTTCAGATCTTGTAGATTGTAGAAATCTCGTGAATGGCGTCTATTTCATTAATTTTGATAACACAACCGAGAAATTTATTAAGGCAGGAAAATGATAAAAAAAATCGAGCATCTTGGAATAGCAGTTAATAACTTAGATGAGGCAATACCTTTGTACGAAAAGTTATTGCAAACAACTTGCTACAAAACAGAATCCGTTTCCTCTGAAGGTGTTAACACTGCTTTTTTTCAAATCGGCGAGGCTAAAATTGAACTTTTAGAAGCAAACAATCTAAATTCTCCAATCGCAAAGTTTTTGTCTAAAAGAGGAGAAGGATTTCACCACGTAGCCTTTGAAGTTGACGACATTGAAGAAGAACTTGCTAGACTTCAAAAATTAGACTTTATTTTACTTCATCTTAGCCCAAAAGAAGGCGCAGACAATAAAAGAATTGCTTTTTTGCATCCGAAATCTACAATGGGCATGCTTATTGAACTTTGTCAAGATAATATTTCTAAGTCCTAATATTTTTATAGGAAAATCTCAAACTTAAATTATTTTTAAGGAATATGAGATTATGACAATTCTATGACACTAATACTTGAAATGTAACGATATTTGCAGAGAAATTTATTTATTAATCTGTGCTCAAGAATCTCCACACAATTGCATTTACTCACCGGACAATGACGGTGACAAATATTGGCTTATTGCACATTGAAAAGGAAGCACAAAAAGAGCGTCTTTCAGCTCTAAAGGCAATTTTTAACTTTGAGGAATTGTATTTTTTATCCACTTGTAATCGTGTTGAATTAACATTCCTTTCGAAAGAAAAAACCAAGTTTTCTTTAACAAAAGAACTTTTAAAAACACTTTATCCTTCTTTTCAAGAAGATCAAATAGACGATTTTTCAAACTCAGCAGATTATTATTCCGGTACAGAGGCGATAAATCATGCTCTTTCAGTTGCAGCTTCAATTGATTCAATGATTGTTGGTGAAAGGGAAATTATTACTCAAGTAAGAACCGCCTACGATCACTGCAGAGATAGCGGTTTAACGGGTGATGTGTTACGCTTACTTTTTCGACACGTTATTGAAACAGCAAAAAAAGTATACACGAAGACAAGTATTGCCACAAAACCTGTTTCTGTTGTTTCATTGGCTTATCACCAACTCAAAAAAATAAACCTGCCATTAAATGCGCGCATTTTAATAATTGGTTCCGGAACGACAAATACCACAATGGGTCGCTTTTTAAAAAAACATGGCTTCCGAAATTTTGTAATTTTTAATCGTACTTTAAATAATGCACAAGAATTAGCACAAGAATTACAATGTGAAGCTTTTGCGCTAACAGAATTAGGGAATTACACCAAGGGCTTTGATCTTATTTTATCATGCACAGGAGCTGATCACCATGTTATTTCCCCATCCTTATATTTAAATCTTTTACAAGGTGATACTGAAAAAAAGACAGTGATTGATATCGCTATTCCTCAAGACTTAAGCCCTAGTATCATAGAAAAGTATGCTGTAAATCATATTTCTGTAGATTTTCTTCAGAAAATTTCAAACCAAAATTTAAAAGAAAGAGGGAAAGAAGTTGAGCATGTTATTGAAATTATTTCGGTTGCTCTTAAAGAATTTGAATCCATTCTTAAAGAACGGTCTGTAGAAATAGCTATGAAGTCTGTGCCCAGTCAAGTGAAAGAAATTAAAAAAAATGCTGTCAATGCTGTCTTTAAAGACGAAATTGAGGGTATGGATGAACATTCAAAAAAAGTGCTAAAGAAAGTGATTGGCTACATGGAAAAAAAATACATAAGTGGACCAATGAAATTAGCGAAGGAAATCATTTTAAAAAATGCCAATTAACCAGCATATTCGAATTGGAACCCGAGGAAGTGAACTTGCCTTGTGGCAAGCAAATTTTGTAAAAGGGGAATTGGAGAAGTTAGGAAGTACCGTTGAGATAAAAATTATTAAAACTCAAGGGGACCTAATTCAAGATTTAAGTTTTGATAAATTAGAAGGGAAAGGATTTTTCACCAAAGAAATTGAAGAAGCCCTCATCGCAAATGAAATTGATCTTGCAGTTCACTCGCACAAAGATTTAGAGACAAGTTCACCAGAAGGCTTAATGATTGCAGCAGTATCTGATCGGGAAAATCCTGCAGAATTACTTTTGATTTGCAAAGAAGCACATGCTCCAAATGAAACTTGGGAATTAAAGAAAAATGCAGTTATTGGATCGTCTTCAGCACGAAGAAAATCGCAAGTACTATCTCTTAGGCCAGACCTGCAACTGAAAGATTTACGTGGAAATGTCCCTACGCGCATTGAAAAATTAAGAAAAGGAGAATACGATGCCATACTGTTAGCAAAAGCTGGAGTGAATCGTTTAGGACTTGATTTAGGAGACCTGATTCAAATTAATTTATCTCCTAGAGAATTTGTTCCAGCTCCATCTCAAGGTGTTTTAGGATATCAAATTCGAACTGATGATGTGGACCTTAGTCTCTTGTTAAGAAACCTCAACAATGAAAAAATAGAGAATGAAATTAAGGTAGAAAGAAAAGTTCTCCAACTAATGAATGGCGGTTGTCAACTTCCACTTGGCGTTTATTTTGACGGTAAATTTGTTTATGTTTCTTATGCTCAATCATCTTTAAGTGCTGCAAGGTATTTTAAGTTTGAATACAGTAATGATATCAACTTTGCTGAAAAAATTGTAGCGCATCTTAAAAATATCTGAGCTGTGAAAAGGATTTTTATTTCAAAAAATGAAGATGACTTAGGTAATTTCGGGCAGTTTTGTGAAGAAAATAAATTGACTTTAATTGCAAAATCCCTCATCACTTTTGAAGCAGTAGATTTTAAATTAACAAGCGAATTTGACTGTGTGTTTTTTTCAAGTATTCGTGCAGCAACATTTTTTTTAGAGAAAAATCCCGTTTTATCAAATAAGGTAGTTTTTGCTTGTAGCGGAAAAGAAACGGCAAGAAAACTTTCTGAAATAGGTATTACTTGTTCTTTTATTGGCTCCGAATCGGGAAATCCTGAAAAAGTAAGTCTTAATTTTGCGAAGTGGCTAGAAGGTCGAAAAGTTCTATTTCCACATTCCAATCTTTCAAAGTTCTCTGCACTTCAATACCTTAGTAAAGGCCAATTTGAAACAATACAAGTTTATCAAACAAATAGTATTCCTTCTGAGATTCCAAATTGCGATGTTTATGTTTTTACAAGTCCTAGTAATCTTTCTTCCTTTTTAACAAACAATGAAATTCCAAAAAATGCAGAAATTGTAGCTTATGGTCAAAGCACAAAAAAACAGTTGAATTCCTTAAATATAGCTTGTTTAGTGGTTCTAAAAAACGCAACTTTATATGATTTAAAAAAGGAATTATCAAGGTGTTTTATATTAAGAAAAGAATAAATTTTAAATGATTTTTTTTTAAAATGATTAACTAAATAAAAAAAATACTATTTTTGACCCAATAATTTAAATAACAACTAAAACAATTCTTAATTTTTTCCCTATGAAAAAAATAATTAGCTCTCTAGCCATTGCATTAACATTGACAATTGGCTTCACAGGAATTAGCAATGCACAAGATTCAACTGCTGCTCAAGAAGAAGTTTCAACTGCTGCACAAGAAGGAAGTGCAACAAGTAAAACAGCAGATGAAGAGAAACTTGAATTAACATTTGTTCAAACTCTAAAACAAAAATATATTGAAGGGGATGTTCTTTGGATGACTCCCGTTTTAATTTGTATGATAATAGGTATGGCTTTGTCTATAGAACGAGTAGTATATTTAAACTTAGCTACTATCGACACAAAGAAATTTTTAAATGATGTTGATGCTGCTATGAAAGCTGGAGGAGTAGATGCTGCAAAAGAATTGTGTAGAAATACACGTGGACCTATTGCATCTATTTTTTACCAAGGTTTAGATCGTTCAGGAGAAGGAATTGACATGGTAGAAAAATCAGTTGTTGCATATGGTGGAGTTCAAATGGGTAATTTGGAAAAAGGATTATCATGGTTGCAATTATTTATTGCTCTTTCTCCAATGCTAGGATTCTTAGGAACTGTTATTGGAATGATTCAAGCATTTGATAAAATTGTTGAAGACGGACAAGTTTCTCCAACAACAGTTGCCGATGGTATCAAAGTGGCCCTACTTACAACAGTATTTGGTTTGATTGCTGCAATTATCTTACAAATTTTTTACAATTACATCACCTCAAAAATCGATGGATTGGTTAATGAAATGGAAGATGCATCAATTTCATTAATTGATATGTTGCTTAAAAATAAATAAACGATTTAATTGATCTAAATCTTCATAAGATGAATGCGACTAAACTAAATTTAATTTCTCGGATTTTCCAATACCTTTCTATAGCAATTGGCGTTATTTTAAGTGTATTGATTCTTATATCTGGTCCTGCTGTTACTGATGGAAAAGAGGCCTTAGAAAAGTTTCGCGAAAGTGCTGAAATGAACGCAGCTATATATTTTATGCTTTTTATTCTATTTGCTGGTGGGGCAATGGTAATAGGCTTTTTTGTATTCCAAATAATTCAAAGCCCTAAAAGGACAATACTTTCAATTATTGGTATTGTTATTTCTTTTGTTGTTTATTTGATTTTCTACCTTTTAGGAACTACAGATACTACAGATACTTTAGCGCTTAGAAATCCTGTTTCTGACGGAGTTGTTTTAACAACTACCGCTGGATTATACACAATTGGCGTAACGCTTTTTGTGGGCTTCGTAGTTATAATTGCTGGTCCATTTATGGGTCGACTTAGAAAATAATAAAACATGGCGAAAAGAGATATTCCTGAAATTAATGCTGGATCAATGGCAGATATTGCCTTTCTTTTGTTGTTGTTTTTTTTAGTGACAACGACAATGGATAAGGATCAGGCTTATATTAGAAGTATTCCCAAAAAGATTGACTTGCCACCAATGGATAATAAAGTTCAGGAAAGAGATATATTAGCAATAAAAGCAAACAATCAAAACCAACTAATGGTTCGCAATAGTATTTTTAGAGATCCAGATAAAATTTCTGATTTCATTCTAAAATTCTATCAAACGAATGAAAAAAATAATGATGTAGCCAATAACTTTCCAATGTATTCTACAACAAGCATAAGCTTATGTGATCAGAATATGGCTCTTTTAGAAAATCAATTAGAAGAAGCAGAGCAAAAAGGGGCAACAGACCAGGCAAAATTCTTTCAAAGCTCTTATGAAGAGTGGAATAAGAAAAAAAGGGCAATACAACTTTATGGAAAATCTGAAATTCGTGAACTAAGTGTTCAAGCTCATATTCGAATTGAAGTTCAACAAGGTACTGCATATTCTATTTTTGCACAAATTCACAATGAAATAGAAGAGGCATTATTTGAGTTGCGAGAAAAAGAGTGTAATCGTTTGTTTAGTGAACAATATTCAATTTTAAAAAGAAGAACTGCTCAAGATAGCGACCCAAAAGATAAAGATAAATTAGCGCTGCTAGAAATTCTTTATCCTGCTAGGATTATTGAAGTAACTCCAAAAAATTAATAACTATGTCAAAGTTTAAAAAAGAAGGTAGTGGTGGAGCTCCAGCGATGAATACAGCATCTCTTCCAGATATCGTTTTTATGCTTTTGTTTTTCTTTATGGTTGCGACTACTAGTAAAGAAACAGATCCTACCGTTGAATTTGAATCACCAACTGGAACCAAAACAATGGATTTGACACCTTACAAACAACGTTCTGAAATTGATTTTTTATACCTTGGTACTCCAAGAAATCCAAATAGGGCAAGTGCATTTAAAATGGGTTTTGCTTTGTCATTAGATAATGTCGTACAAGCAACAGCAGATGGATTATATCCTACAAATGCTGTAGGAAGATGGAAAAAAGACAAGTTTTCTCAAAAGCCAGCAAGAATGTCTGCTCCAATTGAAGCTGTTATTACTTGTTTGAAAGCCGATAAAAATGCTCCTTCTGGATTGATTTTTGATATTCGAAAGGAATTACAAGAAATTGAGGCCCTCACTATTGCCTACTCCGTTCGGGATAAGGGAAATATCTAAGTCTCAAATTTTGAGCTGATTTAGACTAAGGTGCTATAAAAACGATCTAAAATCATATTTGCAATTCGTTTATCTAAATTCACTTTTTCTGATAAATAAAACTCAAATTCCGCCTCTGTAAACAAGCCCGTTACCATCCCTAATAATTGAGCTCGAAAAGCCAATTGCTTGGAAGTAAATAATTTCAATTGATTTTGCTTTTTTAGTAATGAGGAGTTGGCGCTAACAATATATTGTACATGAATATTAGAGTTAAAAAACACAATAAGTATTGTATGTTGGTACTTTAAAATTGGACGAATTGTTGTATTTTGAAATTGTTCAATAGGTGTTTGCTCACTTTTTTTTGTAAGAATTTCCTCACGAAGTCCAAGTAATTTGTCTTCTTTACGCATAAATTTTAAATTGAATTATCCTCTTTTACTTCTACAGTTGCAGAAGGACTTACAAATTGCTGAACGTAATCAATAAATCGTTCTTCTTTTGGATGTTGTGTGAAAATAAGTTGTCGGCATTTTGGGAGACTTTCAGCCAAACGCGCAATAAAACCTTTCATTCCCTTACTTATTTGTTCATCCATTTGTAATACTATAAATAATTTCAATTTTCCAACATTGAATCCATTTTGGAAATAGAGTTCACAAATTCGTTTTGTTGTGCCAACTATTACCTCAGTGCCATCAAATAGATCGTTTCGTTGCTTCAACTTGCTCCCTTTGTCGAAAACCAAGTCAATCGTTAAATCAATTTCTTTTGTTGCTTTTTCAAGAACTTCATGAATTGATTTCGCATCGTCATCTGTCAAACACAAAACTAAGGCACGTGGAGAACCTTCTTCTGCTTGAGGCACAAACGCTTTAATAAAATTTGGGATTGCAGGAATATATTCTTCAGGCTTTGATATACCAATAACAGAAATTCCAGACTTTAATTTTTTTAGTATCTCATGCTCATACGATTCCATAACTCTTTTCTCAGCTCTTTAATTTTATATTTTCTTTGTGTCTTTTAGAATCGCGCAGTGTCTTCTTTTCGATGTTTTTTTCAAAAGCAGCAGTTAAATTGATGCCCGTTTGATTTGCCAAGCAAATAAGCACAAATAATACATCTGCTATTTCATCCCCTAAATCTTGAGATTTTTCAGTTGGTTTTTCACTTTGTTCGCCATAGCGCCTAGCGACAATTCTTGCAAGTTCGCCAACCTCTTCCATTAAAAGAGCTGTATTTGTTAACTCATTAAAATAACGAACACCAACTTTTTTTATCCATTCATCAACTACTACTTGGGCTTGATTGATCGTAATTTCAGACATGAAATCTTATTTTAATTTTGAAATAAAGGTAAGGAAATAAGAGCGAAGAACGAGTAATAAATCCAGAATAAAAAAGGTGAGAAGATAAATAAAAAAAGACCTTCAATTATCCATTTCTTTTTTCGAAATTTGCTAAGAACTAAAAGATGGAAAAACTTCAAAATTTTATTGATGGAAAGTTTACCTCACCTAAAAACGGAGGTTACTTTGATAATTATGAGCCAGGAACAGGAAAAGTATATTCCTTAATTCCGGATTCTGATTCTGAAGATGTTGAATTAGCTGTAAAAGCAGCAGAGAAAGCTTTTCCAATATGGTCAAGTATGTCACTTGAAGAACGCAGTAAAATCCTTGTGAAAATCTCTGAGGGAATTGAAAAAAGAATGGATGAATTTGTTGCTGCAGAGAGCAGAGATAATGGAAAACCTCTGCATTTAGCTGCACAAGTTGACATTCCACGTTCCGTTTCTAATTTTCATTTTTTCGCAACAGCAATTCTTCATTTTGCCTCAGAATCCCATTACATGGAGGGCACAGGAATTAATTATACAACTAGAAAACCGATTGGTCTTGTTGGCTGTATTTCTCCTTGGAATTTGCCTTTATATCTTTTTTCGTGGAAAATTGCTCCCGCTCTTGCAGCAGGGAACTGTGTGCTTGCCAAACCTTCTGAAATTACGCCCTATACTGCTTTTCTTCTTGGAAAAATAGCACAAGAAGCTGGACTTCCGGACGGAGTGTTAAATATTATTCATGGTACTGGACCAAAAGCCGGAGATGCAATTGTTAGACACCCAAAAATTAAGGCAATTTCTTTTACCGGGGGTACACAAACAGGAGCATATATTTCACAAGCCACTGCACCGATGTTTAAAAAACTTTCTCTCGAATTAGGTGGTAAGAATGCAAATATAATTTTTGCTGATTGTGATTTTGATGATATGTTGAGTACAACTATTCGGTCTTCTTTTTCAAATCAAGGGCAAATCTGTTTGTGCGGATCACGAATTTTTATTGAAAGAGCCATTTATACAAAATTTAGAGATGCCTTTGTAGCAAAAATTATAAAAACAAAAGTTTCTTTTCCCACTGACCCTGAAGCAAAGTTGGGTGCTATTGTTTCTGAATCTCACTTGCAAAAAATACTTTCCTACATAGAATTAGCGAAAGAAGAAGGTGGAACAATCTTAGCAGGCGGAAATCGCGTTAAATTGTCCGCTCCATATGATGAAGGCTACTACTTAGAGCCAACAATAATTGAAGGATTAGATTATGCCTGTAGAACAAATCAAGAAGAAATATTTGGCCCTGTCGTTACGATTACTCCATTTGATTCAGAAGAAGAGGTGTTAATGATGGCGAATTCAACAGAATACGGATTAGCAGCAACACTTTGGACCAGCGATTTAAAAAGAGCTCATCGTCTAGCAGATAAACTACAAACCGGAATTGTTTGGGTTAACGACTGGCTTGTGCGCGATTTAAGAACACCATTTGGAGGTGTTAAATCATCTGGCGTTGGGAGAGAAGGCGGTTGGGAAGCACTGCGATTTTTTACTGAAGCAAAAAATATTTTTATTAAATACTGATATTTTTCTCACTGAAAAGCAAAGAAAAGTAGGAATTATCTTATTTCAAAATCCCTTCAAGTCCCAAAATAAAAGCATAAACTTTCGCAATTTCTAAGCGTTCATTTGACCTTCCTGAACCTCCGCCATGACCAGCATCCATATTGCAATCAAAAATCAATGGATTTGCCGAAGTTTTGTATTCTCTCAATTTTGCAACATATTTCATTGGTTCCCAATACTGAACTTGAGAATCATGATAGCCAGTTGTCACGAACATTGCAGGATAGTCCATTTTATGAATATTATCATAAGGAGAATATTTCAACATGTAATAATATGCTTCTGGGTCATTTGGGTTTCCCCATTCTTCAAATTCACCAGTTGTCAGAGGAATAGATTCATCCAACATAGTAGTTACGACATCTACAAACGGCACTTGGGAAACAATACCTTTCCATAAATAAGGAGCAAGATTGACAATTGCACCCATTAATAAACCACCTGCACTTCCTCCTTGAGCATAAATTTTTTCCTTATCACAATATCCCATGTGTCCGATAAATTCTGCAGCATTGATGAAATCTGTAAAAGTATTCATCTTTTTTTGGAGTTTTCCGTCTTCATACCAAGTTTCACCCATGTATTTACTGCCTCTAATGTGTGCTGAAGCAAAGACAAATCCTCTGTTTAATAAGCTGATTCTTAGAGCACTGAAGCCATCAGGAATTGTATATCCGTAAGATCCATAGCCATAAAGCAAACAAGGTGCTGTTTTTAAGTCGATTCCTTTTTTATAAACAATAGAAACTGGTATTTTTTCCCCATCATTGGCTGTAGCCCAAATTCTTTGGGATTCATAGTCTGAAGATTTAAAGGATGGATCCATAAGTGATTTTTCAAACCATACTTTCTTCGTATTGCTTGCCATGTTGTATTGAAAAATTGTTGACGGAGTTGTCATTGAGTTGTAAGAGTAGAAAATCTCATCACTCGTATAATCGTCATTTAATCCTAAATTTAAAGAATATGTTTCTTCATCAATAGATATATAAGAGTCTACTCCACTTGATAAATTACGTAATTTAATTTTTCTGAGGCCATTATTGCGTTCATCAAGGACAAGGAAATTCTTAAATGTAGAAATCCCCTCAATTAAAGTTTCAGGATTCACAGGAATTAGAACTTGACATTGCTCTAGATTTCTAGGAAAAGATTTTGCAAATAAAACTTTTCTATTGGGAGCATCCTGATTTGAAAGAATGTAAAATCCATTTAGATGATGAGCCACTTGATACAAATGATCTTTGCGCCTTGGAAGAAATACCATTAGCGGTTCTTTTGTATTATTTGCATCAAGGAACCATGTTTCTGAACTTGTGGAACTATAGGAACTAATAAAAATATATTTATCTGTTATTGTTTTTTCCAATCCAACAGAAAATTTCTCGTCGTCCTCTTGGTAAATCAAAACATCTGCTTTACTATCAGTCCCTAAAACATGCATGAACACTTGATACTCTCGAAGAGTCTGAGGATCTTTTTTAATGTAATAAACTGTTTTGTTATCATTTGCCCAAACTACACCCCCACTTGTTTCTTCAATTTTATCAGCTAAATATTTGCCAGATTTATTTTCTCGGAAAGTAATTGAATACTTTCTGCGACCTATAAAATCCTCACTAACTGCAAGTAGTTCGTTATTTGGTGAAGGCGACCAATCTGCTAAATCATAATAATCTGCATCTTTTGCTCTTTCATTTTCATCAAAGAAAATAAGCTCCTTGTTTTTTTCCAATAAGATTATTTGCTGGTAATCTTTGCCATCCGTATTTTTCATTTGGTATTTTTTACCATTTAAAATAAAGGGTGCAGAAACTTCATTTGGATTAATGCGCTTGTCAAATTCTGTCATTAAAGAATTTATTAATGGCTGCAAAGGTTTAAAATAGTCGCTGGCGTATTCATTTTCCTGCTTTAAATTTTCTAAAACAGCTTTGCTATCACGTTCATTCATCCAATAATAATCATCAGAACGATTGTGTCCATGAATTGATAAAATTTTTGAATTTTTTGGTGCAATGAATTTCGGTACTTGAGCGAACATATAAAGTGGAATAAATGTTATTAGAATTAATTGAAGCTTATACATAAATAGAGTTTGCCTACAAAAGTAAACAATATCTTAATTGAATATCTTAACTTTGTAGCGTGAAGAAAATTTATAAATACCTTCTTAATACTTTACCACGCCCACTTCTAATTCGCTTAAGTTATATTTTTAAAACTTTTGCTCCTATACTTTACCGAGGAAACAATGTTGAATGTCCAGTTTGCGAAAAGAAATTTTCTAAGTTCTTATCCTACGGTTCAAATGTAGCACACCGAGAAAATGTTTTATGTCCTTATGATTTAACGCTAGAAAGACACCGTTTGATGTACTTATATCTAAAACAAGAAAGTAATTTTTTTACCGCTGAGAATCTTAGTGTTTTACACATGGCACCTGAGCAGTGTTTTATCGATCGCTTTAAAAAACAAAAGAATCTCACTTATTTAACTGCAGATATTGAGTCTCCCATAGCGGATCTTCATTTTGATTTACATGAAATTCCACTTGAAGACAATCGCTTTGATGTTGTTTTCTGCAATCATGTAATGGAACACGTAGAAAATCCACTTCAATGCATGAAAGAACTTTATCGTGTTATGAAAAAAGGAGGATGGGCTCTAATGCAGGTTCCTCAAGACTTTAGTAGGGACCTTACATACGAAGATGCAAGTATTACAAGTACCAAAGAACGCGAAAAACATTTCTGGCAGAAAGACCATATACGCCTATTTGGGAAAGATTATCCTCAATGGTTAGAAAAAGCTGGTTTTACGGTCGATGAATTTGATTTAAACAAGCATTTTGACAAAAATGAAATTAATCGTTTTCGCCTTCTTCAAGGAGAAATTTTGTACATTGCTAAAAAATAACAAATGAAACTCTACATTCTTATATTACTGACTTATTTTTTTACTTCTGGTTTCTCACAAAAAAACCTATTTGTTACTATCGCCCCTCAATTTAATGGTGTCGATTTGCAAATGAATACGCAATATACTGCTGCAGATGGAAAAGTGTTGAAATTAGATCACTTTGATTATTACATTTCAAATATAATTATAACACATGATGGTGGACAAACAACCAGTGTTGAAACTCCGGTATTTCTTGTTGAGCCACAAAATCATGTACTATATTTAGGATATAGAAATTGGAATGACATTGAAAAAATAAACTTTTTAGTTGGAGTTCCAAAACCTATGAATACACAAAATGGTTCTGAAGCAGCAGATATTTCTACTTATCCAGAAACTAATCCCTTAAGTTTTCAGTCTCCCTCAATGTATTGGGGATGGCAAGCAGGATATATGCACATGATAATTGGAGGATATTCCGATGGGAATAATGATGGAAATCCAGAATCCTATTTTGAAATTCATAGTTTAGGAAATAACAACCAGAAGGAAGTTGAGATGAACATTATAGAAACTAATACTTCTTCAGAACAAATAGATCTTAATATCATTTGTAATGTAAACCGATGGGTAGAAAGTATTCCCTTGAGTACTATTGGAGTTCTTCATGGAGAAAATGGAGTTAATGGAACTATTTTACAAAACGTGCTTTCTAAGACTGTATTTACACAAAGTGCCACTGCAACTATTCAAGATATAAATCCCCTAGTTTTTAATTGCTTCGGAAAGAAAAATGGCCTAGATATAAATTGGGCAAATTTAGAAAATGGGGAATCCATTAAATTAATAGATCAAACTGGTAAAGTTCAAAAAAGTGCAGAAAAGGAAACAGCATCTGGTTCACTGTCTTGGGATAACTTAAGTTCGGGGTTTTATTTTGTAGAACTTTTGAATACAACCAATCAAATTGTTGTGTCTAAAAAAGTAATGGTCTACTAATTTTCCATTTTTTTTATGAAATCGCCTGTTGTACTTTTATGTATATTTTTAGTAAGTGGCTTCATTCTTATTCGATGTCATGTCGTAAAAACACTTGATCCAAATTTAGTAATTGTGGTTCCTACTCCAACTGATAATTTACAGTCGGATGCAAAAATAGCTTTGGGTAGAAGTTTATTTTTTGACAAGCGCTTGTCCTTAGATGGGACTATTTCATGTGCAACATGCCACGACCCCAAAAAAGGTTTTAATGATCAATTAAGGAAAAGTATCGGCATAAATGGACAGGAAACAGAACGAAATGCTTCAAGTATTCTAAATGCGGGATTTTTAAAAACTGCCATGTTTGATGCCCATTTAGCAACATTGGAAATGCAAGTAATTGTTCCCCTTCAAGAAAAAACAGAAATGGGACACAATATGAAGGAACTTATTCCTCAACTTAGAAAAATAAAGGAATACCAAGATGCTGCAAAGAAAATTTTTAACCGCGATTTCGATGCCTTTGTATTAACTCGGAGTATTTCTGCATTTGAGCGTTCTCTTGTTTCTATGAACAGTCGCTTTGACCAATATCAAAATGGGAATAAAAATAGTTTATCAAAAGATGAACTTGCAGGATGGAAACTATTTTCTGAAAAACTATATTGTATCGCTTGTCATACGCAACCCTATTTTACAACATTTGTTGCTGAAAACAATGGTTTATACGCCAGTTATGAAGGAAAAGAAGACCAAGGGCGCTTTCGTATTCACAACGATTCGTCAGATATTGGAAAATTTAAAGTCCCGTCATTGAGAAATGTTGCCTTGAGTTTTCCATACATGCATGATGGAAGTATTTCCTCCTTAGAGGATGTAATAGAGCACTATTCAAAAGGAGGAAATAAACATCCGTTGCAGCACAAAAATATTGTAGAATTTAAGATTAGTTCAGCCGAAAAAAAACAATTAGTTTCTTTTTTGAAATCTTTAACAGATACATCCTACATTCAAAGAATGAATTTCTAAAAGATTATTCTTTGATAAATCGTGTTGAGTAAGGTCTATCAGATTCATCGATACAAGTAATGAAATACAAACCTGGAAGTAAATCTGCAACATCGATTTCTCCAAGAAGATTTATCGCCCTTGTGCCAATAGTCTGTCCACTTGAGCTAGTAATAGTAATACCCTTTATAATTGCAGAATTTAAGGACTGAACTTTTATAATTGTTCCTGCTGGATTTGGAGAAACATTTACTAAAGATTCTTGATTTTCTGCTAAGCCTAATTCTGAATTATCCTTGTAAACACGAATATAATCGATTTGCATTTCTGCAGGAAAAATAGTGCTTGTAGAGGGTGATCCAGGCCAATCTCCTCCTACAGCAATGTTTAATAAAATAAAAAATGGCAAGTGGAATTCTTCTTTATTTCCAATTCCATTTGTGATATTTACACTATAATATGGATTATTATCTACAAGCCAAGTCATTGTCGTAGGTGTCCAAACAAATGCATATTGGTGAAATAAGGTAGGATCTAAACCATAAGACCCACCGTGGTATCTGTGACCAAGACTGTCAAAATGGAAAGTGCCATAATTTTGGTATTCATTTCCAATGTGCTCCATAATATCAACTTCTCCACACGCTGGCCAAGATACTTCACTAATATTTGCTCCTAACAACCAAAATGCAGGCCAGAGACCTTGTCCCATTGGAACCTTTATTCTCGCTTCAATTCGCCCATAACGAAACTCGAATTTCCCTTTTGAAATCATCCTAGCAGAAGAATACTGACTATTAAATATTGGTTCATTTTTTGCCCTTATTTTCAATAAACCATTTTCAATAAAACTATTACTTGGAGAATTTGTATAGTATTGGAGTTCATTATTACCCCAACCGCTTGCACCAATCTCGTGTGTCCAGTTTGCTGAATTAATTTCTGCTTGATCAAACTCGTCATTCCAATAAAGAAAATACTGTGCTTGAGAAGTAAGTATAATAAAAGTAAAAATACTTAGGAAAAGAAATCTCATTTAAGTCTAAATTTTAGTTTTTTATCAAGCGAATGGTTTGAATTTCTTGACCGGAAATATAATTTAGAAAGTAAATACCACTGTCAAATTTTTCTAAATCAATACTTGTTTCGGATCCATTTAGTAAAAGTATTTCTTCCCCTACAACATTGGTAACATTCTTAAAATAGATTCCATTTTCAGTGGTAATGATAAACTTACCGTTAGATGGATTTGGAGAAATTTTAACATCCTTATTTTCAAAATAGGATAAACCAGCACCTGGACAAGTTGAGCAGCTTTCGTAACAAACTGCCGGTAAACTTGTAGTAGCGGAAACAAGCATATAACGATTTGTAAAGCCATTGTTTGTAAAAGTACATGCAGCATCTTCAACTGTAAACTGTTCTTGGGCAGACCAGCCATCAACAGAAAAAAGATATTCAATGGTATCATTTGCTAAAAGCATAGTCGTTTCCCAAATATCATCAGAATTGGCATCTGTCATTGGATTACAACTTCCACAAAACTGATTGAAGTTGCCATTTAAGAAAACACCAGTATTAATAGTGCCTGTATAATTTGACATATCTACTTTAAAAGTTACAGAACTTGATCCATTACACGCAGTACACAAGCCATAACAAACAGGATTAAGATTCATTGGGGCATTTCCAACCGTCAATGAACGATTAGTATATCCAAAAGCGGAAACAGTACAAGGAGAGCCCTGTAACAAAGCTTCCTGACCAGCCCAATTATCATGAGAAAATTTATACTCATACGATCCAGCTGCAAGAAGAATTGTTGTTTCCCAAATACCATCTAGATTTACATCAGTAAGCGGATTACAGCTACCACACCAACCATTAAATGATCCATTTACCTCAGGAATTGTAAAGCCGGTTTGCTGTGTCATGTCTACTTTAAATGTGACAGGAACTGGAGGTGCTACGCAGGTTGCAGAACAAGAATTCCAGCAGACAGTCGGAAGAACCATAGCGCTTGACCCTACAGTTAAAAACCGGTTTGTAAAACCACTATTGGTTACGGTGCAAGAGCTTCCAGGGATTAATTGTTCCCCACTATTAACCCAATTATCATAAGCAAATTTGTATTCATAATCTCCAGGCAATAGCGCTATTGTAGCTTCCCAAATACCGTCGCTATTTGCATCTGTCATAGGATTGCAAGTTGCACCACACCAACCGTTGAATGTGCCATTTACTTCAGGAGTTGTAAAACCTGTTTGTTGCGTCATATCAAGCTTGAAAGTGACATTTATTTGAGCAAAAATACTAAAGCTAGTTAGTAAAAAAATGCAGATAATTTGTAGATTTTTTTTCATTTTTTTCATTTTAGAATGCTAAGTTACTAATTATTTATTGTAAATAATACAATAAGTAAATGCTATTAAATTGTAATCAAAATTAAACAATCAAAAATAGAAAATGTTTTTTATATGAATTAAAACTCATTCTAGAACACAAAAGACACGAATCAAAAAACACTAATTCATAAAAAAAGCCGCTAAAAGCGGCTTTTCAAATCTTTTATTTTTTTAATTTTTAAAAATTTGGACAACTTTAGAATAATTTAAAGAACTAAGTTTCAAATAATAAATTCCTCGAGACGCAATAGAAATATCGATTGTGTTTTCCAAATCAGAAAAGTTAGCAGAATAAATTACTCTTCCAGAACAATCTGTAATGCTAGCGGTTAAATTTACTTGCTCTGAATTCATAATTGAAAACAAGCCATTTGAAGGGTTTGGTTGCATAGAAATTCCCATTTCAGATAAATCTTCTAAACCAGCGCCGGTTATCGTTAAGATCAATTGCTCCGTTACACAATTTGTAGTTGTTCCTGTATAAGTTCCAGATGTAGTATATGTTTGACTATTGTTAGTCCATGTATAAGATCCAGAAGCTGAAATTGTAAGCGAATTAATTGAATTAGGCGTGATACTTACTATAGCTGTTCCTGAATTTCCTGTTCCAACTCCTCCACCAGAAACAGAGACGATAGAATAGGTAGTTGTTG
>RFPM01000019.1 GCA_009926125.1 Flavobacteriales bacterium | reverse complement strand
GAAAACAATGGACATCCAAATTTTTCTTGAAATCATATTTTGGATATGTTTGATCTTCATACTTCATACTTACTTGTTTTACCATCTTTTAATACGGATTTTCGCGCTAAATAGAAAGGAAAAAATTAAAGTTTATACAGCCGAAGATGATTTAATTTTTTAATCAGTAATAGTTTTATGAAACTCCTAGTTATATTATCCCGTGTTCCCTACCCTTTAGATAAAGGAGATAAGTTACGAGCATTTAATCAAATTAAAGAACTATCAAAAAACAATCAAATTATTCTTTTTGCATTAAATGATAAGGAATTAGATGAGTTTGCTTTAGTAGAATTAAAAAAATACTGCATCGCAATTTCGATAATGAATTTATCTAAATTAACAATATTTTTCAATCTTGTTCGGGCTTTATTTAATGGGAAACCTTTACAGGTTGGCTACTTTTATTTTAACAAAGCTCAAAAGAATGTCAATGCTTTAATTGAAAAATACAAACCCAACCATATTTATTGCCAACTAATTAGAACTGCTGAATATGCAAAACCATATCCAAGTATTTCTAAAACGCTTGATTACATGGATGTGTTTTCAAAAGGTATGGAAAGAAGAATATTTACTGACCCTTTATATATGCTTCCTATAATAGCAATGGAGCACAGAAGATTACTGAAATACGAATACAATATTTTTCAATATTTCACCCACAAAACAATAATTTCTGATCAAGATAAAGATTTTATACAACATCCTCAAAAAAATGAAATAAGGATTATTTCTAATGGCGTTGATACCGATTATTTTAATGCTATCCCACATAAAAAAGAATTTGAATTAATATTCAATGGTAACATGAACTATCCTCCTAACGTAGAAAGTGTAGAATATTTAGTAAATAAAATTATGCCCTTAATTTGGGAGAAATTACCGAAAGTGCGGTTGCTTATTTCTGGTGCTACTCCAAATAAAAAAGTTTTAGCATTAAAATCAAACAGGGTTGAAATTAGTGGTTGGATATTCGATGTAAGAGAAAATTTTGCAAAATCAAAAATATTAGTTGCTCCCATGCAAATAAGCATAGGCTTGCAAAATAAATTATTAGAGGCAATGGCAATGAAATTACCTTGTGTTACTTCTAAAATGGCAAACAACGCGTTAGGAGCATTACCAAATCACCAAATTTTCGTTGCAGAAACTCCGGAACAATACGCTCAATTTATAATTGAACTTTTACAAGATGAAGAAAAGGCAAACAACATTGGCTTAAATGGATATAATTTTGTTGTAAATAAATTTAATTGGAAAACAACAACAGCCTTATTAGAAGAATTATTTAGTAGCAATAAATAAATTTATCGCTTTTAGTAAATAAAAAATAGCTATCCTTTGATTTAATAAAATAGATTTTATGACCATTAAATGTAGCTTTATTCTTTGGATTCTAAAATTATTTTCAAGAAGTAAAAAGCAGTATTTGGGAGCCTACAAGAAGAAATCAATAGAAAGTTCTACTTTTTTAAGAACGAATAATGCTCGTACTTGTCCTTTATAAATAAAATCAATTCCATTTCAGAAGAAGTTTTTAAGAAATCATCATCCATATTCAAAAATTGAATAAAGTCATCGAAATCATCTTCTGTCATATTTATAATATCGAAAGCAACATACAAGCGCAATAGCTCTTTGACAACTCGTCTTTGATCGTCTTTATATTTTTGTTCTTGAATCCAACGTTTATTTTGTTCTTTTTTTGAAAAAGCTTGATACAAAGCAGTTATTGGACTTTCCAAAATACTAATGCCAGTAACTAAGCGTGTTTCTCGCATAGAAAGTGCTTGTCTGTCTTCCTTAATTTGTGAAAGAGTTTTTAGAGGACGAACAATTACTTCTTGAATTTCTTGGGGGATTTTTTCGATGTAGGCAATAACATGACATTGACAATTTTCATCTGGACTAGCAATAAACTCATATATCGGATATTCTTTTGTAGAAAGAGCTATTCGGTCATTTGGACTAACATAAACTGAAAATTCACCATTTGGTTGACCAAAAACTCCACGACCAACAGTTTTGTTAATTACCATCAAGTTGTAAAAGGTTTGAGGTCTGAGTGAATCAACTACGCGGCCTGAAACAAAAACACGATCACATTGAGTGACTCCAAAAAAAGAATGAAGTAAGACACCCAAACATAAAAACAGTTTATTCATTAGAGAGTTTATTATTTAAAAATAAATTCTGAAAAACTATATTTTTTCAAAATACCAATCTAAAAAAATATGTCGGTAAAAGACCAAAAGAAACAGAGGTAAAAAAACTAATATTATCCATGAGACAACAATTGTAAATTTCAGCCAAAATGAAGCATCGTATTTCACTGGCGCTAGGAGAATCGAATTTACATGAGAAGCTAAAACATCGTCATTTGGGTCATCTGAGAGAGCAAGAAACTTTTTTAATGACGGAGTCTCCCCTACTATTATTTCTTTCATCATAGCATAATCTCGATTTGACAAGTCATCGTAAGTAGAAATGTAGTTGATGTTTTGCTCGTCTAATAATTTTCTAATTTGATAATTGCGCTGCATTCCTCGAACTCTAATTCCCATAAAAAAGCCAAAAATCATGGTAACCCATGACCAAATTAAAAAACCAACAAGAATTAAAATAAGTGAGGAAATAAAAGCAAAGATGATTAAAAAAAGATCTCTTTTCTTATGCACTAAAAGTTTAAACAATTGACCGCCATCGAGAGGATCAATTGGAATAAGGTTAATTATATTCAGAAAAAGAAAGAGAAAAGAAAGTTCAAGAAGCCAATTTAATTGATAATAAGAAGATAGAAATAAAGTGATAATGCCAATACAAATTCCAGGAAAAGGACCTGCAGCAACAACAATAAAACTTTGAGTTTGTGAATATTTCTCTTTACTTCCTTGTACAAAAGCGCCCATCAATGGAATAAAAAGCATTCGAACATTTTCGTAATTAAATAATTTCATGAAGGTAAAATGTCCCATCTCATGAATAAAAAGAACCAAAATAAGAAATAAGACAAAATTTATTTCATCTTTAAAAAGTAGTAGAAAAACACCAACAAAAAGCACTAATGAAAAAGCTGTTAAACCCCAATTACTCTCGATTTTTACTTTCTCAATATGCGGTTTTGCAGGATAAATATCGTAGTTTTCCATTTACATTCCAGGCATTCCGCCCATCCCTTTTAGTTTACTCATCATTGACATTGCATTTCGAGGGTTACTCATTAATTTCATCATTTTTCGCATTTCCTCAAATTGTTTTATTAATTTATTAACCTCTTGTATGTTCATTCCTGATCCATTTGCTATTCGTGTTTTTCGAGCCATATTTAACAAAGCAGGGTTAGCTCGTTCTTTAGGAGTCATAGAGAGAATCATTGACTCTGTTCCTTTAAATGCATCATCTGGAACATCAACATCTTTCATCGCTTTTCCCACTCCAGGAATCATGCCCATTAAATCTTTAACATTCCCCATTTTTTTTACTTGTTGCAACTGGGCTAAAAAATCATTAAAATCAAATTGATCTTTTAGAATTCTCTTTTGCAATCTTCTTGCACCCTCCTCATCAAATTGTTCTTGTGCACGTTCAACAAGCGAAACAACATCTCCCATTCCAAGAATACGATCTGCCATACGACTTGGATAAAAAACATCCAAAGCGTCCATTTTCTCACCAGTTCCAACAAACTTAATGGGTTTATTTACAATTGCTTTTATGGATAAAGCTGCACCACCTCTTGTATCACCATCTAATTTTGTCAATACAACTCCATCAAAATTAATTCGCTCATCAAAAGCTTTAGCCGTATTTACAGCATCCTGACCAGTCATTGAATCAACAACAAATAAAGTTTCTGTAGGATTTACTGCAGCTTTTACCCTTGCAATTTCATCCATCATTTGTTCATCAATAGCCAAGCGACCAGCAGTATCGATTATAACAACATTAAAAGATTTACTTTTAGCATATTGAACAGCAGCACTTGCAATTCGAACTGGGTCTTTATCCTCTTTGTTTGCGTATACTTCAATTCCTAATTGCTCTCCTAGAACTTGTAATTGATCGATTGCAGCAGGACGATATACATCACAAGCAACGAGAAGTACCGTTTTATTTTTTTTATTTTTTAGGAATGATGCTAATTTCCCGGAAAAAGTTGTCTTTCCAGAACCCTGAAGTCCTGACATTAGAATAATACCTGGATTTCCCTTGATGTTAATTTCAGATTCATTGCCGCCCATTAAAGCTACAAGTTCCTCATGACAAATTTTAACCATTAATTGTCCAGGAGAAACTGCTTTGAGAACATCGCGACCTAACGCTTTTTCTTTTACTGTATTCGTGAAATTTTTTGCGGTATTGAAGTTAACATCGGCATCTAATAATGCGCGACGAACTTCTTTCAATGTTTCTGCAACATTGATTTCCGTAATCTGACCTTGTCCTTTTAGAACCTTAAATGCTCTTTCGAACTTATCGCTTAAATTTTCAAACATAAATTAACCAAAATAGTTGACAAATATAAGAATTTGAAAACTAAATTAAGGAATTGTAATAATGAATTTACTAACTTTGTTAAAAAAAACACATGAACGACTCAGAACAGAAAAAATCAAATGGATTCTACCTTATATGCATATTGCTCCTAATGGTATTGCTTGCAATATTAACCTACATGTGGTCAACTAAACGAACAGAACTAAATAATTGTTCTAACGAAAATTTATTACTGAAGTCTGACATGGAAGGTATGAATCAAATGCTAGAAGGATATGTAGGGAATATTTCATCTGATTTAAAGAAGGATTTTAAAAATATGCTAGCAACCTATGATAAACTAATTGCTAAAGATGCTTCTAAAGCTGATAGTCTTAACAAACAAAAAACTGAAATTCAAATGCTTTTGGGCAAACTAGAGGCTAATAAAAAACTATCCGCTTCACAACTTTATAGGTTTAAAAAAGAAAATGAAACACTCCGAGGAATTATGAGAAGTTATGTAATGCAAATAGATTCTCTGAATACATTAAATTATGGTCTTTCTAAAAATTTAGAGGAAAAAACTAACAAGTTAAACGAAACTTCATTGGAACGTGACGAATATAAAAAAGAAGTAGAAGAAAAAACAGAGCAAGTAAAAAAAGGAAGTAAATTAAAAGCCTATAGCTTTCAATCCGAAGCATTAAGAATGAAAATTAATAATACCACAGAGGTAACAGATAAAGCAAAAAAGACAATCCAAATAAGAAGTAGTTTTACTATATCTGAAAATAGTTTAACAAGCAGCGGAAGAAAATTAGTTTATCTTCAAATAACAGATCCAAATGGCACAATTTTGCATTCACGAGGTAATAACACAGTTGAAACTGAATCAGGATCAGTTTTATATTCCGATAAAAAAGAAATTGATTATCAAAATCAATCTATAGATTTAAGCATCTATTATGATCTTCAAGGAGAAACTATTATAAAAGGAAATTATAAAGTTAAAATCATTTGTGATGGCGGTATTATAGGAACTGATGGATTTACTCTAAAATAAGTAAGGTGACAGAAGAAAAAAACCAAGGATTTGTTTCGTTTTCAATTTCTGATTTAGGAATTGCAAGCATTGAATTTTGGCATCCAATGAGCAATGCCCTTCCTGGAATTATACTACAAAAACTAGCAAGCTCGATAAATGAACTTGGTCAAGACAAAAAAGTAAAGGTTATCGTTCTAAAATCACAAGGAGAAAAAGCCTTTTGTGCTGGAGCAAGTTTTGATGAATTAATCGCAATCAAGGATTTAGAAGAAGGAAAAAAATTCTTTTCAGGATTTGCAAATGTTATAAACGCTTGCCGAAAATGTCCAAAATTTATTATTGGTAGAATTCAAGGTAGAGCTGTTGGAGGTGGGGTTGGTCTAGCCGCTACAGTAGATTATTGCTTTGCTATGAAAAATGCGGAAGTTAAATTATCAGAATTGGCAGTTGGAATTGGGCCTTTTGTTGTTGGACCTGCAGTAGCAAGAAAAATTGGACTATCAGCGATGAGCGAATTAGCAATAAATGCAACTGAATGGCGCAGTGCAGAATGGGCAAAAGAAAAAGGATTATATACTGAAATCTTTAACGAAACGGAAGAGATGGATGCGGCTATTTTAACGCTATCCGAAAAACTCGCAAATTCAAATCCTCAAGCTATGAGTAATCTCAAAAAAATATTCTGGGAAGGAACAGAAAATTGGGATAATCTACTCATTGAACGAGCAGAAATAAGTGGAAAATTGGTCTTAAGTGATTTTACAATTTCTGCAATTAATCAATTCAAAAAGAAGTAAAAATAAACTCCCGCTTTTTTTTTCATAAATCATTTGTAAATAAAAACATTAATCGTATCTTTGCACCCCTAAATATAGGGAACATCGTAATTATTTAAATACCGCATATCGTGAATACACTAAGTTACAAAACGTTATCAGCAAATACCGAAACTTCTAATAAGAAGTGGTTTATTGTTAACGCAGAAGGTCAGACACTGGGAAGATTAGCAAGTAAGGTTGCTAAAGTTATTCGCGGTAAATACAAAACATGTTATACGCCACATGCAGATTGTGGTGACAATGTAATAATTATCAATGCAGAGAAAATATCTTTTTCAGGCATGAAACTAGAGAATAAAGAATATGTTCGTTTCTCAGGTTATCCTGGCGGACAGCGTTTTACGTCTGCTGAAAGCATGTTGAAAAATCATCCTGAACGCTTAATTGAAAAGGCTGTTAAAGGTATGTTACCAAAAAATGCTTTAGGTAGAAAATTATTCACAAACCTAAAAGTATACGCTGGCGAAACACATAAGCACCAAGCACAGCAAGCAGAAACATTAAATCTTGATACACTCAAATAATTTTTATGGAAGTAATTAATGCTTTAGGGCGAAGAAAAACAGCTGTAGCACGTGTCTACATGTCGAAAGGAAAAGGAAAAATCTCTATCAATAAAAAAGAAATGGCTGATTTTTTTCCAATCGATGTTTTACAAGCAAAGGTTAACCAACCATTTGTTTTGACTGATACAGTTGGGAAATACGACATAAAAGTAAATGTTGCAGGCGGAGGAATTAACGGACAAGCAGAAGCTATTCGCTTAGGTATCTCTCGTGCACTAGTTGAAGTATCAGCAGATTACAAGCCACTTTTAAAAGTAGAAGGATTAATGACTCGTGATCCCCGAATGGTAGAACGTAAAAAACCAGGGCAACCAAAAGCACGTAAGAAATTCCAGTTCTCGAAACGTTAATCGAGCTGTAAGTTTAGCATCCAAATTCTGGAGTACCCTGATTGATATTCAATCCCCTCCATTATTGAAGAGTAATTAAAAAATAGGAACGTAAACAAAAAAAACAATATGTCTAAATTAAATTTTGAAACTTTATTAGAAGCAGGTGTTCACTTTGGTCACTTAAAAAGAAAATGGAATCCAGCTATGGCTCCATACATTTTTGAGGAGAAAAAAGGAATTCATATTATTGACTTGAACAAAACAATGGTTCATTTGGATCACGCATGTGCTGCGATGAAACAAATTGCAAAATCTGGAAAGAAAGTACTTTTTGTTGCAACAAAAAAACAAGCGAAAGAAATCGTTTCTGAAAGAGTTACCAAAATAAATATGCCTTTTGTTACAGAACGTTGGTCTGGTGGTATGTTAACTAACTTTCAAACAACTCGCAAATCCATTCGAAAGATGGCTTTAATTGATAAAATGAAGTTAGATGGAACTTGGGATACACTTAACAAACGTGAAAAATTATTTAAAACACGTCAAAGAGATAAACTAGAAAAAACTTTTGGTTCAATTGCAGAAATGACACGTCAACCTGCTGCAATTTTTATCGTAGATATTTTAAAAGAACACATTGCTCTTGCGGAAGCTCGCAGATTGAATATTCCAACATTTGCAATGGTTGATACAAATTCAAATCCAAAATTAGTTGATTTCCCTATTCCTTCAAATGACGACGCAACGAAATCCATTACCTTAATAATGGATCAAATCTGCTTAGCTTTAAGTGAGGGTTTAGAAGATAGAAAGAACCTCAAAGAAGGAGGAAATGAAGAATCTACTGAATCATCAAATGTTGTTACAGAAGCAGTTACTCCTGAAGTTGTAGCCGAAGAAATTGTTGCTGAAGTAACTGAAGAAGTTGCAGCTGAAGAAGTTGTTGCTGAAGTAACTGAAGAGGTTGCTCCTGAAGTTGTAGCTGAAGAAGTTGTTACTGAAGTAACTGAAGAGGTTGCTCCTGAAGTTGCCCCAAAGGTTGCTGAAAAGAAAGCCACTGCAAAGAAAGCGACGGTAAAGAAAGTGACTGCTAAAAAAGACACTAAAGAAAAACCAAAGAAATAATAAATTATAATTAATTAAAATTTTTATCATGGCTATTACAGCTTCAGATGTAAACAAATTGCGCCAACAAACAGGTGCTGGAATGATGGATTGTAAAAACGCATTGGTTGAAGCCGATGGAGATTTTGAAGCAGCCGTTGATATTCTTAGAAAAAAAGGTCAAAAGATTGCTGCAAAACGTGGCGGAAATGAGGCTAAAGAAGGAATTATAATTGCTCAAACGAATGAAGATTGTACTTTTGGAGTTATTCTTGCTTTAAACTGTGAAACAGATTTCGTTGCTAAAAATGATGGCTATGTTAGCTTCGTACAATCATTGGTGAATATTGCATTAAAAAATCTTCCGGAATCAACTGATTCTTTAAAAGCTTTGCCTTTTGATGATAGATTATCCGTTGAAGAAAAAATCACGGAACAAGTTGGAATAATTGGTGAAAAATTAGATTTATCTAACTATGCTATACTAAAGGCTTCTAGAGTTGTTGCTTACAATCACCCTGGAAATCAATTAGCAACATTAGTTGGTTTAAACAGTGATTCTGATGCATCAAAAGATGCTGGACGTCAAATTGCAATGCAAGTTGCAGCTATGGATCCAATTGCTATTACTAAAGACGGTGTTGACCAGCGTACAATTGAAAGAGAAATTGAAGTAGGAAAAGATTTAGCTATTCAAGAAGGTAAGCCTGTTGAGATGGCTGAAAAAATTGCTATGGGAAGATTAAATAAATTCTTTCAAGAAAATACCTTGATGAGCCAACAATTTATAAGTGATAATAAATTAAGTGTTGAGCAATTTTTAAATAATTCTGAAAAAGGTTTAACAGTATTAGACTTTAAACGCTTCTCACTGAGTTAATTTTTAAAAAGCTATCTTTTAGGTAGCTTTTTTTTTGATATAAAGAGTACTAAAAAAAACCTTTGGTTATATTTGCTTAATATTAAGTTATGAAATACAAAAGAATTCTTTTAAAATTAAGCGGTGAATCACTAATGGGTGAGAAACAATTTGGAATTGATAACAAACGTATCAACTCCTATGCTCGACAAATAAAAGAAATTAAAGCGCTTGGGATAGAAATCGCAATTGTAATTGGTGGTGGAAATATTTTTCGTGGAGTTCAGGCAGAGGAAGGTGGAATGGACCGAACGCACGGAGATTATATGGGAATGCTTGCAACAATGATTAATTCTATGGCTTTACAATCTGCTTTAGAGTCAAACGGTGTTATGACGCGACTTCAGTCAGCCATTGAAATGAAAGAAATTGCAGAGCCTTTTGTCCGTAGAAAAGCAGTTCGGCACTTAGAAAAAGGTAGAGTTGTAATTTTTGGAGCTGGAACAGGAAATCCTTTCTTCACCACAGATTCTGCAGCTTCTCTTCGCGCTATTGAAATTAATGCTGATGTTATTCTCAAAGGAACACGTGTAGATGGTATTTACACTGCAGATCCTGAAAAAGATAAAAATGCTACAAAATACGATCACATTACATTTGATTCAGTTTACTCAAAAGGCTTGAATGTGATGGATTTAACTGCTTTTACGCTTTGTAAAGAAAATAATTTACCTATTATTGTCTTCAATATGGATACACCTGGTAACTTGCTAAAGTTGCTTAAAGGTGAAAAAATAGGAACCCTCGTATCTAATTAACTTTCAAAAAAAATTTATGACGGAAGATCTTGAAATGATTTACGACGAATTTAAAAGTTCAAACAATAAAACCCTAAACCATTTAGAGAGTGAGCTCAGTAAAATTAGAGCTGGGAAAGCCTCTCCTGCAATGCTAGGAAGCGTTATGATAGATTACTACGGATCAATGACGCCAATTAATCAAGTGGCAAATATCAATACCTCAGACGCACGCACAATCTTAGTACAGCCTTGGGAAAAAAATATGTTGGGTGAGATAGCTAAAGGCATTATCAATTCAAATCTTGGTTTAAACCCTCAAAACAATGGTGAGCAACTTATTATATCTGTGCCACCTTTAACAGAAGAACGAAGACGTGAACTTGTTAAACGCGCAAAAAGCGAGGCTGAAACTGCAAAAGTAGGAATCCGGACAAATCGAAAAGATGCTTTAGATTTATTGAAAGATTTAAAAAACGATGGTTTATCCGAAGATTTATGCAAAGATTCAGAAGATGAGATTCAAAAGATAACTAATTCATTCATCAAAAAAATTGATGATCTAGTTGAAGTTAAGGAAAAAGATATTATGACGATTTAAGCACGTCTTTTTCCATCTCCCTAATTACTACTTGTTTATCACTTACCTTCGTTTTGAAAATTTTTTTCTCTGAAACAATCAAAAATTCTAAAGCGTTATTTATACAGATATCAATATCGTGAGAGGATAAAATAATTGTCTTTTGCTGCTTTTCAGCAATTAAAACTAATAACTCAATCAATTTTTGCCGATTTAAATAATCTAAAAATGCTGTCGGTTCATCTAATAAAATAATAGGTGTAGACTGAATTATTGCACGCGCAACAGCGCATAATTGTCTTTCGCCATCACTAATTTCACTTGTATCTTTTTCGATTAAATGCACTAAATTTAGTTCCCTAACAACCTCTTGAATAACCTGCTTATCTTCCGTATTCAATTTCCCCATATTATTAGTATGAGGTGATCTTCCTAAAGCTAAATAATCGAAAACTGTAAGATATTCAACACCAGCAAAACTACTATCTACATAAGCGATTAATTTAGGCAAATTAACTTTTGAGATTTTCTGCAATTCTTGTTGATTCAAAAAAAGTTTTCCAGATAAAAGTGAAGTTTGTCCAGTGATAGAGTTTAAGAAGGTAGATTTTCCAATTCCATTGAGTCCAACTAAAGCGTATACTTTTCCGGCATCCAATGTTAAACTTGGAATAAAAAGTAAAGGTTTAGAATACCCTATTTCTATTTCTTCAAATCGAATCATCTTAATTTACGCATTAAAATAAATACAACAAAGGGTGCACCGATAATAGATGTAAAAGCATTAATTGGAAGCGCTATTTGCCTGGAAAACAACTGAATAAAACTATCGCATACCAAAAGAAAAATAGAGCCAAAGAGCAAATTACCAAGAATTAAGTAGCTGTGATTTTGTGTTCTTAACAATATGCGTGTTAAATTCGGTACAGCTAAACCAACAAATGCAATCGGTCCACAAAAAGCAGTGATTAATCCTGCTAATAGAGCTGTTATTCCCATAATTAAAAATCTAACCTGACTAATTTTCAAACCCAATAAACCCGCAGAACGTTCTCCAATCACTAACATATTTAAAGGTTTAATTAAAATGAAGGATAGAAATATACCACAAATAAAAATAAATAATATAAGTGGGAGTTGGTCAAACTCAACCTGCAGTAATGAACCCATAGTCCACAAAGTATAAGCTTTTAATGCGCCTTCACCAGATAAGGATTCTAAAATTGACACAAGGGCAGAAGTAAAACTTCCAAACATTAATCCTACAAGTAAAAGTGAAATTTGAGAACGAATTCGTTGCGCTACAGCCATCATGAGAATTCCCGCAAGAAAGGCTCCAATTAATGCAGCAGAAATTATTCCAATATCTGAACCAAAAAAACTAAAGCCAGACATTAAAGAAAGAGCTACTAATAAACTTGCTCCAGAATTTATGCCCAAAACATATGGTCCTGCTAAAGGATTATTAAACAATGTTTGCATCAACATACCTGAAAGAGCAAGTCCACCACCAGCCACAATCGCTATTAAAATTCTCGGAATTTTAAACTCTCTAATCAAAACATTCGTAGAATTATTACCTTTAAATTCAAAAATCGCTGAGAAAAAATCATTTAGAGAAACATAAATTTCTCCAGTTGATAGATGAATAAAAGCAGAAAGCGGAACTAATAGCAGTGCAATAACTAAAATAAAAGGAATTCTTTTCTTAATCATTTTAACTCTTTATAAAAATGTAGCTTTTTTGGAGAAGGAATTGAGCTAATAGAATATAAATCTGCAAGTAAGAGATGAGGTTGAACGGCACTTAACTCCCAAAATTTATTCAAATCATTTGAATAACAATAAATTTTACCATTTTGAAAACAGTTCAATCTTTTAGCTTTTGCATTAGATTTAATTATTTCTGCTCTTGACCTAAAACCTGGATTTATCCAAATTTTAACATCTTTTGTATCCATTAAAATCTTTTCCATAGAAACCGTATAACTTCCTGTTCCCTTTGTTTTACTGTAAATATAATTCATTCCTGCATCTTCAAACAATTTTGCATTGTAACTTTCTCCAGCTGGTGCATACCAGTAATCACGTATAAAATTACCTGAAATAAGCTGATCTTTGGTTTGCTTCTTTACCTTCTTCATTGTTGCTTTATAGGATATGACTAGCTCGCTAAACAGCTTTTTTGCCTGCTCCTCTTTACCTGTTAAATAGCCAAATAATAACAACCACTCTGCCTTTCCAAGAGGATCTTCTTCACGCCAATCAAAATTAGGAATACAAGTAATCCCCATTTTATTTAATTCTTTACGGTGTGGGAAATCACCTGAAAATGCACTATGAACAATAGTTTTGGCACCTGAACTTATTAAAAGCTCCATTGAAATTTCTTGAGAATACCCAAGAGAAAGAATAGCTCCAGATTGAAGTCCTTGCTTTACAGAAGGATTATAAACAAATTTTGAGTCAGATACTGCGCAAATAGCATCCTCTGAATTCAAAACTGACAACATTCCAATATGAGTTGCAGACAAAGCGGCAATGTTTAGGCATGGAATTAATACATTATCCTTGTTATTTGATGAAGCATTTGCATTTTTTTTTTTGCAAGAAAACGAATAAATAATTTCGGGATGATCAGGATGTAAAACTTTAATTTCTATTGATTTCTCAAGCTCATAAATTTTAAGCCATTTACTGTATTTACAACGAGATATAATTTTGAAAGGAAACCATCATTTGTTCATACAAATTATTGTATTTTCGGAGAAAGCGTGGGCTAAACTCATTGTTAATTCCAAGCATATCATGAATAACAAGCACTTGACCATCTACACCATTTCCTGCTCCTATTCCAATAATCGGAATGGTCAGCATTTTTGCAACTTTAGTTGCTAAATCCGCAGGTATTTTTTCCAGCACAATTGCAAAACAACCTGCTTTTTCTAATGCAATAGCATCTTCAATTAAACGATCAGCCTCATCTTTTTCCTTAGCTCGAACTAAGTATGTCCCAAATTTATAAATTGATTGAGGTGTTAAACCTAAATGTCCCATAACAGGAATTCCCGCTGTAAGAATCCGCTGAATTGATTCTATAATCTCATGTCCACCTTCCATTTTAACTGCATGTCCACCAGATTCTTTCATTATTCTAATTGAACTTGAAAGTGCTTCTTTTGAGTTTCCCTGATAGGAACCAAAAGGTAAATCTACAACAACTAAAGCGCGCTTTACAGCTCGAACAACAGATGAAGCATGGTAAATCATTTGATCTAAGGTAATTGGCAAGGTTGTTTCATGTCCAGCCATCACATTTGAAGCGGAATCGCCGACTAAAATGATATCCATTCCAGCCTCATCAATAATCCTAGCCATTGAAAAATCATACCCCGTTAACATGGATATTTTCTTACCCGCACTTTTCATCTCAAAGAGTGAATGTGTTGTTACTTTTTTTAAATTTTTATGTACAGACATTTTTAAAGTATATCGCCAAGTTCTAAAAAATAGGCGGATTTATCACAATTTATTTAAATAATTGTCAACATTTGACTGAATTCGATTTACAATATCTGAAGTTTCAGCTTTAACAAATGTATTTCCTGAAATTCGTTCATATAATTCAATATATCGATCTGTAATTGTTTGCACAAATTCGTCAGGCATGTCAGGCATTGTTTGACCTTCTAAACCTTGAAAACCATTTTCCATTAACCATTGTCGAACGAATTCTTTCGATAATTGTTTTTGAGGCTCGCCTTTTATTTGGCGCTCATGATAGCCATCTGAATAAAAATAACGAGAAGAATCTGGAGTATGAATTTCATCAATTAAAATAACCTTATCATTTAGCAGTCCAAACTCATATTTCGTATCGACTAAAATAAGACCACGTTGTGCTGCAATTTCAGTTCCACGTTGAAACAAAGCACGAGTATAATTTTCCATTTGTAAATAAATAGCTTCCGGAACAAGATCTTTTTGAATAATTTCTTCACGTGATATGTCTTCATCATGCCCTTCTTCTGCTTTAGATGCTGGAGTGATAATTGGCTCAGGAAAACGGTCATTTTCTTTTAAACCCTCAGGCATTTCCACCCCACAAATCATTCTTTTTCCTGCAGCATATTCTCGCGCTGCATGACCTGCTAAATATCCTCGAATTACCATTTCAACACGTATTGGCTCACAAGCTAGCCCAACAGCAACCGAAGGATCTGGTGTGGCAAGTAACCAGTTAGGAACAATATCTTTGGTTGCATCTAAAAACATCGTGGCTACTTGATTTAAAACTTGCCCTTTAAATGGAATTCCTTTAGGAAGAACATGGTCAAATGCAGAAATTCTATCAGATGCAACCATCACAACTAAATCATTCTTTAGTGTATAAACATCTCTAACTTTTCCATGATAGACGGATAATTGTCCCGGAAAATTAAACTCTGATTCTGTTATTGCATTCATTAATCTTTAATTATATTATTTTTTCTCTTTTTCTTCAGCTTCTTCAAAAGCAGTCACAATTTTTTTCACCAAACTATGACGGATAATGTCACTCTGTCCCAAACGAATAACGCCGATTTCCTCAATATCTTTTAAAACATCTAAAACATGAGCTAAACCAGACTTTTGTTTGTGAGGCAAGTCTACTTGGGTCATATCGCCAGTAATTACAAATTTAGCAGTCATTCCCATTCTGGTGAGAAACATTTTCATTTGCATAGGAGTTGTGTTCTGTGCCTCATCTAGAATTACAAATGCTTTGTCCAAAGTTCTTCCACGCATAAAGGCAAGTGGAGCAATTTCAATGACCCCAAATTCTAACATGACTGCTAATTTTTCATGCGGAATCATATCACGAAGCGCATCGTATAGTGGCATCAAGTAAGGATCTAGTTTTTCTTTCAAGTCGCCTGGTAAAAACCCTAAATTTTCTCCCGCTTCTACTGCTGGTCGCGTTAGCACAATTCTCTTAACTTCCTTCGCTTTTAATGCTCTTACAGCCATTGCAACAGCTGTATATGTTTTACCAGTTCCTGCAGGACCAATTGCAAAAACCATGTCCTTTACATTTATTTCTTGGACTAATTTTTTTTGATTAACTGTCCTTGCTTTAATTTTTACGCCGCCATTGCCATGAACTAAAGTTTCTGAACCATCATCATTTGAAAGAAGCTTTGATCCATCTGACAACATTAAATTGTCAATTGAATTCTCAGACAAAAAATTAAATTTGTTGAAATGGGCGACTAAAAGTTCAAATTTTCGTTCAAACTCATCCATAACTTCGTCATCGCCATTTAATAAAATCGTGTTTCCACGAGCAATTATTTTCAACTTCGGAAAAAAAGTTTTGAGATAACGGAGATTAGAATCATTAACACCAAAAAATTCAGCTGGATTAATTCCAACTAACTCAATCAAACGGTCGGCAGTATTCAATTATTTTTTCTTTTAAATTAAGCTTAATTATTGCTTTTAGATTACATTTGGTAAAATTAAAAATTAATTAGGATAATGAATTCTGTTTTTGAATGCAAATCATAACTTTAACAACAGATACTGGATTACAAGACTATTATGTTGCTGCTATAAAAGGGGAAATACTCAAAGAAATTCCTAATGCCAACATAATAGACATTTCTCATACAATTAAGCCTTTTGACATTGCTGGAGCTGCTTTTCAAATTCTTTGCTGTTATAAAGATTTTCCACTAGGAACAATTCATATAATTGGTGTTGATAGTGAACCAATACTAAATGGTGAAAACCAAAGCTTTCCGACAATATTAAATTTCAATGGGCATATTTTTATTTGCAATGACAATGGTTTTTTTGGAAGTTTATTAGAAGGAGAGATTTCAGAGAGTTTATATAAGTATTCTGATATCAAAAAGAATGAAGAAATGTGGCAGTTTACTACAAAAAATTGTTTTGTCCCTTTAGCTACAAAGATTGCAATGAATATTCCAATCGAATCTTTTACTGAGAAAGTTTTTACATACAAGAAAGTATTTATTCAAAAGCCAATTATTGATCAATTTACAATTCAAGGAATAGTAATTCACATAGATTCATTTGGAAATTTAATAACCAATATATCACGTTCAGATTTCAATCGATTTGGAGATAAAACGCCCTTTACAATACGTTTTGTAAAAGGACAATATTTTATTGATAAAATTTCTAAAACCTACAATGCTGTCCAAAATGGTGAACTAGTAGCTTTATTTAATAGTACAGATCATCTTGAAATAGCTCTAAATAGAGGTGCCAATGAAAGTACAGGAGGAGCTGATAGAATGTTTGGCATGCGTATAGATTCTGTTATTCAAGTAAAGTTTGAACCTGCAGGCTCTCAAGTTGATTTTAATTCACTTTTATAAATAATGCTTGTTCGTATCGTTAAATTACAATTTAAAGAAGAAAAAATAAATGATTTTCTCCTGCATTTTGAAACTGTTAAATGGGAAGTCACAAATTTTCCTGGTTGCAGGGGAATGAAATTATTTCAAGATATGAAGACTCCCTGTATAATAATGACTTATAGTGTTTGGGATGATGAAAAAACACTTGAAAATTATAAAAATTCAGCGCTTTTTGAGTCTATTTGGCCGAATATTAAAGTTTGGTTTGATGCCAAACCAGAAGCTTGGAGTCTTGAAACAACCTTTGACGGATTCAAATAAATTGAGTGTTTTAATACCCTGAAAAATTTACAAATAATCTCATTTTTGGAACTATCTGCGAATTAAGTTTTTAAAATATTTGTATATTCAACAAAATAGCATAACTTTACGAAAATTAATTAATTTAAGTAACATGAGTAAAGGAACAGTAAAATTCTTCAATGAGACCAAAGGATTTGGTTTTGTTGTTGATGAAGAAACGAACAAAGAGTATTTTGTTCACATCACAGGATTAATCGACAAAGTTAAAGAAAATGACGAAGTTGAGTTTGATCTTCAAGAAGGTCGTAAAGGTTTGAATGCCGTGAATGTAAAGAAAGCATAATCATATTCAATCTATTTAATCATGAAAGTCCTACCTCTGGTGGGACTTTTTCTTTTAATACAACTTTCATATTCAAATTAGATAATTAAAATATACTCTAATTCATTCAAAATTGATATTTTTGGGACTTAAATTGTAGTATGAGGGCTTTATATTTAAAAGAAATTAATAGTTTTTTAAGTTCAATTATAGGCTACGTTTTTATAATTATCTATTTAATTGCCTCAGGATTATTTCATTGGATATTGTCTAATAATGCGAATCTATTAGAGGGGGCAGAAGCGGATTTAATTCCATTCTTTAATTTATCCCCAGTTATTTTTCTAATTTTAATACCAGCGATTACAATGCGCTCAATTGCTGAGGAAAGAAGAACAGGAACAATTGAACTATTACTCACACGACCAATTTCTGACTTAAAAATTATTCTCGCTAAGTATTTTGCTGGAGTTACATTATTAATAATTGCAATAATTCCCACTATCACCTATTTTATTTCTATGTATTACTTGGGTAAACCAGTTGGAATAATTGATTTAGGGGCAACATTTACATCTTATATTGGCTTAACTCTTTTGGGTTCTGTTTTTATTGCTATTGGAATTTTTGCATCCTCCTTGACAAATAGTCAGATTGTTGCTTTTATTCTAGCAATGTTTCTTTGTTGGATTTTTTATGATGGATTTAATTTACTAGGAAATTTTAGTCAAATTGGAGAGTTGGATTATATTATTCAATATATCGGTATCGCTTTTCATTATGATTCGATTAAAAAAGGCGTGATTGAAATAAGTGATTTACTGTATTTTTTATCCGTTATAGTACTTTTTATAAGTGCTGCATTAGTAGTTGTTAGAACATTTAAAAAATAAGGCATGAAGCTTCAAGAATTATTTTCTAAATACATTTATAATTGGACGCTACTTCTTTTTATTTTTGGAGGAATTATTCTTCTAAACATAATTGCTTCTTTGATTTCCTTTAAATTTGATATGACAAAAGATCATCGTTACTCATTAGCAGATGGGACAGAAAACTTTTTATCAAAAAAAGAAAATATTGAAAGCAGAATTAGTATTAAAATCTATCTTGAAGGAAATTTACCCTCTGAAATAACAAATTTTAAAAATGCTTTGAAAAGTAAGTTAAAAGACTTTAAGAGTGTTGCTGGAAATCGTATTGAATATATTTTTATAGATCCAAATAATAAATCAAAAGAGGTTCAGAATGAATTTTTTGCACAGCTTTATGATCGTGGACAGGGAATTCTACCAATGGAAATTAGTTATTTAAAAGATGGTGAGCAACGACAAGTAATGATTTGGCCAGGAGCTAAAATGTCGTATTCATTTAATGGTATTATTAAAGAAAGTACAATACAATTCTTGCCAGGCACAAAACCGGGATCTCCATATGGGCTTGCACAAATGTCCGATGTTATTCAAAATGCACATAATAATTTAGAGTATAATTTAATTTCAGCGATAAGACGAATAACACAGAAAGAAAAAAAGAGAATTGCATTCTTGCATGGACACGGAGAACTTAACTTAAACCAAACGCTTCGAGCTCGAGCACTGATTTCTCCTTACTTCTCAATTACTGATATTGATTTAAATGATTCGACCGTCAAAAATTCCTTGTTCTCAGCACTAAATGATATTGAAGGTTTAATTATAGCTGATCCACAAACACCATTTTCATTAGAAGATTTATTTCTAATTGATCAATTTGTTCTGAAAGGAGGTAAATTAATGTGTTTTATGAATACGCTTCATTTAGAAGAAGATACGTTAAATTCTCAAGGATACGTCAATACACTTAGGAAGAACCTTAAATTAGAGAATATGTTATTCGACTACGGTATAAAGTTGAATGAAAATTATGTTATTGATGTTCAATGTGCACCAAAAATTTCTCCCTATGCTGAAGATCCCTTTATCCCATGGTTTTTTCATGTATTAGCCAGCCCCTCAGTGCATCCTATTACTCGAAATATTGAACCTGTATCCTTAAAATATGCAAATGAGATTCAGTTTGTCCCTCAAGAAAATGTTGCTCTCTTTCCGATACTTAATTCCTCAAGTAATTCAAATAGAACTGGATTAGCACCATTAGTGAGTCTTGGGTTCCCAAAGAATTTTGGAAAAAATCCAAAATTAACAGATAATCCTGAAGATGAAAAAAATAAATTATGCCTTGCTGGGTTAGCCGAAGGATACTTCAAATCTGGCCTAAATAATCGAATGCTTCCTAAAAAATTACAAGTAGCTGTTGAAAATGCAAAAAAACATCCTGAATTAAAATATAAATCAAAAAGCTCAAAAGAAGGAAAAGTAATTGTTGTAGGGAACGGTCAATTTATTGCAAATAAATATGACTCAATTCAAAAACCGAATTCGGAGGAATTTGCATATTTCCCAAATGAAATTAATGACTTAAGAATGGAGCCTGAATTGGCAAAAAGAAGAATCCCACTTTTTTTCGGTAACCAGGAGTTTTTTCAAAATTTAGTTGACTATATAATGGGTGATAATTCTGTGCTCGATATTCGAAGCAGGCAAATTGATATTAAAGAAATTGACAAAGAAAAAATAAATATAAACGCGGGATTTTATAAGGTAATAAATATGATTGTTCCAATTTCTATAATCTTATTGCTATCATTAATTTGGAACATACTTCGCAAGAAAAAATACATACATAAAAATAAAGGTCAACTTAAATACTAATATGAAAAAGAAACTCGTTATTGTAATTGGATTTTTTCTATTAATTGTATTGGGATGGTATACAAAAATATTGCTTTCATCAGCAGATCAATCCGATAGTAATTCACAACTAATTAACTTCGCAATAGAAGACACAAACTCAGTAGATAAAATAATTATAACAGATGCATATTCTAATAAAATAGAAATTGTTAGGGGAAAAAATATATGGGAAACAGCAAAAGGAGGCTGTATAAACCAAGAGAGTGTACATTTTATTTTAGACGCCTTTGGAAAAATAGTCTTCAAAGGTTATTTACCCGAAAAATCACAAACTAAATTTACTGAGTTGATGTCAACTAGCCATACAAAGGTTGAAATTTTTCAAAATGGTGAATGGTCAAAAACATGGTATATTGGTCCAGCAGCGCCAGATCATTATGGACAAATTATGCTTTTGGAAAGTGAGGAAGCTGGGAAGAGTACATATCCTGTTATGATGAGCATTTCTGGTGTTAATGGTATAATAGAACCTCGTTTTTTTGCGGATGAACGAAAATGGATCTGTACTTCTATTTTTAACTTAGAAATGAATGAAATTGGAAATGTAGATGTAAATTATCCTAATGAATCATTCCGTAATTTTTCAATTTCTCAAAAGGGCAGAAATTTTGTTGTTCAACAAAATAATAAACCTTTTAGTACAATTGATACTGCAAATGTTTTTCGCTACTTACAGAACTATAAAAAAATACATTTCAATATTCCAAATTATGAATTATCAAAAAAACAATGCGATAGTCTTCATAAAACAACACCTTTTTGTATTCTTAAACTAAGTGAAAAATCAGGGCGTAAAACTAATCTACGAATGTTTAGAATTAATGCTAGTATATCACAAGAAAACGAGTTTGGTGAATTAATAAACCAAGATATGGACCGATTTTGGTGTGAATTACCAAATGGAGAATTTGTAAAATGCCAATATTTTGTTTTTAATCCCTTAATTATGGGACATGTTTACTTTCCTGAAATGGAGAAAAACTTCCCTGAGATCAACTAATTATTATTCCTTTTTCCAATTCGAACGTTTTTTAGTGTAAGGAATAGGTACACTCTCTAATTTTTGCTGAAGGATTTCTAAGCGCTTAATTACGTCATCTAATTTAATTCTAACTGAAGCATATTCCTCCTCAACAATAATTTTATTTGAGCGATGAGTATTTGTAACCCCTGCTGTATTTTCATATATTTGATAACCTACCATATCCAAACGTGAACTTATACTTGGAACTGTTTCAAATTCTCGAGAGGAACGTACATTATCACCGTATAAAGCTAATTCACACTCATCGATAAGTAATTTTAAAGCTCTTGTTTCAGTTAATAATGAAACATCAGTATTTGGATAGTTAATTATAGCTTCGCTTATAAAATCAAGTTCCTCTTGCGCTTCACTTAATAGATTGCTAGCACCACTTACTTTTCGATTTAGTTCTGCAACTTCTGCTCTAAACTTTATCAATTCTTCAGGATTCTTTGCAATTAAAGTTTGATTATTCAATCCTCTTACATTGAACATTTGTTTGTCAACTAAAACCTCAATACTTCCATTTTTAAGTAAACATACACTTAATGAAAAAATTCCAGGGCTCACTAAAAAACCATTTCCACCTGCTTTAATTGGATTTGTATTATTACTTCTCAAATTCCAAGTCAAATTATTTAACCCTTTAGCTGGAGTAGATGTCATTCTTCGAATTTCCTTTCCTAAAGCATCTGAAACAATCCAAATTAACTTTGCATCTTCATCATTTTCTTCTTTACGGATTTCATCAAAAGAAGGGTAATCGACATCTTTTTTGTCTTTTTCCAATAATTTCTCTTTTTCTTGACGTATGCTTTTCAAAGTTTTAAATTCATCTTTTAAGTGAAGAGAGAAAACAGCGCCAAATTCAGGATTTTTTGCAGACCACATATTATGTCCTTGAAAACCTGTACCATCTAATCCAAGTGGATCAGCTGGAACATATAACAAAGCGTCTTTTACCGGGAATAAGTGTGCTTTTTTATCTAGAATTTCTTTTGAAAGAGATCGTAAAATCGTATAATTATCTAGAACATAAAATCCTCTTCCAAAAGTGGCAGCAACTAAGTCATTCTCTCTTTTTTGAATGTCTAAATCATACACAGCAATTGTCGGAAGTCCGCTTAATTTTGTCCAGTTTAAACCGGCATCATTTGAAAAATAAGCGCCAAACTCCGTCCCTACAAATAATAAATTTGGATCTACATGGTCTTGTTTCAAACAATATGTATTTCCTCTTTCTGGTAAATTTG
>RFPM01000018.1 GCA_009926125.1 Flavobacteriales bacterium | reverse complement strand
GTAATTTGTGCAGCAGCAAGAGCTACTTTAGAAGTTCTAAAAACTGAAATAAATTTGGCTGAAGTTGAACGCCTTGGCTTAATAATAGAAACCAAGCTACTTTCTCACACTTCAATAAAGGCAATTCGAAGAATTGGACTAATGTTTGCATTTGATATGGAATCAGGCGAAATAGTGACAAAGCTTGTCGAAAAATGCAAGGAAAAAGGATTGATTACTTTTTGGTTTCTTTCAAATCCTCATAGTTTTAGATTATCGCCACCATTAAACATAACTGAAGACCAAGTCAATGAAGCTACAAAACTAATTTTGGAAGCACTAGATGAAATAAGTAACTAAATCAAAATCCGATAACAAATAGCTTAACATTCATTGAAATAAGTATCTTTGAATTCAAATTTTAAAATATATTTCTTGAAAAATCTAGTATTTTTTTTACTTTTATTAGTCTCTTTTCATAGTCTAGGTCAGGGGTTAAAGTTAACTACCGCTATAGTAATCGCTCAATTTGATAGACCAGAAGACCGCTATACTATTGAATTAAACACAACTGAAATTCTAAATAGTCTTAGAATCAAAGCGCAGCCCTCATTAAATTTCTTGAAACAAGGTGCAAACATAAATAATCTAATAAATGACTCGCTTCGCGAAAACATTAAAACCAAAGGATACGACACCTATTTATTTGTAAATGTAAAAGGATACGACCGAAAATTTAAGGCTAGCAAAACTAAAATCACAGTAAATGAAATTTTAGAACGAACAAGTATCTATTCTATTTACCGCGATGAATCGACTTCAGTAAGTTTTGAATTTATTTTTTTTAAAAACAATGAAATGATTTTTACTGATATAATTAAAGTTAGTAATATATCCGATAGAGATTCAGTACTTAAAAAATATAGAAAAGTGCTTGAATCCAGAGTTCAAAAAAAATGGCTAAATTAATTTCCTATTCTATATTGTTGATCTAACTTAATATCATTTGGATCACCAAAAGCATTGCATTTTGGAGCCCTTTCAAATAATTTTATAAACTTAATCTGAAATTGAATTGGCCTATATTGCGAGGAAAACCAAGACATTTTTGATCCAAACCCATTCCACTCATAAATACCAAGAAGAGGTAAAGAAACTCCAGGAATTAGCATCCAAGCCCGGTTTAGTCGAATGCCATAGGATAAACTATAATGAAATTGTAAAACCGAAGGATTGTAAAATTTTCTCTCAGTGCTCGTATTTAAAATAAAATCCGGGTAAGTTGTAGCTCCTGGCAATAAATTATAGTCATAATTCAAGCCAATCGATTGATCTATAAAATACTTTCTAGTAACATCTATTTTCTTTTTCCCAACAAAAATTAAAGAGTGAAGAGATGCTCGAAGGTAAACATGTCCATTTCTAAAATTACCAATTGACTCTTGAGAAGAAGCAAGAGTATTATCAATATTACGATAATTAATCGTTGTTTTTTCAGAACCTGTAAGTTGACGGAAGCCTACTGCAAATTCCATGTAATCCATTATCCTACTTTTTTTAAGAAACTTAATTGGAGTTCCCTTCCAAGAGGGAAACTGTAAGAAACCAAATTCTGCAAAGGCACCAAATTGTCCAGCTGGATTAATCTCAAAATCTCCTATTGCTCCTGAATTGTCTGATAATTCTCCGTAAATAGTTTTTGAAGAAAGCATATAAGTTGGTCCAAAAGCAAAGTGATATCCATTTTTAGTGACAATTCGATAATCGTCGGATTTTTTACCTTTTTTAAATCCCCCTTGAGAGAAAGCAATAAGTGGAAGTAAAAAAAAAATTAGTATATATTTCAAAACTTAAAAGTTAAAATCTTTACTTAAAACCTTCATTTCATTCATAACAGTTTCAGAATCCCATACATTCTCAATGTTTGGTATTTGCATGATGATATCCATTATATCGCTTTGCTTTTTACCTTGTTGATAAGCCACACTATAGCGAATATTACTAAAAGTTACTTGAGAATAAAGGGGAAGCCAACTTTTTGGGTAGAGTTCACTGAATTTAGCCTCAATTTTTTTGCGTAATAAAAATTCAGGATCTGATACATAATCTCGCATAACATAATAATTATCCAAGGATAAATCTTGAAGTGCATCTCCATCCGGTTTGCGCTCGCGACTGTATTCCTCAAAAATCGCCTCCCAATTCTCATTGTGTTTCTTCATTAGATTAGAGAGCACAGTGCAATCTTCAAAACCCGCATTCATTCCTTGACCATAAAACGGTACAGTAGCATGTGCAGCATCTCCCATGAGAGCAACCTTGCCATTTGTCCAAGGAGAGCAACGAATAATCGCTAAATTAGATAAAGGATGATCTTCCCACGCTTCTGCAACAGTTGGAACCATTTCGTAAAAGTCAGGAAAAACAGTTTTAAAGAATGTATTGACTGCCTCAGGGGAATTTAATTTATCAAAAGCAAACTTATCGCCCTCATGTGGCATAAATAAAGTGCAGGTAAACGACCCATCTTCATTTGCAAGAGCAATCATCATAAAACGTCCTCTTGGCCATATGTGAAGTGCATTTTTATCTAACTTATAAGATCCATCATCATTTGCAGGTAAAAGTAATTCACGATAACCATCGGCAATATAATTTTGACTATAATTAAAGCGGTTTAACTTCTGCATAGAATTAAATCGTACTGCAGAAAATGCTCCGTCAACAGCAAAAATCAAATCGGCTTTTACTTCAATCTTCTCTCCAGTTAGAGAATTTTTAAGAAAGACAATACCATTTTTCAAATCAACATTCTGACATTCGTGGTTATAATGAATAGTTGCTTTGCCATATTTTTCTGCAATATCCATCATTGCCGCATTAACTTTTCCTCTGGAGACTGAATAAATTGCCTCTCCCTCTTTTCCATAAGGTTGATACGTTAAATTACCCTCTAAATCATGCATTACCCTTCCATGCATTGGAATGGCAATTTTTCTAATTTCATCTCCAACTCCAACAGCATCTAGTGCCGTCCAACCACGAACAGATAAGGCAAGATTAATAGATTTCCCTGCCGAAATTTCTGCTTTTCGGATATCTGATCTTCTTTCATAAATGGTTACTTTGTATCCAGCTTTTGATAAATAAACAGCCCAAAGAGAACCAACCAAACCAGCACCAACAATCACTACATTTTTTCCTTTTTCCATAAAATTTTTATTTTCTCCAGTGCTTTGAATAAGCTGATTCAAAAAAAGGATTTCTTCTTCTTTCTAGTTTTTTTTTGCGTTGCCAAGCACTCATAAAACGCCAAATTAACAAGCCGCCAATCAACACTGAAACTGCTTGAATAGTAACATTGACATAGGAGATTGTTTGATTTAACTCTCCACTGTACTTTAGTTGAATAAGTTCTTGAATTGTCATTTACTTTTTAACAAAATTAACTAGAAACTAAATAAAGTAACAAGATCTTATGTTTTTTATTAACAGCAAGCAACTTAAATTAAAATGTGGAAGTAAATAGTATGAATTCAAACATCGTTTTGCTAATTTTGTTCAGAACAAATAATTCTATTTATCGTTATAATTTTAGAATGAAGCAATTTGAAGTCCCTAATTTTTACCACTCACCAATTATAGCAAAGGTGAAAGCAAAACGAAAATTAGATGATCCTAGAAAAAAAGATTTTAGTGCATTAGAATTAACCTTAAATAAAGTCACGTTTATTTTTGCGCGGCATTTTGGCTTTTGTTATGGTGTAGAAAATGCAATTGAAAGAAGTTACAAGGCAATTAAAGAAAATCCTGATAAACGTATTTTTCTTATCAGTGAGATGATTCACAATCCAAATGTAAATGAGGATTTAAAAGCAAATGGGATACAATTCTTGCAAGATACTAATGGCAAACAATTAATTCCTTTTGAATCAATAACAAAAGAAGATATTGTAATAATTCCGGCCTTTGGAACGACAATTGAAATAGAAAATTGCTTGAAAAAAATTGGTGTTAATATTGAAACCTACAACACAACTTGCCCCTTTGTAGAAAAAGTATGGAATCGCTCTCAAAAATTAGGGGAAACAGATCATACGATTGTCGTTCATGGTAAACTAAATCACGAGGAAACAAGAGCTACATTCTCTCACAGCGAAAAAAATGCGCCTGTAATTGTTCTTGAAAATATGGACGATACTAAAGAACTAGGAGAATTTATTGAAGGAAAAAAAAATGAATCAGCTTTTTTTGACTTTTTTAAAGGTAAAATTTCAAAGGGTTTCAATCCTCACAGTCATTTAGAAAAAATAGGTGTTATTAACCAAACAACCATGCTTGCTTCTGAAACCCAAAAAATTACTAACTATTTACGTGCTATAATGGTAAATAAATATGGGGAAGATGCTATTAAATCTCACATTGCCGATACGAGAGACACACTTTGTTACGCAACGAATGACAATCAATCTGCAACTTATGGTTTACTTGAAAAAGAAGCAGATCTAGCAATTGTTATTGGCGGACATAATAGCTCAAACACTACACACCTAGTTGAACTTTTAGAAAGCAAGTTCACTACTTTTTTTATTAGTAATCAAGATGCTATTTATTCTAAAAATGAAATCTTAAGTTACGACATTCATACGCAAGCGCTAAAAAAGAAAAAAAAATTCCTTCCTGAAAAAGAATCAATTCGTGTAATTGTAACATCTGGCGCTTCATGTCCAGATATTATTGTTGATGAAGTACTACAAAAAATTCTTTTACTCATTGGAGAAGAAGCTAAAAATTTAGAAAAGTGTTTAGAAAATTTAAACTGAATTCAAAACAATGAAAATATATACTAAAAAAGGAGATAAGGGAATCACCGGATTGATCGGAGGAACAAGAATTTCAAAAAAATCTTTACGCATTGATTCCTATGGCACGATAGATGAACTTAATTCATTTATTGGACTTGTGAGAGATTTTGAAATCGATTCCAAGACTAAAATTCAACTAATAGAAATTCAAGACAGATTATTTACTATTGGTTCCAGTTTGGCTGCAGATCCTGAAAAATCAAGCATGAAATTACCTTCCCTTAGCGATGAAGATATTTGTAATTTAGAAAATTGGATTGACGAGATGAATCTTACATTACCAGAAATGAGATTTTTTGTCTTACCTGGCGGACACCAAGCTGTATCTTTTTGCCACGTAGCTCGTTGCGTTTGCAGAAGAGCTGAAAGAATTGTCGTAGAATTAAGTGATTTAGAATTTGTTGACCCTATTGTCTTAAGTTATCTCAATAGACTAAGTGATTATCTCTTTACAGTTTGCAGGAAACTATCGCAAGATTTTGGAGCAGTCGAAGAAATATGGAAGCCAAGACTCTAAATTTTATTATTTCTTAAAAAAAAGCAAGAAGAATGAACTAATTATTTGCTTTATATAAAATAAAGTTTACTTTTGCCGAAATAGAAATTTACAAACACAACAACATATGTATTGGACACTAGAATTAGCATCGTATTTAGAAGATGCACCATGGCCGGCGACAAAAGAAGAGTTAATCGACTTTGCTATTCGTACAGGATCACCATTAGAAGTTGTTGAGAATTTACAAGATTTAGAGGATGAAGGGGATTTGTATGAAAACATTGAAGAAATTTGGCCAGATTACCCCTCTCGCGAAGATTTTCTCTTTAATGAAGATGAATATTAGCAAGCTCTTATTTAGGGCGAGATAGCTCAGTTGGTTAGAGCATTGGATTCATAACCCAAAGGTCCCGAGTTCAACTCTCGGTCTCGCTACAAACAATAGGTCAATTTAATAGATTGGCCTATTTTTTTGTTGCTATATGCGATAATAATCAATTCGAAGAAGTTATAATAAATCTATCTAGAAACTTTTTATAGAATAAAGAAACTCTCTCTAGATTATGAGATTTGAATCCATAAAAAAAGCCCCTTCATTACTGAAGAGGCTCTTTAAAATCGGCGTCGACTTACTCTCCCACCCTCAAAAGGGCAGTACCATCAGCGCAAGCAGGCTTAACTTCTCTGTTCGGAATGGGAAGAGGTGGACCGTGCTGCTATAAACACCCAAAATCGTTAATACCAAGATTTTATAAAAAAATCTTTGTATCACAAAACTTTAGTGATATATCGGACGATTAAAGTAGTATTCAATACTAGAAAAAACAAGTTTGTAAGTCTACGGGTTATTAGTACTACTCGGCTATGACATTACTGTCTTTACACCTATAGCCTATCAACGTGGTCGTCTTCCACGGCCCTTAAAAGAAATCTCATCTTGAGGCGAGTTTCGTGCTTAGATGCTTTCAGCGCTTATCTCATCCATACATAGCTACCCTGCGATGCAGCTGGCGCCACAACAGGTACACCAGAGGTATGTCCACCCCGGTCCTCTCGTACTAGAGGCAGGTCCTCTCAAATTTCTAACGCCCACAACAGATAGAGACCGAACTGTCTCACGACGTTCTGAACCCAGCTCGCGTGCCACTTTAATGGGCGAACAGCCCAACCCTTGGGACCTTCTCCAGCCCCAGGATGTGACGAGCCGACATCGAGGTGCCAAACCACTCCGTCGATGTGAGCTCTTGGGAGTGATCAGCCTGTTATCCCCGGAGTACCTTTTATCCTTTGAGCGATGGCCCTTCCATGCGGAACCACCGGATCACTATGCTCTAGTTTCCTACCTGATCGACTTGTCGGTCTCTCAGTCAAGCACCCTTATGCCATTACACTCTACGCACGGTTACCAAGCGTGCTGAGGGTACCTTTAGGAGCCTCCGTTACTCTTTTGGAGGCGACCACCCCAGTCAAACTACCCACCACACAATGTCTCCCGTATGAACGGGATTAGACATCAGATAATTCAAGGGTGGTATTTCAAGGACGACTGATCTACACCTAGCGATGCAGCCCAGATCGTTACACCATTCGTGCAGGTCGGAACTTACCCGACAAGGAATTTCGCTACCTTAGGACCGTTATAGTTACGGCCGCCGTTTACTGGGGCTTCAATTCAATGCTTCGCCGAAACTAACATCTCCTCTTAACCTTCCAGCACCGGGCAGGTGTCAGGCCTTATACTTCATCTTTCGATTTTGCAAAGCCATGTGTTTTTGTTAAACAGTCGCCTGGGCCTATTCACTGCGGCCAGCATTGCTGCTGGCGTCTCTTCTCCCGAAGTTACGAGACCATTTTGCCTAGTTCCTTAGCCATGAATCACTCGAGCACCTTAGGATTCTCTCCTCGACTACCTGTGTCGGTTTACGGTACGAGTTGTTATAACCTGAAGCTTAGAGGTTTTTCTTGGAATCCTTATATATACACTATCCAATCAGCCGAAGCCTTTCGGTACTATCAAGTTCACCATCACCTGCGGATTTTCCTACAAGCAATATAGCTACACTCTTCAACGTACTATTCCGTCAGTACGCGGTATTTTCAATAATCCGTCACCCCATCGCAGTTATAACAAGTACTGAAATATTAATCAGTTTTCCATCCACTACCCCCTTCGGGTTCGCGTTAGGTCCCGACTAACCCTGGGACGATTAACGTAGCCCAGGAAACCTCAGTCTTTCGGTGTGCAGGTTTCTCGCCTGCATTATCGTTACTTATTCCTACATTTGCTTTTCTATGCATTCCAGCAAGGGTTACCCCCTGCATTCAACACACATAGAATGCTCCCCTACCAGTCCGTCTTACGACGGAATCCATAGCTTCGGTAATATACTTTATGCCCGCTTATTATCCACGCACGATCGCTCGACTAGTGAGCTGTTACGCACTCTTTAAATGAATGGCTGCTTCCAAGCCAACATCCTAGCTGTCTATGCAACCGCACAACGTTATTTCAACTTAGTATATATTTTGGGACCTTAGCTGATGGTCTGGGTTCTTTCCCTCTCGGACATGGACCTTAGCACCCATGCCCTCACTGCTGAGTATATTTTATAGCATTCGGAGTTTGTCAGGATTTGGTAGGCGGTGAAGCCCCCTAGTCCAATCAGTAGCTCTACCTCTATAAAACTCTACCTCAACGCTGCACCTAAATGCATTTCGGGGAGTACGAGCTATTTCCCAGTTTGATTGGCCTTTCACCCCTACCCACAGTTCATCCGGAAGCTTTTCAACGCTTATCGGTTCGGTCCTCCATTCCGTGTTACCGGAACTTCAACCTGACCATGGGTAGATCACAAGGTTTCGCGTCTACCCCCACTGACTATATCGCCCTATTCAGACTCGCTTTCGCTTCGGCTTCGTGTCTTAAACACTTAACCTTGCCAATGAGGAGTAACTCGTAGGATCATTATGCAAAAGGCACGCCGTCCCAAATTAAATTCGGTTCGACCGCTTGTAGACACACGGTTTCAGGATCTATTTCACTCCCTTGTTCAGGGTTCTTTTCACCTTTCCTTCACAGTACTCGTTCGCTATCGGTCTCTGAGGAGTATTTAGCCTTACCGGATGGTTCCGGCTGATTCAGACAGGATTTCACATGTCCCGCCCTACTCAGGATACTACTAGGTATATAAACTATTTCGTGTACGGGCCTTTCACCCTCTACGGACAACCTTTCCAAATTGTTCCACTATAATTTATAAGTCCATATTGTAGTCCTACAACCCCGTGCTTGCCGAAACAAACACGGTTTGGGCTTTTTCCAGTTCGCTCGCCACTACTACGGAAATCACTTTTGTTTTCTTTTCCTGCGCCTACTTAGATGTTTCAGTTCAGCGCGTTCGCCTCCTTTCGGATGACTAGTCTTCAACTAGCCGGGTTTCCCCATTCGGAAATGTACGGATCAATAGATATTTGCTCTTCCCCGTACCTTATCGCAGCTTATCACGTCCTTCTTCGCCTCTCAGAGCCAAGGCATTCCCCGTGTGCCCTTAGTAACTTATCTAACTCTTAAGTTAATTCGTTCTTGTTTACTACTTTAATCAATTCCAATATGTCAAAGAACTTATGTTGTGGAGGATAACGGAGTCGAACCGTTGACCCCCTGCGTGCAAGGCAGGTGCTCTAGCCAGCTGAGCTAATCCCCCTAAAATACACAGATTGATTGTGAGTGGGTAGAGATTTTTGCTCTCTAATTTGATTAATAAAAACCAAATATCGCGCTCGCTCTGCTTTTTCACAGTAGTCCCGAGCAGATTTGAACTGCTGACCCCTACATTATCAGTGTAGTGCTCTAACCAACTGAGCTACGGGACTATTCATCCCTCCTACATGAGTCCTGTAGGAAAGGACTTCTTGCTAACATAAATTTATCGAGAAACAGAAAACAACTTTCTAATACTTATTAAACATCCTCTAACCTTTTTTTTGTTTCTTCTCTAGAAAGGAGGTGTTCCAGCCGCACCTTCCGGTACGGCTACCTTGTTACGACTTAACACCAGTTACTAGTTTTACCCTAGGCAGCTCCTTGCGGTTACCGACTTCAGGCACCCCCAGCTTCCATTGTTTGACGGGCGGTGTGTACAAGGCCCGGGAACGTATTCACCGCGCCATGGCTGATGCGCGATTACTAGCGATTCCAGCTTCACGGAGTCGAGTTGCAGACTCCGATCCGAACTGAGATAGGCTTTAGAGATTCGCATCCGGTCACCCGGTAGCTGCCCTCTGTACCTACCATTGTAGCACGTGTGTGGCCCAGGACGTAAGGGCCGTGATGACTTGACGTCGTCCCCGCCTTCCTCACTACTTGCGTAGGCAGTTTCTTTAGAGTCCCCGACATTACTCGCTGGCAACTAAAGATGGGGGTTGCGCTCGTTGCGGGACTTAACCCAACACCTCACGGCACGAGCTGACGACAGCCATGCAGCACCTAGTTTCGTGTCATTGCTGACGAACATGTTTCCACATTCTTCACTAACTTTCAAGCCCTGGTAAGGTTCCTCGCGTATCATCGAATTAAACCACATGCTCCACCGCTTGTGCGGGCCCCCGTCAATTCCTTTGAGTTTCAACCTTGCGATCGTACTCCCCAGGTGGATTACTTATCACTTTCGCTTAGTCTCCGACAGTATATCGCCGAAAACGAGTAATCATCGTTTACAGCGTGGACTACCAGGGTATCTAATCCTGTTTGATCCCCACGCTTTCGTCCCTGAGCGTCAATCCAGGCCTAGTGAGCTGCCTTCGCTATCGGTGTTCTGTGTAATATCTATGCATTTCACCGCTACACTACACATTCCGCCCACTTCGACCGAATTCAAGACGTACAGTATCAATGGCAGTTCTGCAGTTAAGCTGCAGGATTTCACCACTGACTTATACGCCCGCCTGCGGACCCTTTAAACCCAATGATTCCGGATAACGCTTGCACCCTCCGTATTACCGCGGCTGCTGGCACGGAGTTAGCCGGTGCTTATTCATTCAGTACCTTCAGCTTTCTACACGTAGAAAGGTTTATTCCTAAATAAAAGCAGTTTACAACCCATAGGGCATTCTTCCTGCACGCGGCATGGCTGGTTCAGGCTTGCGCCCATTGACCAATATTCCTCACTGCTGCCTCCCGTAGGAGTCTGGTCCGTGTCTCAGTACCAGTGTGGGGGGTCACCCTCTCAGGCCCCCTACCTATCGTAGCCATGGTAAGCCGTTACCTTACCATCTAGCTAATAGGACGCATGCTCATCTCATACCGCCGAAACTTTAACTGAATTACCATGAGGTATATCAGTACTATGGGGGATTAATCCGAATTTCTTCGGGCTATACCCCAGTATAAGGTAGATTGCATACGCGTTACGCACCCGTGCGCCGGTCGCCACCAAAATAGCAAGCTATCTTTGTGCTGCCCCTCGACTTGCATGTGTTAGGCCTGCCGCTAGCGTTCATCCTGAGCCAGGATCAAACTCTCCGTTGTAAATAACTTTGAATTTTAATACAGGCTTCAAGGATTTTTGTTTAGTTTTCTTAAATTGTTGTTTCCTTATTTCTCAATACTTCAAAGAACTTCTTTAGTCAATTAATTTAATCTTTATTAAACTAATTTTTTCAACTCTTTACTGGTTTTAAATAACGCGTTCGTTATTATCGGGGTGCAAAGTTACATATACTTTTTATTTAAACAATATTTTTTTTGGATTTTTTCAAAAAAAAATAAATGTTGTTCTTAATCATTTGATTTCATGAATAATAGCCTTATAAATTAAATACAATTTATAAATCTATTGATAAAAAAATAAATAAAAGAAAGAATTTAGGTGTTATAAACTACTCAGGAACCCACTTATCATTGAGCATCTCACCTTTAATAGTAACATTCTTTGATCTTGCATAATCTTCTGCTGCAATTACCATTTGTTCACGTGTATCACGACGAATTAATATCGCACTTGAACCTTGAGATTTAACTTCAATATAAAAACCATTCTTTAGTCGAGCTGGTCTTGTTGGTGGTCTACCCATTTTAAGCTGTAATTTATAAAATATTTTTAAATATAACACAAAAAAACCATACATGTTGCATAGAGATAAAAATATATACAAATAGACAAAAAGAAAAATCAAAGTAAATATAAATTGAAAGCGTAATTTTGCGCCATGATAAATTTAGAGAAACTAGGGTATTTCTTACCCCAAGGACATCTATTCCAGAATGTAAACCTACAAATTAACAGTGGCGATAAGGTTGGTTTAGTAGGTAAAAATGGTGCGGGAAAATCAACATTGCTAAAAATACTATCCGGAAAATTAAAAGCAAGTGAGGGATTTGTTCATCTTCCAAAAGGAACTGAAATAGGGTATCTTACCCAAGATATAAAAATTGATACAGATAAATGTGTTTTTAACTTTCTGAATTTTTCAAATGAACGACTTAACTTCATTAGAACAAGATTAGAAGAAATAAATAGTGAACTAGTAATTCGAACAGATTACGAAAGTGATAGCTATCTAGAGATGCTAAATGAATTAAGCGACTTAAATTATGAATTTCAGGTTATAGATGGTTTTCAGTGGGAAGAAAAAATAACTTCCACTTTATTGGGACTTGGATTTACCAACGATGATCTGCAAAAAAGTCTCAACACTTTCTCGGGTGGATGGAAAATGAGAGCAGAACTTGCAAGAATACTTGTAAATGAACCCGATATTATTCTATTGGATGAACCAACTAATCACTTAGATATTATTTCAATAGGTTGGTTAGAAACTTATTTACAGAAATTTGATGGTGCAGTAATCATTATTTCACACGATCGGCTTTTTCTTGACAATGTTACAAAACGCACCTTAGAAATTAGCTTAGCAAAAGTGTTTGATTTTCCTTATGCCTATTCAAAATATAAAGAGGTAAGAGCTGAGGAATTAGATCGACTTGGCCAAGCAAAGAAACAGCAAGAAAAAGAAATTAAACAAACAGAGCTACTCATAAATAAATTTCGGGCAAAAAGTAGTAAGGCTTCCTTTGCTCAGTCTCTAATTAAAAAATTAGAGAAAACAGAACGCATAGAAGTTGAGTCTGATTCAGTTGCAAAAATGAAATTGACATTCCCCTTGAGTGTTCACCCTGGAAAATGGATTTTAGAATTAGAAGGTCTTGGAAAATCATACGGTGAAAAGAAATTATTTAAAGAAATAGGAATTACTGTTGGACGTGGGGAAAAAATTGCTCTACTCGGACCAAATGGCGTTGGTAAATCAACACTCCTTAAAGCAATTATGAAAGAAATTGATTATACTGGAATTGTAGCTTATGGCCACAATGTCAATGTAACCTATTTTGCACAGGATCAAGCTGAAAAATTAGATGTTTCAAAAACGGTGTTTGATACCGTGGATGATATTGCAAAAGGAGAAATGCGAAAAGATTTGAGGTCGATTCTAGGGACTTTTTTATTCAGTGGTGAAGATGTTGACAAGAAAGTCAGTGTTTTATCTGGTGGTGAAAGAACAAGATTAGCGCTTTGTCAATTACTCTTAAGCCCCTCCAATTTTTTAATTTTGGATGAACCTACAAACCACCTTGATATTCAGAGTAAAGATGTACTAAAAAAAGCACTGCAAAGCTACCAAGGAACTTTTGTTGTTGTTTCTCACGACCGAGAATTTCTAGATGGATTAACAAATAGAATTTGGGACATCGAAAATCAAGGATTAAAGATTCATCATTTTAGTTTAAAAGAATATTTAGATTATAAAATGAATAAATCCTCTTCTTCAATTAAGTTTGAGAAAAAAGAGACTAAGGTGATTACAAAAGAAAAAGAAGTCGTAATCCAAAAGAAAACAGAAGCGCACAAAAAAATTGAAAAGGAACTGAAGCGTATTGAAGAAAAAATATCAACTATTGAGCAAGAAATAGAAGAGCAAACAATTTCCATCGGACAGCTCGATTTTTCTTCGGGAGAAACTCACAGCGATTTACTTTCAGCTTTTGAGTTAAAAAAAACAGCGCTCAGTATATTAATGAGTGAATGGGAAGAAAAAATGGGTGAATTATAGTTGAATAAAGAAAACACAAACAGTTTTTGTATCTTTACCTTATGAAATCACTTGCTTTTATAATTATTTGTTTACTTCTAATTTCATCGAAGTGTAGTAAAAATAACACTAATATAATTCCAAATATTCCATTTGACATTACCATTGACCTCAATCTTCCAAGTTATATTGAGTTGACAGGAGTTGGAGGTTGGGCTTATGTTAATGGTGGTTCACGAGGAATCATCGTCTACCGCAGATCAATTGATGAATTTATTGCATTCGATAGGCATTCACCCGCAGATCCTGAAGGCACTTGTTTTTTGCCCTTATTTCCGGATCAAAATAATTTTTTAGTGCTAAAAGATACGTGCAACAATGCTACTTTTTCCTTGTATGATGGTTCTCCGATGACTAATTCAGAATATGGACTAAGACAATATGCAACACAATTTAATGGTAGCAATTTACTACGGATTTACAATTAAAATAAAATAGTGATGAATGAAATAAGTCTAACAATTATTGATAGAGAAAATAAGCATCATTTGCTGAAAGGGCCAACGGATATGAATATGAATATCATGGAAATTTGTAAAGCCTATGATTTGCCTGTTATTGGAGAATGTGGGGGAATGGCAATGTGTGCTACTTGTCAATGCTACTTAGAATCCGAAACTGTACTTCCTCCCCAAAGTGATGCAGAATTAGATATGCTAGACCAAGCATTTTATGTGAAAGAAAATAGTAGATTGGGTTGCCAGATTCAATTAAGCGATGAAATAGAGGGAATAGTTTTACGCTTGGCTCCAGAATAACTAATTTTTACTTCTTTCTTTTTTCAGCGAAAACTTTCCTAAATTTTTCAACTTTTGGCCTAACTACAGCTTGGCAGTACATATTTTGAGGATTTAATGCAAAATAGTTGTGGTGGTAATTCTCCGCTCTATAAAATGTTGAAACTGGGGTAATTTCCGTCACGATATCCTCATCCCAAACTTTTTCTTCGCTTAGTCGCTTTAAGTAACTCTCTGAAATATTTTTCTGCTCCTCTGAATGATAAAAAATTACAGAACGATATTGAGAACCAACATCATTTCCTTGCCGATTTAATTGTGTAGGATTATGAATAAACCAAAATACTTCCAAAAGTTCTTCAAAACTAACTTTATCAGTATCAAAAATTACTCTTGCTACCTCAGCGTGACCAGTATTTCCTGTACATATTTGTTCATATGTTGGATTTACAATTTCCCCGCCAGCGTAAGCAGGATAAACTTCGTTTACACCGTTTAATTCTCTGAGGCAGGCCTCAATACACCAAAAACATCCAGCGCCTAATGTTGCCTCTTCTATCATAAAATCAGTTTAAAATCATTTCTCATCTGCAACAAAATCTAGTGAAGCAGAATTTATACAATAGCGAAGACCCGTTGGATTTGGACCGTCATCAAATAAATGCCCTAAATGAGCTTCACATTTATTACAGAGAACTTCAATTCTTTTCATCCCAAAAGAAAAATCATTCTTCTTTTTTACATTTCCATTTACTAAAACATCGTAAAAACTAGGCCAACCTGAACCTGAGTCGTATTTAGTTTCACTAGAAAAAAGTACAGACTCACACGCTACACATTTATAAACACCATTTTCATGGTGATCCCAATATTTACCTGTAAAAGCAGCTTCAGTTCCACCATCACGGATAACATTACACACATTTTTTGGAAGGGCCTTTCCATTAAACATTTCTGTTTCTTGGTTTTTTGTGCTTCCATTATTGATTTCGTTTTGAGCCGAACATCCCGCAATAAAAATCAATGTAATAGCTAATAAAAAAGTTTTAGTCATAGTTTTAAAACACATATACAACTTTTTAGTTCAAGGGCAAACGAATAAGCAGTACTTTTGCGCATGAAAAATAAATATAGTAAGAATTTTTGGCTGATGTGCCTCGCTATGTTTTTTTTCATGACCAGTTTTAATTTAATCCTTCCAGAACTAAATAATTATATAAGTATTTTAGATGGAGCCGACAAAAAAGGATTAATCATCACCTTGTTTACAATATCTGCGGCCATATCGCGGCCATTTTCAGGAAAATTAGCAGACACGATAGGCAGAAAAAAAGTAATCTACTTAGGAATTATTTGTTCATTTTTTGTGATGCTAATCTATCCTTTTTCTTATTCCGTTTTATTTTTTCTGATTTTAAGGTTTTTACATGGATTTAGCGCAGGATTTGCACCAACTGGAGCTACAGCTTTACTAACAGATTTAATACCAGAGAAATCAAGAGGCCATGCAATGGGGATTTGGGGAACCTTTATTTCATTAGGTATTGGAGTTGGACAAACCTTAGGTTCATGGATTTATTTATCCTTTGGCTTCACAATTCTTTTTCTGATTGGAGCACTCTTTTCCTTAATCGCTTTCATCCTTGTTTTTTGGATAAAAGAAACATTGGTAAATCAACAAGAATTTAATTTCAAACTCCTCAGAATATCCTGGCAAGATGTTTTTGAACCAAATGTTTTACCCGCTGCATTTGTCATGCTTCTTAGTGCAATGTGTTCCGGGATGATTTTTGTTCTTACCCCAGATTTATCAACATATTTAGGCATTTCAAATAAAGGTTTTTTCTTTGGAATCTATGTAATTGCCACAATTTTAATTCGCTTGCTGACTAGCTCACTTTCTGATAGAATTGGCCGAGAAAAAACGCTATTAATTGGTTGTTTTATATTGGTGATAAGCATGTTATTAGTGGGGACTTCAAACTCTATTGTTTCTTATATTTTTGCAGCCATTATTTTTGGAATTGCAACAGGCATAACAAGTCCGACAATGTTTGCTTGGACAGCGGATTTATCGCATGAAGATCGCAGAGGAGTTGGAGCAGGAACGATGTTTATTGCCTTAGAATTTGGAATAATGTTTGGTGCATTATTAACCTTGGTAAGTTATGATAGCACAAAATCAACTATTTTTATTACATTCTTAATAGGAGCTGTAATGGCAACTATTGCATGTATCTATTTAATTGTAATTATTGCAAGAAAGAAGAAAGTAAGTGCCTTAAATTGATTCTTTAATTTCTTTCTTATTCAAGTATTTTTTTACTAAATAATGTCCTAAATAAATGACTGGAGTTAACGCAAGAGCGATAACTATTTTCAACACATAGTTTGTTGGAGCTATTTTCATAAACTCTGCAAATGTTAAGGATCCGGGCAAAACAAATCCAATGTACAAAACGATATAGGAGTCGATTAATTGTGAAAAAAGTGTGCTCCCAGTGCTTCGCAACCAGATAAATTTATCTCCTGTTTTACTTTTGATGTATTGAAAGATAAATGCATCTAATAATTGAGACACTAAAAAGGCAGTGATACTTCCAACAATTACCATTTGAGCTTGTCCGAAAACTTTGTTGTAAGAAGCCGTATCAGATAAATTTGAACCTGGTATTTCTACAGCAGGAATTTGCATCGAAAGTCCAACAATTATGAAGCAATAGGCAATTAAAATTGCAGTTATCCATGAAACACGTCTGACTGCTTTACCACCATAAAATTCGTTCATTAAGTCGGTTATGATAAATACAATCGGCCATGGTAAAATACCAACAATTGTGGTAAAAGGTCCAACATTTAGTCCATTTAATGAAAAGGAAAGAGGAATTGAAATTAATTTATTGCTTATCAATTCTGCTGTTACAGCATTGGTAACAAATAAGCCAACTAAAAAAACAAATAACCATTGTTTTCGATCATTTTTAAATTCATTATTCATTTTTCGAGAACATAAAAATAAGGAAAATGTTTAGTTGCCTCCATAATCGAGACGCTTGGCTTTGATGTATCGTTGAATATAATATTTGCTCGTCACAAAATTTTCTATTCTAACTCCACCATTTGCAGAATGAATAAATTTTAAGGTATTTGGAGCAACTTCTACTACCAATGCAACATGACCAACGGTCGAAGAATTTATGTTACTACCTTTAAAAAATAACAAGTCGCCGGCTTGGATATTTGAAAGTGCAATCGTTTCTCCCAAGTCTGCTAGGCCAAAACTAGACCTAACAAGAGAAAATCCAAAATTTCCAAATATATAATTTATGAATCCAGAACAATCAAAACCTGAAGGTGTAGAACCACCATAGCGATAAGGAACTCCAAGAAATGTTTTAGCATAAGAAATTATTGCATCTGCCTTTGGATTGTTTTTTTTTACAATGCTATCAGCGCTATTTAAATGCTCTTTTTTAACATCAACGGTTTGACCATTAATGAATGTAGAAAATGATATCCAAAAAAAAGATAAAATAAACTTGAATAGAGTCGTATTCTTCATTAATTGCAAAATTATAACTATTTTCGGAATTAATTTAATAAAGTAGGTGCCAACAATTGACATTCAACATCTTAGCAAACTCTACTATTCAATTGGTGAGTTATCCACCTTATTTGGTGTAAATGCATCTCTACTAAGATTTTGGGAAAAAGAATTTCAGTTTGTTATTTCTAAAAAGAACGCTAAAGGAAATCGTCTTTACAGTATTAAAGAAATTGAAAAAATTAACCGTATTTATCTTTTGGTTAAAATTGAAGGTTATACAATTGAAGGAGCAAAAAAAGCTCTAAAATCAAAAGAGAAAAGTACTGTTAGTGAAAATAATCTTAATCCCGAAGAATCAAAAAATAGTGCTTTAATTGTAAAATTAGAAAGCATTAAACATAGATTGAATTTATTGAAATAATACTACCTCTATAAATCAATGTATTTTTCTACAAACCATTAACAGATGTATCCTTTGGAAATTTTACTGAAAAATTAAATTTCTTAGTACTACTTTCGCCAGCTTTTAGAGAAATCTTCCATGTTACTAAACCTGTAGTTGGATTTAGTTTGCCACCAGATAATTCTAGTGCGTTTACCGCAATATTTTTATCTTGGCTAATCGGTAATTGCTCTTCAATGGTGATTTCAACAGTCTCTTTCTTTGTGTTTTTTACAACAATATCATACGAGAACTTTTTCTCCTTTACATTCCCAAATAAATTACTTCCATTAACTTCGTTTAACTTAGTTCGTTTGATTATAATTCGTTCATCTTTACCAAGCGATAAATTCATAGTGTCCTTAGAGCTAGTATTTTGAATATACGTTGTGCCAACAAAAGCACCATCAAAATAAACACTTCCTTCAGCATTTAGTAGATTTAAACTTTCCCAATTTATAATATTTCCCATTAAAAAAGCATCGGAATTTAATTTTGGAGCACTTGCGTATTCATAATATGCGTTGGCATTTATTCTATTAATTTCAATTTGAGTTTCGACATTTCCACTTTTCAGGGTATATTTATTTTCAATCTCATATTCATTGTTTAATTGATTCTCAATTATTTGAGCATTCGACCATCGCATTGTATCCATTTCAACCTTAATTTCCTGTAATTTATTCATCATTGGAGCAGCACTTTCCTGATCGCTGTATGCTCCTCTCGTTTTATAACTATAATCATCTCTTTGTTGGAAATTCAAATACCAAGGAGTTAAATTTGGCTTTTGAACACGATCTGTTGGATTACTCGTATTAAGTGAAAGCTTTACGTCAGTCCAATCTTCTCCTGTGCTCTGATAGACTTTAGCTTTTAAGATAAACTCCATCGGACTGCTAGTATTTTTTACACGAATATCGTAAACGGGAGTCCACCTAACATTGCTATTTATTAGATAGGAGAATTCGAAACTAGCAAGTGACTTAGAGCTTGAATTTACTGTAACTATAATATTTCCTTCAGATTGATTTTGTTTGCTATTTAAGACACTTAATTGCTGATTTATTTTAGTAATCTGATTTTGTAAGCCCTGATCTTTGATTCCTAAGTCAATTATCTCATCTTTTAGAGAATTTATTTTTTTTATCTGATATTCAACAAGTGCCGTAAGTTTCGCTGCATCAATTCCGTTGTTAGCCCCACCAATTGATCTGTTAGCTTGAAGAACGGCAAGCCCTTCATTGCATGCCATTATTTTATTTTGAATATATCTTAATTTGATTGTAAGAGAATCTTTTTCGCCTTCAAGCTTCGTGATTTCGGACGAGGTCTTTTGAATTTTTAAATAATTTTGCTGAAAATTAACCCCAACAATAGTTGCTTCCCCAAAACCTTTTACAGAAATACTATTTGCATTGATATACGGCGATAATTTATCAAATACAATTTCATTGATGCCTGCATTTAGATTTACCTTAACCGACCTGCTTACAAAAGCCCCACTTTGATAAATTCTAATTTTTTGAATTTCTGAATTACTTACCCTTAAACTATTTTGAGTAAAGGTTTTTCCGCTGATAATTAGTAAAAAGAAACTTAATACTACTGTTTTTGAAGTTAGATTTTTCATAATTATGTTTTTTATATTTATTTAAATTAAGTAAAATTATCTAAGCTAAATTATTTTCTAAGTAGCATTTTTTAGACAAGTCCATCTACGAAATTTCGTGCCACAAATTTAAACTAATATATAGAATTACTCGGTTTAAAATATCAAAAAACATAATTTTACAAATTGTGTTAAAAACTTTTTTGATTTGTCTTTTTAAGTGAATTATTTGAGTGACATTATCCTTAATTTTGAACTTATTCAAATTTTTTCATGTCCTATTTAGAAGATCTCAACGAAAGACAAAAAATTGCCGTAGAAAATATCTATGGCCCGTCGATGGTAATCGCTGGAGCTGGCTCCGGAAAAACTCGAGTTCTAACTTATAGGATTGCTTATATGATTGAGCAAGGAGTTGATCCTTTCAATATTTTAGCACTTACTTTTACCAACAAAGCAGCAAGAGAAATGACAGATCGTATTGGTAAAATTGTTGGGGCTTCTGAAGCAAAGAATATTTCAATGGGAACTTTTCATTCTGTTTTCTCAAAAATCTTGCGCTATAATGCTGATAGAATAGGCTTTCCAAGTAATTTCACAATTTACGATACGCAAGATTCTAAAAGTCTGATTAAGGATATTATTAAAGAATTTAATCTTGATGATAAGGCGTATAAACCAAGTTTGGTTTTTGGAATCATAAGTTCGGCAAAAAATAACTTGATTTCTCCTGAAGAATATGCAGAAAATGAGGAATTAACACAAGCCAACAAACAGAGTCGCATACCGGAGATAAAACATATTTATATGAGGTATGCCAATCGCTGTCAAAAAGCCGGTGCAATGGATTTTGACGATCTACTCTACTATACAAATGTTCTATTGAATAATTTTCCAGATGTTCTTCACTATTATCAGCAAAAATTTAAATACATAATGGTGGACGAGTATCAGGATACAAATCATGCGCAATACTTAATTGTAAAAAAAATTGCGGCGGCATATGAAAATATCTGTGTAGTTGGCGATGATGCACAAAGTATTTATTCGTTTCGTGGAGCAAATATTGAAAACATACTGAATTTTAGGGTAGATTACCCAGATTTTAAATTGTTTAAACTCGAACAAAACTATCGTAGCACAAAGAATATTGTAGAAGCAGCGAATAGTATTATTGAAAAAAACAAAAACCAAATTTTTAAAAATGTATGGACTGGAAATACTAAAGGCGAAAAAATAAAAGTCATACGTACACTCTCAGATAATGAGGAGGGAAGAGTCATTTCAGGAAAGATTTTTGATCTTAATCAAGAATCCGGTGCAAGCTTTAATGATATTGTAATACTTTACCGCACAAATCGACAATCTCGTTCATTTGAAGAATCCTTGCGAAAGCTTAACATCCCTTACAAAATATATGGCGGCTTATCTTTTTATCAACGAAAAGAAATAAAAGATTTATTGGCTTATTTTCGCTTAACTGCAAATCCACATGATGAAGAAGCAGTAAAAAGAGTTATAAATTACCCAAAACGTTCAATTGGAAAAACAAGTATTCAAAGTATTTTAATTTGTGCAAATAAACACAATGTTAGTTTATGGGATGTGATGAGCGATTTCGAAAAATATCCCTGTGATTTAAATAATGGTACAAAAAATAAAATTTATGATTTTGTTAGGATGATAAATAGTTTTAGTGCCGAGTTATACAAAATAGACGCTTTTCAACTAGCTGACAGAATTGCAAAGGCAAGTGGAATCTTTGCAGAGCTTAAATCAGAAAAAGACAAAGGCACTGAAGAAATCGAGCGATTTCAAAATATTGAGGAACTTTTAGGAGGAATTCAGGAATTTGTAAAAAATTCTGAGATCGATGATTTTAAATCCTTAGCTGATTTCATGATTGATGTTGCTCTTTTAACAGATGCTGACCAAGATAAAACAGAAGAACGTAACCACGTTTCTTTAATGACAATTCATGCAAGTAAAGGATTGGAGTTTCCTCATGTATACATTGTTGGATTGGAAGAAAATCTTTTTCCCTCACAATTGGCTTTAACTACTCGAACTGAATTGGAGGAGGAACGTCGCTTATTTTACGTTGCGCTAACACGTGCGATGATAACTTGCACCTTGTCTCATGCTAGCACTCGCTTTACTTGGGGACAAACTGTTAGCTCTGAAGCCAGTCGCTTTATTGATGAAATAAATTCCATTTACTTAACATTTGAATCACCACCTCGCGGAACCGGGAGATCACTAATGAATGGAAATTTTGAGAGATCCTTTTCTAATAGCTTGTCAAGACAAACTGAAAGTGTTCCTGGAAATCTAAAGTCATTGAATGAAATAAATAAATTACCGTCTAAAAATTCGGAAGGTTTAAATTTAATGGTTGGTGGAAATGTTGAACATGAGAGATTCGGAAAAGGAAAAGTAACACAAATAGAAGGTCTTGGTGCAGATAAAAAAGCAATAATTTTTTTTCCGCATCATGGAAGTAAAACAGTTTTGTTACGTTTTGCTAATTTGAAAGTTATTGATTAAAACCTTTATCATGAAAACTGGACTTTTTCTTATTCTTTTTGTTCTTATTTCTCCGCAGTATTCTTTTTCACAAACTTGGTCCGAGCAAGAACTCGAAAAAGCAAATACCTGTATCTTAATTGATGACTTATCAGAAATTGAAAAGGAGGCAATCCTATACATCAATCTAGCGCGTTTATTCCCATTAAAATTTGAAAAAATTGAGGTTCTAACCTACTTCGGACCAGAAAAATACGGTGCATACCTTGAGGATTCTCCCTATAAAGAATCCTTATCGAGTGACTTAAAAACTATAAAACCCATGAATGCCTTAATTTACAATGAAGAATTGAGAGAATTAGCTATTTGTTTCGCTTTAGAACA
>RFPM01000017.1 GCA_009926125.1 Flavobacteriales bacterium | reverse complement strand
TCCTTCGATCCCATAGATGTATGCTTTACCTGCATTAACGGTCGACATTACTTGACTTAATTGACCATCATACATAATGGAATCAGCACCTTGAAATTGGCTGTTCTGTGTAATTAAGGCATTCGTCAACTTAGTGTAATAAACATTTACATTTGCTCTTAATCCTGGAAGGATTTCCTTTGAAACACCTAATTCTCCATTCATGGTGTATTCAACTTTTAAATCAGGATTAGGTACAATTACACTTCCAGGAACAGATTCAAATACTTTACTTAAATCATCCACATTCGGAGCTCTAAATCCGGTAGAAAAATTTCCTGTAATTCTCCATGTTTTTGCCGGAAGATAAACAAAGCCTAAGTTTCCATTAAAAGCACTATTGTTCTGGTTGATGCTATTAAATGGAAATGGAAAATATGTTTTATCTGTAAAATTAGCATTCAAGCCAACATAAGAAAAACGAAGTCCATCATTGATAATAAATTTATCGCACACTTCCCAAGTATGGGTTGCATATACCGCCGCAGACTTCATAGAAGAACCACCATCTGGATATCTTGTGCTGATAGCTGTTGAAGTGTCCACTGCCACATTTTTAGCAAAAGCAGTAGAGTTCACTTTATTTAAATAGGCCTCAGCACCATAACGAAATTCATGCTTATTCATTTTTTTAGCGAAATCAGCATTTAAAGTAAAGATATCGAGGTTTTCAACATTATGATTTTCCCAAACATTATTAAATTTTCTAGTGATCCGACTTTCTTCAATAGATTGATACGCTAAAATCACACGACCTTGATCAAAAAATTTATTTTTCTTGGTAAATTCAAGCGTATAGGCAGCCATCAATCTTTTCTGTGGACCATAATTCCAAGTAGCATACTTTGGATTAGAACCACTCATTTGAGTCAAGCGATCATATCGTGGAACATCACCAGAATTTGACAATTGAAAATTCAATTTATGCGTCATTGCATCATTTTGCTTAAATGTAAATTTTTGTAAAATATCATATTGCGTATAAGCGGAACCAACCTGAACATTCGTGTCAGCATTCATAATCATAGAATCAACACCGTTTATGGTTGCAGCATACCAAGGTCTAGATCCGAAATTACCTACATAAGGGTTTCTATTCGCACCTTGTCTCAGATCACCATATTTAGAATAGGTAAAGGAAGTCAAAGAACCAAAACGCTTGGTTCCCACTGAAACATCAGCATGTCCTGAATATCCATTTGCAGCAGAAAAATAGCGCGTAAAAGCTGATGCTTTTACCAATAATAAATCATTTGAGCAACTGAGTGTTGGACTTTTTGTCGTGAAATTCATAACACCACCTAAGGCATCAGAACCATAAACCACAGAACCAGCACCAAAGACCACTTCTACCCTATCCATGATTGAATTGTCTAGCGTTACTATGTTTTGCAAGTGTCCTCCTCTATAAATGGCGTTATTCATGCGAATTCCATCTACTACCATAAGTACTTTGTTGGTTTCAAATCCTCTAATGATTGGACTCCCTCCTCCTAATTGACTTTTCTGTACCATTACATTTCCTGTATTGGCTAGTACATCAGCCATAGAACTTTGGTTTTGAGATGCGATTTCAGAAGCACGAAGGACTTGGATTTTTTGGGATACATCATTTTTCTTTTCTTCGAATTTACTAGCAGAAACAACAACCTCTTCGAAAGAGTTGACATTTTGATTGATAAAAACCTTGTATTTCGAACTTTCAATTTCTTGGACTGAATAAACTATTGAAAGATAATCTGGATGAGAAAACAAAAAGTTGAGTTCTTTTAAATTTAATTGAATCTCACCTTTTTCATTTGTTTTTCCAAACTCTGCAGAATTATCAGCTTTTGAAACCATTACATTCGCGACAGGCTTGTAGGTAGCCAAGTCAATAACTTCAATTTGTTTTTGCGCATAAGTCCACCCCATAGTAAGGATGATAAATGCTGAAAATATTATTTTCTTCATTTTTATATTTTTTAATTTATACTATTATTTAATTATATTATTTTAGACCACAAGAAATTGCAGTCATAACAAGAACTTTTATTGAATAAATTAGCCTTGGGGAGGAGGAGGGACAATTTGATTGCTCCAATCTTTGTGTAAATTTTGAAAAAGAAAAACATGTTCTTCATTTATTAAAGCAATTGCAAGAAAATAAATATTATGGCTTACTAAAAGAAAAGGGAATTGTAAAGACTTTACCAATTCATTAATTGGACTTTCATCAGATTGATGGCCTAAATCATTAGACGTAAATTGAGTTAATTTCACAAATAAACTGGCCTCTTTTTGGTCATTAAAACAATGAAAAGTATATCCACAATCTGATTTACTTCTTTTTACATTGTCATACATTCTTCCTTGATACTTAAATTCATCCTTATTAATCCAAATTAATTGTTTTGTCTGTTTTAATGAAAAAGATAATACCGTTAATTTATTAACAGATAAATTTTGGTCAGTTAAATTATTAACCTCTTGTTGAATCTTTAATTTTTCAATATTAAAATAAACAGTGAAGCCTATAATTTTCCAGAGCATTAAAGTAAAAATGAAAATAGCAATCATTTTTTTCATTCTGCAAATTTAACTAAACTTTTTAAATCGGAAAATTATAAGTCCTTATTTTCATCCTCCCATTGTCCAACTACCGAAGTTGCAATTGAATTACCCAAGACATTTGTAGCACTTCTAAACATATCACAAAAATGATCAATTGGTAAAATTAAAGCAATGCCTTCGATGGGAATATTGAACATTCCACAAGTTGCAGCAATAACCACTAAACTTGCTCTTGGAACTCCAGCAATTCCTTTACTCGTTAACATCAAAACAAGTAACATTGTAAATTGCGTGCCAATATCAAGAGGAATTCCATACGCTTGAGCAATAAAAATACTTGCGAAAGTCATATACATCATGCTGCCATCTAAATTAAAAGAATAACCAAGTGGCAACATAAATGAAACAATTCGATCTTTAACACCAAATCGTTCTAGTTCTTCTGTTAACTTAGGAAAAACAGCTTCGCTACTTGTTGTTCCAAAAGCAATCACCAAAGGGCTAACTATTCTTTTCAACAATGTTTTTAAGCGCTTACCAAGAAAGAAAAAAGCCACAAGCAATAAAACAAGCCACAAGGATGCAATTCCCACCAAAAAGGAACTAAAAAACTTTGTGTAGGTAAGCATTAAATCAGAAATGTCTTTTGTTGCAAAAACTGCAGCAATAGCACCAAAGACACCAATTGGAGCAAATTTCATGACGTAATTTACCATTTTTAAGATGATGTGCGAAGTATAATCAAGAGCAGAAATAACAGGCTTCACTTTATCGCCAATTGAAGCTGCTGCTAATCCAAAGAAAATTGAAAATATCACAATCTGAAGTATTTCATTCGTTGCCATGGCCTCAAAAATTGACTTTGGAATTATATGTTCTATAAAATTCTGTATGGAAAATGATTGTGTTTTATCTGTTACATCTGAAGCTGTTGAAACATCAATATCCGAAAGATTAAGTCCAACTCCTGGCTGTAGAAAATTCACCCAAAACATTCCTATTAAAAGCGATACCAAAGACGCCGAAAAGAACCAAGCAAGCGCCTTCCCCCCTATTCTACCAACCGCACGAATATCTCCTAATTTTGCTATGCCAACTACCAAAGTTGTGAAAACAAGTGGCGCTATAATCATCTGCACAAGACGAATAAAAATCGTTGCCAACAATTTAATATTATTACTGAAATTAGTTGCTAAATGAGGATAATATGTATGAATTATAGAGCCTAAAATGGCACCAAGCAACATAGCAAGAAGAATGTAAACTGTTAAGAAACTACGCGTTTGCTTTTCAGGATTTAAATTGTCTTTCATTGAATTTAGTTTCTTGAATTAAATTTTAATGTGTGAATGTAAGAAAAAGTGAAAACATGACAAGAATAATAGGATAGATTGTTTTTTGTTATGAGTAAGTCCACTAGAACTTAGCCGACATTTTGTATATTTACACTCCTAAGTATTTCATATGGCAATTTCAGAAAAAGAATTAGCATTTAACTTCAATGAGGATCAAATGCGCTTGAAAATAAGAGGTTTAGAGCAAGAATTAGAAAAGATATATGAAGGAGGTGGAAAAGCTCGAATACAAAAATTACACGACAGTGGAAAACTAACTGCTCGAGAACGAATTAATCTTCTTTTAGACCCAGAAACTGAACGTATTGAAATTGGTGCACTCGCTGGTTTTGGAATGTACAAGGAACATGGCGGCTGTCCTTCCGGAGGCGTTGTAATAGTAATTGGCTACGTTAAAAAGAAACAAGTAATTGTTGTTGCAAATGATGCTACAGTTAAAGCTGGAGCTTGGTTTCCAATAAGTGGAAAAAAGAATTTAAGGGCGCAAGAAATTGCAATGGAAAATCATTTGCCGATTATTTATTTAGTAGATTCTGCAGGCGTTTATCTTCCAATGCAAGACGAGATTTTTGCCGACAAGGAACATTTCGGAAGGATTTTTAGAAACAATGCAATTATGAGCTCCATGGGAATCGTTCAGATTGCTGCAGTAATGGGTTCTTGTGTTGCCGGAGGTGCATATTTACCAATTATGTCGGATGAATCTTTAATTGTAAATAAAACAGGCACCATTTTCTTAGCAGGTTCCTATCTTGTTAAAGCTGCTATTGGAGAAAGTATTGACAATGAAACTTTGGGTGGTGCAAGATCTCAAACTGAGGTTTCAGGAATATGTGATTACAAAGTTGAAAACGACCAAGAGTGTCTCTCAATAATTAGAGATTTAATTAGCAAAATTGGTGCAAAACCAAAGGCTGGATTTGACAGAATTGAAAGTATAGAGCCAAAAGAGGCCTTAAAGAAAGTATATGGCATTATTCCTGCAGATCGCTCTAAACCATACAATACAAAAGAGATATTGAAATGCATTCTTGATAATTCTGAATTTACAGAATATAAAGAAAGTTATGGTAAATCAATTATTACAGCTTATGCTAGAATTGATGGCTGGAGCGTAGGAATCGTGATCAACAACCGAGAAATATCCAAAAATTCAAAAGGTGAAATGCAATTTGGAGGAGTAATCTACTCTGATTCTGCAGATAAAGCAGCTCGATTTATTATGAATTGCAATCAAAAAAATATCCCTTTGGTTTTCTTGCATGACGTTACAGGATTTATGGTAGGCTCAAAAAGTGAAAATGGTGGAATCATAAAGGATGGAGCAAAAATGGTCAGCGCCATGGCAAACAGCGTAGTTCCAAAATTTTCAGTTATAATGGGGAATTCATACGGTGCTGGAAATTACGCTATGTGTGGAAAAGCGTATGATCCTCGCTTAATTGTTGGGTGGCCAAGTGCTGAAATTGGCGTTATGTCAGGAGCTGCTGCTGCTAAAACACTTCTTCAAATTGAAGTTGCCAGACTAAAAGGAAAAGGCGAGGAAATAACTCCAAAACGAGAAAAAGAACTATTCGACTCTATTAAGAATAAGTACGATGAGCAAATATCTCCATATTATGCTGCTAGTCGCTTATGGATAGATGCCATTATTGATCCTGTTGAAACTCGCAAAATAATATCAATGGGAATTGAAATGGCAAATCATGCACCTATTGAAAAAAGATACAATGTTGGAGTAATTCAAACTTAATCGTCGTCCGTATTTTTTTTGCCATTGAAATAAAAGGTGTAGCCAAAACTTATCGTGAATGCTGATGATATTTTAGAGAAATCGGCACTGGAATAACCCATGCTTGAATCTAAAATTCCTATTGTTTCAGGTGTGAAACGATACCCATAAAAAGGAAATCCAATTGTAAAACGATACGAACTATTGACAGAAGAAGTTGCTATAAATGAAATAAATGGCTCAACAAAGGTCGCTTCAGTTCTCCTATAATTTTTTATTGAATCACTTACAGCAAAAGAATTTAAATAACCGATTTTACATCCTATTTCTGTTCCAAAACGTTCTGTCCAAAATTTTTCGTGACCAAGTTTTAAGAAGGCTGCAGCAGAATGAATTCCACCAAATATTTTTGGCTGCACTCTAAATTCATTGATTGCAAAATAGGAATAATGCAATCCTATTCCAAAAGAAATACCATTCTTAAGCGCGTATTGATAAGATGGTGAGATACAAACTAAACCTTGCATAATAGATCTATACGCTTTATTGTTTGTCGCATTTGGCAAACCCAATTCAAATGTAAAAGAATCGTCCGGATTTATTGCTTGCGCATTGAAACTTGACATTACTAGAGAAAAGAAGAGAATTAAACTAAATTTCATATAGTAAAATTAAGAACTTTATATTAAACCTCAATAAATGAAAATATGGAACTTCAATGAGCGATTTATTTAAAAAAAATAGAAAAATTTATCAGAAAAAAAAAGCTGACTTTAATCTGTCAGCTTTTTGTAAAACGTTTTACTTTCTTACTTTAGAATAAAGTTTATTCTTCTATTTTTTGCCTCTTTCACTTCATATAATATTCATCTACACCCTCACCAACTTTCAATTCTTTAGCATCACAATGTCCTTGAATTTCTATTCGAAATTGTGGATTAGTATTCATCTCATTTATAACATAATTCATTGCTTCTTTGCAATTTTCACTAAACGTTGCCTTTCCAAATCTGAAATATGCCACTTGTTCAGCTATTTTTTGAGCAGGTGTCATTTTATCTGTCAATTCAGGTGTTTTTGAATAGATTAAATTTGAAAATGAATCTTCAATTTTTGGTGGAGCATTGTTGTAACATTTACAATCAGTATTTTTATCAATGAGAGTTACAATAATATTATCAACATAATAGTAAGCTTGGCTTATTGATTCTACTTCACTATCTTTAGGTTTTTTGACAGATTCAAATTTTGTTGTTTCATTTTTATCAAAGTTACCAATGGTAATAAATCTCTCGTCTCCTTTAGCTGTGTAAATATTACATACCTGTTCCCAACCATAAAAACCGGTATACACCTTATTAGTTTGTGACTTTACCAATCTATCAGTAGAATTGTAAATTGCTGTTGTATTATTTAAACCGAATTCTTCTTTTGAAAATAATGCTGCAATATTATTAACCGCAAACTTGGACGACTCAGCCAAAGAAATTGAAAATTCCACACAATATTTTAAATTCTTTTTAAGTGAAATTTGTTCTTTACCTCTTCCAAGTGGAATAGTTACATAGCTTCTCTCGTTTGCTAATTTACCCGGTTTGTATAATATCAAGCCCAAATATTGAGAACCACCAATATCCTTTATAGGATCTTCTTTACCAAATAAATTTTCTGGAACTCCAACATCACCTTCCCCCTCAGTAGAAAATAAATCAGCTTTCCGTTCAGATGGCGAACTTACACCATTATCAAGTAAATCAACTCCACCGATTTCATTAATAGGATCATTTGATTGCATTCTCTCAAATGTCATTCTTATAACTTCTTTTTCAGTACCATTTTTTTTCTGAGCAAATGAATAAGAAGAGGAAATAATTAAGGCTAAAAAACCTAAGATCGGAAGATTAATTTTCATAGTTTTTTACAGTTTGAATAAATACTTTTACCTTTTCAGGGTCAATATCAGGATAAACTCCATGACCCAAATTTACAATATGTCTTTGACTTTTGAATGATTTTAGCATTTTAATTGTCTCTTTTTTTATTGACTCGTCAGAACCATACAATACACAAGGGTCTAAATTGCCTTGTAAAGTCTTTGTTTCCCCGACTAATTTTCGAGTTTCTTCTATACTCATATTCCAATCTAAGCCTAATGTTGAGCAGTTTAACGCTGCGATTTCAGGTAAAGAAGCAAGTGCACCTTTAGAAAAAACAGTAAAAGGAAAATTTGGAAAAGCAGCTACTATTTTTTCAATGTAATTTAATCCAAATTCTCTGTATTGCTCTGTCCCTAAAATTCCAGCCCATGAATCAAATAACTGCAATGCATCAGCACCTGCTGAAACTTGAGCTTTCATATAGCGAATCGTGACATCAGTTATTCGGCTTAGCAATTCGTGAGCAAAAACTGGGTTTGTATAAAGTAATTTTCGAGATTCAGAAAAAGTCTTTGATCCTTTTCCTTCCACCATGTAACAAAAAACAGTCCAAGGTGCACCAGCAAAACCAATTAATGGTACACGCGAGTCGAGAGCAATTTTCGTTAATTTAATGGCTTCAAAAACATACGAAAGTCTATCTTCAACATCAATAATAGTGTCTAAATAACTTAATTCTTCATTGCTTCGAATTGTATTTTCAAACCATGGACCTTTTTGTTCTATCATTTGATAGGGCAAACCCATTGCTTCAGGAACAACCAATATATCAGAAAAAATAATGGCAGCATCGACATCTAATAAATCCACTGGTTGAATTGTAACCTCAGCAGCAAATTCTGGTGTTTCAACTAATTCCTTAAATCCTGAAAGCTTTGAGCGAACAATTCTATATTCTGGTAGGATTCTTCCTGCTTGTCGCATAATCCAAACAGGATATCGCTCTAATGATTCACCATTGTGAGCACGTAATAGCAAATCATTTTTAATTTTCATCTGCTGCAAAGTTACGTTTTTGAACGAAAAAAATCACCAATTTATTTCTGTTATCCCTAATTTCCGAAAATACTGATTTGTTTGACTAAAATGCTTGCATCCGAAAAAACCACGGTAAGCAGAAAGCGGCGAGGGATGAGGAGCAGTTAAAACTAAATGTTTTTTGCAATCAATAATTTCCTTTTTTGCAATGGCTTTCGTTCCCCAAAGTAAAAAAACAAGCTGTGATTTTTCAGTACTGATTTTATGAATTACAGCATCAGTAAATTTCTCCCAACCTATATCTTTATGACTATTTGGGTCTCCTTCATCAACCGTTAAAATTGAATTTAACATAAGAACACCTTGATTTGCCCATCTCTCTAAATTTCCGTTCTTTGGAAATTCAATTTTTAAATCCTCTTGAACTTCTAAGAAGATATTTTTTAAACTTTTAGGAAGTACTTTAACAGAATCAGCAACTGAAAAACTTAGACCGTTTGCGTTACCCAAAGTCGGATATGGATCTTGACCTAAAATAACAACTTTAAGTTTTTCAAAAGAGCATAAATCAAAAGCACGAAAAATTAATTCTTCAGGCGGAAATATACATTTTGTTTCTGCTGCATAAAACTTGGTGACAGTTTCATTCAGATGTATGAAATAATCTTTATGAAATTCTTCATTTATTACTTTTGACCAAGATGATGGTAAACTTGACTGCATAATTTTCAAGAATTTACCTTAAATTAATTAAGGCTGTCCATAAGGTGATTTTTTGCTTATCCATTCTTGGCCAAATTGGTCTAACTACACCTTTATTGACAGCAATTCCGAGATAGTCACCAAAAAATATTTCTTTAGTAGGAATAAAGGCTGAAGTAGATATAATCTCACTTTTAAAAGTAATTCCTCCATCTTCACTTCTACACCATACAACCTCAGTTTTATTTTCATCAGCATTATCTCTACTCCTATCATAATAAACAAAATGCAAATCACCATTGCTTTGATCAATTGCTATTGAAGTAAAAAACTGATGTTTTTTTGTCTTATCTTGATTTACCATTACTGCATCCGTCCAAGTTTCACCTCCATCTTTTGAAGACTTCATCCAAATATCTGTATTATTTTTTCCATTTTTTTGATCTGCCCAATTTAAATAAAGCGTCCCACTATTTTTACCTTCGCTCATATCTGAAACAAGGAATGGCAGCCCATTTGCCCGATCCATTCCCGGAATAGAAAATTCCCAACCTCCAGGATGTTTTGAAATTGTGCGTTCTTTTTTAAGCCATGTTTTTCCATAATCTAATGACTTTTGAAATACCAAGCCACGTGGTCCACTCCATGCCACATATATTTCTCCATTCTTACCCAGTGCAGGAACGGCACCTTCAACAGTATTATCTTTATCTAAACAATCACCGCCATAATTCGAAATTCGAACTGGGTCAGTCCAAGAAACACCGCGGTCTATTGATTTTGAAAACATAATAAAAGAACTATCCTTTGGATCAGGAGAAGCATAAGCATCAAATTGTGTCCATGTCATATAAACTACATCAGAAATTGGATCAATTACAACCCAATGCTTATCCTGTGCTTTAGTTCCATTAGGCTTTGGAAATGAACCAGTAGAAAACTGACCTTGAATTTTGTCTGAAGTTTGACAAACAATACGATCAATCCATGAAGTCTTAGTATAATTAGCAAGATGAAAATAATACAAGCGACCTTTTGAATCGTAGCAAACAACAGGGTCACCCCAAACGCCGTAAGGGCTTTTTAATTCCTTACTTTGCCATGTTTTTCCTGAATCACTTGAATAATGATAGCCAGCTATAATTGAACCAGCAGCCATTTCATTCGGTCTAAATGGATTTATTGCTATGGAAGGTTCACATTCATTTGATGAATACCAGTTATAGTTATCTACAGGAGGAATTTGAACATTCAAGTATTTTTCTTGTCCATTAATTACAAAGGAAAAGTTTAGAAAAAGAGTTAAAAAAGTAAATTTAACGCAACCAATAGTTATACTCTGTCTCATATTTCGAGTTCGTTTGTTTTTCAAATTTAAATGCTGGTTTTCGGTAATTTGTCATTCTAATTTTTACTGAAAATAGGTTTTCATCTCTTGCGACAAGCAATTCTGCTGTTTCTCCGATCGTCAAGCTATTAATCATTCCATCTAACATTCCTTGATCAACGCGATAAGAATTACAGCCAACAATTTCGTCTCCAACACTAAGACCAGCATCTTCTGCACAAGATCCAGCTCGAATACTTTTTACGATTACATTACCCCCTTCTTGTCTACAAGTGGCTCCGAAAGATGGGGAAAAACTTGTTAAATCCTTCACTGTTAATCCTACTTTATCGAATATTTCTGCATAGGGCAAAATTTCTGTGCCATTGATGTATTTTTTATAAAAATCTGTTAAATCCTTCCCTACAAATTTTTCAAGTTCAACTTTAAATTCAATATCTGAAAACCCTCTGTTTAAACCTTTGTGAAATTTTGTATAAAGGTGTTTTAAGAATGCATCTAATCCCTCTTTTCCCTTTGAATTATTTATAATCATAACATCAAAAATTGCTGCAAGAATTGATCCTCTAGAATAATAAGTCATCGAAGTATTAGAACTATTTTCAGTAGGACGATATGCTTTTACCCAAGCATCAAAACTCGCATGAGCAACAGGTTGAACACGAGCTCCGACTGAACCTTCAACATAATTTATTGAACTTTGCAGTTTACTTAAAAACTCTTCTTGTGAATAATGCCCAGTTCGTCTTAAAATTAACTCATCATAATAAGAAGTAAATCCTTCCATCACCCACAATAATGTTGTATAATTTTCTTGTGAATAATCAAAAGGCCCTAATTCTATCGGTCTGATTCTTTTCACATTCCATAGATGAAAATACTCGTGTGCAACCAAATTTAAAAAGTCGATATTTTTTGGTGTAGCATACGTCCACCGATTTACGCTTAAAGTAGTAGAATTCTTATGTTCAAGACCTCCTTGACCATCCACAACATTGTGAACAATAAAAACATATTCTTTATTTGGATTTTCACCAAAAACAGCCGTTTCAGCTTCAATAATTTTGGTCATATCTGTTTTTAAGCTTGGGATATCATAGTTTCCTTCACCATACATTGCAACAGTATGTTTTACACCCGAAGCCATAAAATCAAAAACCACTTGATTTCCAATTTCAATAGGACAATCTACTAATTGATCATAATCTTCAAAAGTAAATTTCTCAACTCCCCCTATTTTTTCAGGAACTAATGATTTTGGCAAAGCAGTTGTTATTTTGGCAAAAGTTGAATATGGAAAAATATCCAAAGTTCCTTTGTTATTTTGATACGATTCGGCGTACATGAAAACACCGGAACCAGAAACAAAACCATGACTTAAATCTAGAAAAGAAGTTCTCACTGAAAGTTCAAAAGCATACACCTCATATTTTACGACTATTTTTTTTTCGCCATTAATTTTTAAGGACCATGAATTTTTAGTTTTTTTATCCAGCTCCATCAAATTTCCTTTTTGATCATAAGCTTTAACAAGATTTATATTTTTAGAAAACTCACGTACTAAATAAGAACCAGGAGCCCAAACAGGTAATTTTAGATCAATTTGCTTTTCCTTAAAATCTGTAAGGACCATTTCGACTTCAAAATAATGATTCTGAGGCTTTGGCATCCGAAGATTGTAATGTATCGATTGAGCTTCAACTTTTAGAAAAGATAGAAAGAGGGTTATAAAAACTATTTTTTTCATTTTACAGTAATTTTTGATGCAACAAGTTTTGCTTTTTCAATTAATTCTCCAACATTTTCAGTTCCATATGCAAGTGCTACTCCCATTCTTCTGTAAGAGCGAGTTGTGGGCTTTCCAAAAATTTTAAAATCTGATTTAGGAATCAATGCTGCCGCTTCAAAACCATTAAATTCAGGTTCACTATCCGATTGATCACTTGCTAAAATTACAGCACTTGCTCCATTTTGGCTTAAGGATATTTCAGGAATTGATAAACCTAAGATTGCTCGTGCATGCAATTCAAATTGGGAAAAATTTTGAGTGTTTGCTAATGTTACCATTCCGGTATCGTGAGGACGAGGTGATAATTCTGAAAAATAGGCCCCTTCTTTGGTAATGAAAAATTCAACGCCCCAAATTCCAGCTCCACCCAATGCTTTTGTTACTTCTTGAGCCATTTCCTGAGCTTCAACTAAATAAATTGGATTCATTGGAATCGGCTGCCAACTTTCTTGATAATCTCCTCTTTCTTGGCGGTGACCAATTGGCGGACAAAATAAAGTCGGGCCATTTTTTTGAGTAACTGTTAAAAGCGTGATTTCATAATCAAAATCAATAAAACCCTCAACAATTACTTCTTTTAAGTCCCCCCGTGATCCCTCCATAGCATAAAGCCAGGCTTTTTCAATATCAGAATGAGATTTTATAACAGATTGACCTTTTCCAGAACTCGACATCAATGGTTTTACGACACACGGAATTCCACAAACATCAACACCATCTTTTAATTCTTGAAAACTTGTAGCATAGCGATAGGTTGCAGTTTTAATTCCAAGATCTTTTGAAGCTAAATCTCTAATCGCTTTTCGATTCATCGTGAAATTTGCAGCCTTCGCACTTGGAACTACATGAATTCCTTGTTTTTCATAGTCATAAAATCGCTCTGTTCGAATCGCTTCAATTTCTGGAACGATGATATCTGGCTGATGTTTTGAAATAATACGATCCAGTTCAGAACCGTTTAACATATCAATAACCTCAAATTCATGGGCAACTTGCATTGCTGGAGCACCAACATAACTATCAACTGCAATAATATATTGACCTAATCTTTGACAGGCAATTACAAATTCTTTTCCTAATTCACCAGAACCCAAAAGCAAAATTTTTTTCCTCATAAAGCAAAGATATACAAACAAGCAAAAAAAGCACTTTTGGTTTTCTAAAAAGAATAATAATTACGATAGAATTGTAATCAACTAATAAGGAAACTGAATAATTAGACAACTTATAAGATTTTACATCCTAAATCTCTTAACTTTGTCTTAACACTAATGCAAGATACAAATAACATACTAAATCAATTTTCACCTATTTCACTTGCTGAAATGGATCGTGTAAAATTGATGAATCGTATCGACACCAAATTTGCTTTTCGTATTGGCTTATTAGAAGAATTGTTACACGAGCTTAAATCAGAATATAAAATATTAGAAATAAATACTATACGGACACCAAAATACGAAAGTCTCTATTTTGATGATGAGAAATTTTCATTTTTTCAAGACCATCACAAAGGAAAAACAGATCGATTTAAAGTCAGGATTCGAAAATACGTAGAATCCAATCTACTATTCTTGGAAATTAAACACAAATTTAAGGGCCGAACGGATAAAAAAAGAATTGAAACCATTGATTTCACTCCAATTTTTGATGATATTCAGCAAAAATTTATTGCAAAACAACTTAAAAAAGACATAGCTTTGAATCCAACTATGTGGAATACATTTCAACGTTTAACACTTGTTCACAATGTCTTAAACGAACGATTAACTTTAGATTTTAACATCGAATTTAAATTTGGTGAAATCTCTTGCCCCTTTCCAAATTTAGTCATCTCAGAATTAAAACAAGAAAAACTGAATCGTTCTTCGCCATTTTTCAAAATAATGAAAAGCAAAAGCCTAAGACCCTACCGACTAAGTAAATACTGCTTAGGTTCAATGGAATTATATGGCGAAGGTAAATTAAAATTCAACCGATTTAAAAGAAAATTACTTTATTTAAAAAAAATGAACAATGACACAACTATTTAACTTTATTTTTTTTCCATTAAAAAAATCTGCAGAGATTATTACAGATTCAACAACCATCATTTGGTTTAATGACGATTTTTATATGCTTTTGTTGAGGTTTGCAATAAATTTATTTTTCCTTACAATTATTATTCGTTACCTCTATTATCCCAAAACAAAACGGAAGGATTACCTTTTCACCTACTATTTAATTGGGACAATTACCTTTTTTCTTTGCTTCGGTTTAAAGAAATTAGATATTGATACTGGAATGGGCTTGGGGCTTTTCGCAATATTTGGTATTATTCGCTATCGGACAGATGCCATTGAAATTAAAGAAATGACCTACTTATTTTTGATAATTGGCATAAGTGTTGTAAATGCTTTAGGTGCAAATAAATTGAGCATGGCTGAATTAGGCACTATAAATTTTTCTGTTGTAATCTTAACATATATTCTAGAATACGTTTGGTTAATGAAGCACGAAACTCGAAAAACAATCAATTATGAGCGAATAGACCTTATAACACCGAATTATCTGATTATCATGTAAATTAAGAGAATGCTTTGTAAATTCGCTAGATGAATTTATTTCGGTATTTCCTATTCCCATTCTCTTTTTTGTATTATATAATTACCATAATACGAAATCTTTTCTTCGATTGGGCAATTTTTAAATCTCAAAAACTTCAAGAACCATCAATTTGTATTGGAAATTTATCAGTTGGAGGAAGTGGTAAGACACCAATGACTATTTACTTGACAAATTTATTAAAAAATGATTTCCAAGTTCAAATCTTAAGTCGTGGATATGGCAGAAAAACATCTGGCTACAAAGAAGTAACCTTAGATTCTACTTCTGATGATGTTGGAGATGAGCCACTGCTCTATAAGAAACGCTTTAAATCAGATATTACAGTTGCTGTTGCAGAAAAAAGAAGTCTTGGAGCAAGTAAACTTCTTGAAAAACAGACTAAAAACTCCATCTTATTACTCGATGATGCTTTTCAACATAGATCAGTAAATGCTGGATTTTCTATTCTTCTAACACCATTTCAAAAACTATTTTCAAGTGATTTTCTTCTTCCTGTTGGCAACCTTAGAGAAGCGAGATGTGGCACAAAAAGAGCTGATTGTATTGTTATTACCAAATATCCCGAATCAATTGAAGCCGCTCATAAAAATAGGATTATAGAATGCCTGCAAAAATATTCAAAACCCATTTTTTTTAGTTCAATAGAATATGGTGAATTGATCTCTTTTGGCGCAAAAAGAACTTCATTTGAAACAGTTTTATTAGTTTGTGGAATTGCTCAACCAGAAACCCTAATTATTGAACTTCGCAAAAAGTATAAAGTTGAAGTTCTTCTTTTTGCAGACCATCATAATTTTGATTCCTCCGATATAAAGGGAATCCACCAAAAATTTAATACTTTTGCACTAGAGAATGTAGCAATTATAACGACTGAAAAAGATTATGTTCGTCTTCAAACTAAATTAACAGCAGACGAATTAGAGACCTATCCTTGGTATTATTTGCCTATTGAATTAAAGATTGAAAATGAAGATGAATTTAATTTATTAATAAAAAAATATGTTACAGCAATTTAAAGAATCTGCAGCTTATATTCGCTCAAAAACAAATGTTCAACCAAATATTGGAATTATTCTTGGAACTGGTTTAGGAGGATTAGTAAATGAAATAAATATTATCGATGAAATTCCCTATGAGGACATTCCTAACTTTCCTGTTTCAACAGTAGAAAGTCATTCGGGAAAATTAATTTTTGGTGAATTAGGCGGAAAAAAAGTTGTAGCAATGCAAGGTCGTTTTCATTATTATGAAGGTTACACTTTGCAACAAGTTACATTTCCTGTAAGAGTCATGAAATTATTGGGAATTGAACGACTTTTTGTAAGCAATGCTTCAGGAGGTGTAAACCCAGATTTTATAGTTGGGGAAATTATGATTCAAAATGATCACGTTAACCTTTTTCCTGGAAATCCTCTTATCGGCAAAAATTTTGATGAATTAGGACCACGATTTCCTGATATGAGTGAACCTTATGATTCAACTATGATTGCTTTAGCGCAGACAATTGCGAAAGAAAACGATATTAGAATTGCAGTTGGATGTTACGCAGGATTAACAGGCCCAACACTAGAAACACCAGCAGAATACCAATATGTTCGTAATACAGGAGCTGATGCAGTTGGAATGTCGACTGTTCCTGAAGTTATAGTAGCTCGACACATGGATATTCCATGTTTTGCGATATCAATCATCACAGATTTAGGAGTTCCTGGAAAGATTCAAAAAGTAAGTGTTCAAGATGTAATTGAAGTTGCTGGTAAACAAGAACCAAAGATGACTTTAATAATGAAAGAATTGATTTCTCGAATATAAAAGAATGGAAAAGGAAGTACGCGATAAATACGAAGCAGTAATTGGATTAGAGGTTCACGCGCAAATGTTGACCAAAACTAAAGCGTATTCCAACGATGTAAATGAATACGGTGCGCAAGTAAATACGAATATTAGTGCAATAACACTTGGACATCCCGGAACTTTACCAAAGATGAACTCCAAAACGATTGATTTTGCAATTCGTTTGGGAATAGCTTGCGGTTGTACTATCGCGCGCGAACAACATTTTGCAAGAAAAAATTATTTTTACCCAGATTTACCAAAGGGATATCAAATTACCCAAGATACCACTCCAATTTGCACCGGTGGAAGTATTGTAATTCGAACAGAAGAAAATCAAGAAAAGAAAATAAATATCACTCGAATTCATATGGAAGAAGATGCTGGAAAAAGCATTCACGATGTTGATGTTTATGATACTTTAGTTGACTTAAACAGAGCAGGCACTCCACTACTTGAAATTGTGTCAGAACCTGAAATGCGCAGTTCTCAAGAAGCATATAATTACGTTAGTGAAATTAGGAAATTAGTTCGCTACCTCGATATTTGTGACGGAAATATGGAAGAAGGTTCCTTAAGATGTGATGCAAATATTTCTGTTCGTATAAAAGGGCAAGATGCTTTTGGAACGAAAGTCGAGGTGAAAAATATGAATTCTATTCGAAATGTGCAGCGAGCTATTGAATTTGAAATAACTCGCCAAATAGAAGTGCTTGAGTCAGGAGGACAGCTTTCACAAGAAACAAGAGGATTTGATGCGTTAAAAGGAATTACAATTTCTATGCGAAGCAAAGAGGCAGCAAATGATTACCGGTATTTTCCAGAGCCGGATTTACAGCCTTTATTTATCAAACAAGAGCAGATTGACGAAATAAAAATGGACATGCCAACTTTGCCACGCGCACTTTTTGAGAAATACACCAAAGAATTTGGTTTGTCTGAATACGACGCTTACAACTTAACTGATAATAAAGGAATTGCGATGTATTACGAAGAATTAATTCGTCACACTAAAAATTACAAAGCTGCAGCAAACTGGATTATGGGTGATATAAAATCATATTTAAATGAATTCGGAAAAGAAATAGATGAGTTCCCACTAAAAGCTGAGCGAATTACTTCCTTGATTAAACTTATTGACGAGGGGAAAATTTCAAGTTCTATTGCTTCACAGAAAATTTTTCCTGAAATGTTAAAAAGCGAAGAGCCCGCTTTTCTAATTGCCGAAAGACTAAATTTATTTCAAGATTCAAGCGAGGACACCTTAAAAAATTTCATTCTGCAAGTATTTGAAGAAAATAAAACAGAAGTTGAACGTTATAAAGCAGGTGACAAACAACTTACAGGCTTCTTTATGGGGAAATTAATGCAGATTTCTTATGGTAAAGCGGACCCGAAAATTGCAAATAGCTTGTTAAGACAAATGCTAGAACAATAAAAATGAAGGAATTCGTATATAAATACAAAACCGGTCTAATAATAGCATTAATATGTGTTATAGGTACAATTAGCTATAGGATAGGGAGTAAATCAAAAAACAATATTGAACCCTTAAAAATAAATTTCTCTGTGTCTGGAGAAATAAAAGGTGCGGAAAATTTAAGGATCTACCTAGAGGCGCCTAGTGATAGAGGATTAATTCTAGTTGCTGATACCCTTATTTCTGCTTCAGGAAGTTTTAAATTAGAAGGTAACATACCAAGTATTGGATATTATTTACTTAGAGTTGGTGAAAATCCACAAAATGTAATTCCTGTAACAATGGTGCCAGGAGATGAACTGAAAATCAATTGCTCTGCCAGTAATTTTGGAACAGAGCCCAATGCTTCAGGAACAAAATGGAGTAGTTCAATGAATGATTACCTCCGATTAATGAAACAATTTCAGCTTGAACAGGAAAATTTAAAAGCGAAGGAAGGAAGTGTTTCAATCGAAGAACTCACTGTCCAATTCCTTAAAATTAAAAATAAGCTAGAAGCTCTAACACAAACAAAAATCCTAGATAGTCCATCAAATCCATTTAATATCGTCATGACTGGCTCACTATTTCCTAGTTCTAGTTTCGATAATTGGGACCTAAACAACCTAAAAATACTAAAAGTAGTTGCTCAGGCATTTGAAGAAAGCTACCCTAAAACAACTGTTTCAAAAACATTTAGAAGGCAAGTGGAAGATATCGAAAATGCATACACTCAATATTCCGGAAATAAAAATGGTGCAATTCTAGCCCCTGAAATTAGTTTAAATACACCTGAAGGAAAAACAGTAAAGCTGTCCGATCTACGAGGAAAAATTGTCTTAATTGACTTTTGGGCATCTTGGTGTGTCCCTTGTAGAAAAGAAAACCCAACTTTAGTGAAACTTTATAATAAATATAAAAACAAAGAATTTACTATTCTTTCAGTTTCTTTGGATGAAGATCTAAATGCATGGAAAAATGCAATTTTAACGGATGGACTTGTTTGGCCAAATCATGTAAGCGATTTATTAGGATGGGAGTCAACTATGATTAATTTATATTCCATTGAAGCAATTCCACATACAATTTTGGTTAATAAAGAAGGTAAAATAATTGAAAAAGATCTTCGCGGCGCAGCACTCGAACAAAAAATTGCAGAAATTATAAAATAATTTAACATGAAAATACACCTTTTAACCTTCTTATTATTAATTTTTATTACAGGCTTTGGTCAAGCAGAAATTGAAGTTACATTATCAGGAATGATTTTTAAACCACCTGTTAAAGAGTTGAATTTATCACAGGTTTTTATAAATCCTGAAGGAAAAAAAACTTATAAAGATTACCATAAATTCTCAATAGATGAACAAGGTAACTTTAGTTTTAAAGGAAAAGTTCCATCATCAGACTACTATGTTTTACGAGTGGGAAATGAGGATATAAACTTAATTTTAAGAGAAAATAGTAGTTTTAAGATTTATGGAGACGGTTCAAACATCTCTAATTTTTGCAACTTCGTAGGTTCAGATGAATCTAAAATTATAAATGACTTTTCGATAATATCTAGAAAATGGAATCAAAAAACTGATTCAGCATTAATCGCTATCAATAAAGATACAAGTAGAATAAAAATAATTAATGACTACATGGAAAAGCAACACACACTTTTTATGAATGATTTACAAACTTTTATACGAGCAAATAAAAACACTGCAGCCTTATATTTTGCTTTACCGCACATCCAAACAAAAGATGTTGCGCAATTGGAGTCAGTAATTAATGAACTAAATTCTGCATTTAACATTAGTCCAACCGTAAAAGAAATTTATAGAAATTATACTGAAAGTAAAAAAATAAAAGAAGATGCTATTTTAGTTGCGCCTGGCAAAATTGCACCTGATTTTGAAGAACTTATGTTAGATCAAAAAACAAAAATGAAACTCTCTAATTTAAGAGGCAATCTAGTTTTATTAGATTTTTGGGCATCTTGGTGTGCACCATGTAGAAAAGAAAATCCTGCTTTAGTCGAACTTTATAAAAAATATAAAGGTGATGGTTTTACAATAATGAGTGTTTCATTTGATACTGATAAAGAAAAATGGAAGTCCGCAATCATTGCTGATAAACTTACTTGGTCAAATCATGTAAGTGATTTAGGAGGCTGGAATAGTAAGGTCGGAAAAATATATAAAGTAAATTCTGTGCCTTTTACAGTTCTGATTGACAAAGACGGAAAGATAATTAAACTCAATTTAAGAGGTGAAGCATTGTCAAATGAACTACTCCAAATTTTTGGTCATTAAATGTCTGAAACAAATAAAAAATATACCTATTTCGCATCTGATTTTCATCTAGGAGCTCCTAATGATGCTGAAAGTTTACAACGTGAAAAAGAAATAGTTGCCTGGCTTACATCTATTGAATCAAGCGCAAATTGCATTTATTTAGTTGGCGACATTTTTGATTTTTGGTTTGAATACAAACATGTAATACCCAAGGGCTTCTCTCGACTTCAAGGAAAAATTGCAGAACTAACAGATAATGGTATTCCGGTGCATTTTTTTTATGGAAACCATGATATGTGGATGTTTGAATATTTTAAAAAGGAACTTGGTGTAGAAATCCATTCTGATGATATTCAAATAAGCATTGGGACAAAAAAATTATTTATAGCCCACGGAGATGGGCTCGGAAAAGGAGATAAGGGTTATAAATTTATCAAGAAAATATTTAGATCATCTTTTTGTCAATGGATTTTTGCAAGACTGCATCCAAATTTTGGATTTTCAGCAGCTAATTTTTTTTCAAAAACAAGTCGGTCTAAAAATGGACCTCGTGACAAACAATTTAATGGAATAGAAAATGAGTGGCTTTACAATTATTCAAAAGAAGTCAACACGAACAATAAGTTTGACTTTTTTATTTATGGCCATCGTCACCTACCTTTGAAAATTACTTTTGACGCTTCAGTTTATTTTAATTTAGGCGAATGGATAACTTATCAAACTTTTGGCAAATTTGATGGTGAAAATTTTGAATTGTTGCAATGGAAAAATGGTAAGGAACTACCCTATAAAACGCTAGCAGAAAATGATGTATAATTGGAAGGTAGAATCTGTTAGGGATTTAGACGATTATGCTAAGAAATTTATTTCCTTATTCCCAGAACCAAAAATATTTGCCTTAAGTGGCGAAATGGGAAATGGAAAAACAACTTTTATAGGTGCTATTTTAAATCAGATGGGAATTACAGACTTTGATGGCTCACCTACTTTTTCTCTTGTGAACGAATATGAAATCAATGAGTCAAAAAAAGTATACCACATTGATTCTTATCGAATTGAGAATAATAAGCAAGTATTGCAACTTGGATTAGATGAATTAATAGATGAACCAAACTACTTCTTTATTGAATGGGCTGAAAAATTGGCATTTATTTTACCAAAAGACGTAATTTGGGTGTATATTCGTAAAAATGAAAACTCAATAACGAGAGAAATATCCTTTGAATTATGATTACTGATCCTGAATTATTGAAATCGTTAATGCAGCAAGGAAGCTTGATGCCAAAAGAAGAAATGTTGGAGGTTCCAAGAAAAAAAGGCGCTTTATTTATTGGTATCCCTAAGGAAACATCTTTTCAAGAAAAAAGAGTTGCCTTAGTCCCAGAAGCAGTTGGTCTTCTTGTAGCAAATGGACATCGAGTTCGAATAGAAGCAAAAGCTGGAGAAGGTGCTAATTTTACTGATAACGAATACAGCGAAGCAGGCGCAGAAATTTGTGTTGATAAACATGATATATACAAATGTGATATCATATGCAAAGTTGCTCCACCCTCTGAAGATGAAGTTAATATGATGTCCGGAAATCAAACATTTATTTCTGCACTACAAATAGCAACACAACCAAAAGAAATCTTACAAAAACTAATTGAAAAAAAAATAACTGCAATAGCATGGGATTACATCCGAGATGAGGAAGGTGTTTTTTCAATTGTTAGAACAATGGGAGAAATTGCCGGAACAACTTCAATTCTGATTGCAGGAGAATTACTTTCTTCATTTTCTAATGGAAAAGGTATTATGTTAGGAGGTATTGCTGGAGTGCAACCAACTGAAGTTGTAGTTATAGGTGCAGGCACGGTCGGGGAATTTGCAACACGTGCAGCAAGTGGATTAGGAGCTTCTGTAAAAGTATTCGATAGTTCTCTTACACGCTTAAGAAGATTACAAAATGATATAGGATCTCGAGTATTTACTTCTATTATTCAGCCTAAAGTGCTGGCCAAAGCAATAAGACGAGCAGATATTGTAATTGGAGCACTTCGATCAAACGTTGGTAAAACCCCCTGTGTTGTTTCTGAAGAAATGATCCAAAGTATGAAAGCTGGTTCGGTAGTTATTGATTTAAGTATTGATCAAGGTGGTTGCTTTGAAACATCACGTGTTACAAATCACATAGATCCAGTATTTACAAAACATGGAGTGATTCATTATTGTGTTCCAAATATT
>RFPM01000157.1 GCA_009926125.1 Flavobacteriales bacterium | reverse complement strand
TAAGGATTTTGTAGACCGTGTAGATTTATTAAGTTCTTTGGGTTATACGGTAATGATTTCAAATTATCTCAAGCATTATAAAATGCTGGAATATTTATCTACAATAGGAAAAGGAAATTTAATGGGTTTGATTTTAGGCGTTTACAATCTTCAGGCAATATTCGATGAAAGGTATTACGATAACTTACCTGGTGGCTTATTTGAAGCATTTGGTCGTGGATTTGGACATAAAGTAAAACTTTTTCTATATCCAGCAATTAATGTTGATGATGGCTCTTTGTATGACATTAATACGATTAAAATCCCAGATAATTTAAGAGGATTATTGAAATATATGATCGATAATGATAAAATTGCACCTATTTTAGAATACGATAAAAATTGTCTTCACATAATGTCTGATGATGTTTTGAGCAAGATAAAGTCTGGCGGAACAAGTTGGGAAGAGGATGTTCCCTATCAAGTTGTAAAGGCAATTAAGTTTTTCGAGTTATTTGGTTACGAAAATAAAGTTATAGGTAAATAAGATGCCTCATATCAAAAATGCACTTATCCGCTACCGCATAATTGATCGCATGCTGCGAAATAAATACAAACCTTTTCCATCAAAACAAGCTATGAGAGAATCGTGTGAGGAAGCCCTCTACGGTGCAACTTATGGCGATAATATATGTGATTCAACTATTGAAAAAGATATGTTTTCTATGAAGATGGAACACGATGCGCCAATTAAATATAGTAAACGAAATAACGGATACTTTTACGATGATCCTCATTTTAGCATCAATGATATTCCTCTAACCGAGGATGAATTGAGTTCAATTAAATTTGCGGTTAATACATTGCAGCAATTTCGTGAGGTTCCTTTTTTTCAGCAATTTGGTAATGCAATTGATAAAATAGTTGATCGTGTTTCTATTGGGAGTAATTCTGAAAATGAAGAAATTAATCGGTTTGTACAATTTGAATCCGTTTTTTCTGTTGGGGGAAATGAATTTTTACCGATTATCTTAGAAGGAA
>RFPM01000156.1 GCA_009926125.1 Flavobacteriales bacterium | reverse complement strand
GCAGGTCTGAATATTTTATAGCTGTTGTAAAGTATAAAGCCTGAAGCAAATAATGCCGCCCAGTCGTCTGCTGTTTCATAGCCTTTGCCAAAATATAAAGCAATAGAAATTCCAATTAGTGCAGCAATTGATGTAATTGCATCGCTTCTATGATGCCAAGCATCAGCTTTTAAGGATGAACTATTTGTCTCCTTTGCTTTTCGGATTACTAATTGGAATGAAATTTCTTTCCAAATAATTAATGGGATAAGAACAAATAATGTCCAAATTTTGGGAAGTTCGTGTGGTGTCCCAATGTTTTTAATGCTTTTATAAGCAATGATTGTCGCAGATGTAATTAGAAATCCAACTACCAAAAATGTAATTAAAGGTTCTGCTCGTCCATGACCATAAGGATGATTTTTGTCGGCTGGTCTGTTTGCATATTTTAGTCCGAATAAAACCAAAAAGGAAGAAAAAATATCTGCCGTTGATTCTATTGCGTCGGCAATTAGTGCATAAGAGTTACCAAAAAAACCTGCAAGTCCTTTAATAATTGCAAGACTTGTATTTCCAACGATACTAAAATAAGTAGTTCTTATTGCTGTTTGTTCGTTGGTCATTTTTGTCTTTTAAGGTTAAAGGTTTGTATCTGCAACATCGGTTTTGTAGAATTTTCCATCAGCTATCAGTTTCAGTTTGTCACATTTTGTGACAACCTCACTTCCTTCATTTTTTAGTCGATGCTTTAATGTTGTCCAATAACTTTGAGCTTTCTTGAAATTTTTTTGTTCTGTAAGAACTGCAACAATATCTATTAGAGAAAAATACCACTTTTCTTGTTCTTCATTCCATTGTGAACGAACTTTCTTTTCTTCAAATAGTTTGATAGAGTTGTCTTTTTTCATTTTTCTCTTTATTTCTTTTTCACTTTCTCCTTTGTAAAAAGGTTGGCTGTGTACTTCTCGTATAGTTCAAATAAAAATACCATTCTGTTGGCTTCACTTGTAAATGCTTGTGCTCTGTAAGCCAAATCTACTGCTTTGTCTAAGTCATTATGTGCTTTTACC
>RFPM01000155.1 GCA_009926125.1 Flavobacteriales bacterium | reverse complement strand
CTAAACATATATGTTTAGTTTTTATGCTATCTTTACAAAAAAAAATACTTATTTAATACCAACGATTATGAAAAACATATTACTTAGTACCCTATTTGCTCTTATTACTACTTTAGGATTTTCCCAAGTACCTTCTTATGTTCCTGCTAATGGGCTTGTAGGTTGGTGGCCATTTAATGGTAATGCAAATGATGAAAGTGGCAATGGGAATAATGGTACTAATAATGGTGCTACTTTGACAACAGATAGAAATGGAGTTGTGGATAAAGCTTATAGTTTTGATGGTATAGATGATTATATAGAGGTAACCAATAATGCACAAGTAACTTTAATTGGTGACCTAACAATGTCTGCTTGGGTAAACACATTTGGTACTAATGGGCAAAATTATCAGACAATTATTTCAAAAAGAGAAACATATTGGACGACTGAATATGCTATGATTTTAAGTTACCATAGTGGTGTGATACATGATACTAAATTGATGACCTCAAGAGCACTTGGACAAGGTATTCAAGAACAAGCATGGACTAACAATCCTTATTCAACTATGAACTGGGAGTTTTGGACTATAGTATATTCTTCAGGACAAGTGAGTTTATATAAAAATGGTATTCTTGATCATTCACAACCTTTTACATTAATTCCATCCCCACAAATTTGTCCATTATTATTTGGTAGGAACACTTTAGTTGATAATTCAGAACAGTTTTTTGGTAAACTCGACGACATAGGTATCTGGAACAGAGCTCTTACAGACTGTGAAATACAAAATCTTTACACCTCTACTAATCCTACCAATTTAACATCACAAACTTCTTGTGACTCCTATTCATGGAATGGAACAATTTATACTCAATCTGGAGTGTACACTGGGCCAACAGCAAACTGTGTTACTGAGTCTTTGAATTTAACAATTACACCAAGTTCTACTAACACAACAACTGCTTCAGCTTGTGATTCTTATGTATGGAATGGAACAACCTATACTCAATCTGGAGTCTATACAGGAACAACAGCAAACTGTGTTACTGAGTCTTTGAACTTAACAATTACA
>RFPM01000154.1 GCA_009926125.1 Flavobacteriales bacterium | reverse complement strand
TCAGGTAAAACATTTGAACTTTGAGCATAAATAGATAACTGAGCAACAAGAGCAGTAATAAGAGCAAAAAATGACTTCATAACTTTATTTTTAGAATATTTATTTTAATTTATTTTTCAATACTAAGTAATTCAACTTCAAAAACCAAAGGCATAAATGGCTCTATAATATCTCCCTGAGGACTTTCGCCATAAGCCAACTCCTGAGGAATGTATAGCATAAATTTAGACCCTACTGGCATAAGTTGAAGTCCTTCAATCCAACCTGGTATTACTTGGTTCAAAGCAAATGTAATTGGTTCTCCTCTATCTACAGAACTATCAAATACTTTTCCTTCTGGAGTAGTTCCATGATAATGAACTTTTACATTCGAAGTATCTGTTGGTTTAGGTCCTTTACCCATTGTAATAACCTTATATTGTAAACCTGAGGCAGTCACTTTTACCATTGGATCCTTTTTATTATTCTCTAAAAAAGCTACTCCTTTTGCCTTATTTGCTTCGAATACTTTGGCATTTTCTGCTGCTTTTTGCGCAGTCTTATTTTCAAAATAAGAGGAAATCGTTTTCCCACCATCATCTACTATTAAAGATTCAACAGCATTGATTTCATTTAATAATCCTTGCAACATTAAATCCCTATTAACTTCAGGCATTTCTCGAGCAATATTTCCGCCAATACTCTTTCCAATAAGATAAGAAACGGAATCTATTTGATTTAAAACTTGACTAAAAGTGGTCAAACTTAGCAATGATCCAATAATTAAAGTGAATGTTTTTTTCATTTTTTTGTTTATTTTATTATTAATTTCTAGTATCTATACCCCATAACATTTTATTGCGAATGGTGTCAAGAAAATTATTGTCCTCAAATTTAATGACATTTATCATAAATTCCGCTTTTTTAACAACAACTTCTTCTCCCTGCTTAATACTTTTTGAATTACCATCTAAGCTCAAGAGATAGGTTCTATCTCGACCTTCTATAGAAAGAGTAATTGGCAAATGGTCAGGAACTACAACTGGACGTACATTTAGATTATGAGGTGCAATTGGAGTAAGAATGTGTACTTGACAACCA
>RFPM01000153.1 GCA_009926125.1 Flavobacteriales bacterium | reverse complement strand
ATTGCTTTCTGTAAATCCTTTTCTTGGTGTTCCTCTGGTAGGTGCAATAACTCAAAAACATAGGTATCTTTAAATGTGTTGCTTACATCTTGTGGCAATTCTCTCGATAGTGGTGAGAGTTTTGCATCTGCTAACATAACCCTCTCATAATAAGAGCTATTTATTTGTCTTTCAAGTTCTCTTACAGACCAATTTTCTTTGATAGACATCCTTAAGTAAAACTCCTGTTCTTGTTCATTTGCAAGAGGTAGAATTAATCTATTATGTGACCAACTTAATTCTCGCGACAGTGTGGCGAGTTTTTCATTGTTGCTATAAGTTTCATAAAACTGCTTCATCCTCCAGATGTTCTGAGCAGAAAATCCAATTATATTAGGTTCTGATACTTGAATAAAGTCAGCTAATTCTTTCACAACAGATTTACCCCAAGCTTTTGAAATAACTTGTTTGCTAACATAAGGTAACTAGCTCTTTATTTACAGCTTGGTAAGCTCTGGACTTTGCAGAAGCAATGAGGGAAGTAATTTCTGTAAACTGTTTTTGTAACTCCATCTGTTTTATTTCAATAAGTTTTCAAAATTGATACTACTTTATGTAAAAAGAACTCCCATATCTTATCTATTTGTGATTTTATTTCTCCAGTTATCATTTAAGTAGTTTGATTTGAACAAATATACCTAATTAATTAAAGAAAAAATTCCTGTGAAAACAGTGGTGATTTTGGTAAAATTAATTTATTTCCTTGACGTAAATCCTGTTTCATCTATTCGGAGTTTCCCCACAGTGAAATGAAATGTAGCCGAAGGAAGTCATCTGTTTTCAGCTATAGTTACTCGAATGTTGCAAAACAACTTGGGTATTCCAAAGATTTAATAGCAGAAGCACTAGGACATGAGTATGGAAATAGTGTTACTGGTATCTATTTAGAGCACTTTGATAATGATATAGTAGATAAGATGAATCAGGAGTTGATAAAATACATTATCTATTAATCAATCCTTCAATAACTTTTTTAAGATGTGTGTTTTCTTCTTTAAGAAGTAAGATTTGTTGTTCATAAAGGTTTTTCTCACCTTCAGATAGTTGGCTGTTATTAATTACCAAGCCATT
>RFPM01000152.1 GCA_009926125.1 Flavobacteriales bacterium | reverse complement strand
TGGCTGTAGACTCAGAAAACCCTAGAATGTATCAATGTTCTAGGGTTTTTGCTTTTAGGAGGTTTGACCTTCGATTTTCAAAACCTTTGACAGAACCGTTGTCACTTTTCTTTTTCATTTACTCATGTTAATTTTATTTAATTAATTTTATTTTTCACTAGTGTCCGATAAAAATTCAAATTAGCCAATTTTCTTCCTGAAGCCCTTGATTTTACTGATGTAGTTTTGTCGATTTCAAAAGTAAGCCCCCCTGATTTATGAACTGCTAAATTTTAGTTGAAGTTGAGCGTCGTATTCTTTGAGCCAATCTTTCTCTGGATTTTCAAGAAATTTGATTAAATGGATATAGTTGAATAGTTTGAACAGGAGTTCTATTTGCCAGCGTTTCTTGTAAATCAGTGCAATATGCCACGCATTCATCCCATTTAGATTGGTAATAAACTCAAAGCAGCGCTTGTTATCATCATCCCAATAAGCGATTTTTCTGAGTTCAATAGTTTTAAGATAAGCTCCATTTTCCTTGATATCTACACGGATAATTTCATCCTTGATTACGCCATCATCAATGTAGTTTGGAATGTCGTTTTCTTTGACCGATTCATATGAAGCATTGGATTTTAAACGTGTGACGAAGAATATACCATTCTCTGTGAACTCATCAAAGGTTTTGTAATCGTTGTATCCCTTATCAAATAAGGCTATTTTACCCTTCTCCAATTGAACATGCTTCAAAAACTGTTTATCATGCGTTGTGGCAGCCGAAAACCAAATGAGTTTTGGAACTTTTCCTTGTAAATTGATCTGTGTATGTACTTTAATACCGCCTTTTCTCTTGCCTGTGTTAGGCTTCCTTCCTACACAGCTCAAAATGTCCTTAAACAAGGATATTGTGCTTGAATCAATGATTTCTAATCGGTTTTCCCATGCATACGATTGTCGGCTGTCCGAGATAATTGGATGGTATTCTTTAAGCAAAGAATAATAAATATCCTGGAACACTAAGTGGCTCCTTCTCTTGTTAGCTTTACCTCTTTTTATTTCAACAATGGAAGATATTGATTTGATCCTGCGATTAAAAAAGGGTGAACAAGGCGCTTTCACGGTGTTGATCCAAACGTATTC
>RFPM01000151.1 GCA_009926125.1 Flavobacteriales bacterium | reverse complement strand
CATTTTATTTGCATGGTTGTTTATTTTCTAGATTCTTAATTATTTCATCACACATTTCTCTTGCATTTAATATAGATTTTCTACCTTCTTTTGTGTCAGAAATTCCTAAATCTCGAGCGACCGTTTTACTTTGGACAAGTTGGTATGTTTGGTACTCGTAATTGTTATTTTTATCATCAAAATACCTGTAAATAATATAGGTTTTTCCACTTTCAGAGTCAATTTGATAGACTTCTAGTTTTGCTTTTGCCATGATAAATTTTTTTACTTTGCTTTTCCTTTAACTATTTTATCCGCGCTAAAAAGACCCAATACAATAAAAAGAATAACGGACAAACTCATTAATACACCTTTAGGTATTTCTACAATATAACTTATTGGTACTGCTATAAATGCCCCAACAATTGCACCGCCGATAAGACCAAAGAAATAAAAATGACCATACTCTTTTTGATGAGCAATTTCCTTTTGAATTTTAACTTCAATCTCATCATTCTTCCTTTTTTCTAAAACCAATGGATTATTAGGATATATTTTAGCAATTAACTCAATGTATTTATTTTGAATTTGCAAGATTATTATTGCAGCTTTTTCAATTTCTTTCTTCCGCTCATTCGCCTTATTTATTTTTCCTCTTGCATCTTGAGCAGCATACTTGCGAGAATATTCATTTGAGGTTAATTGTCCTACGATTCCTTCGGCAAGCGCAGAGCTTTGCGCTGCTGAGGCATATTTCTTTGGTAGATCAATTACGCGCTTACATAAGGCAAAACCCGTTTCGTGATAGCTTATGTTTTCACCATCCAATTGTGTAGCATAATCCTGCGCATTTTCCAAAGTAGCGAACCGTGAAACCAATTCTTGGTAGGAGTTGTCCAACCCACTAAATTCAATGTAATGGTTTTCAATGGCTGGATAGAAACCGATAACCACTGTGTTGATCTCTTTTGCAACACGTTTACTCATTGCATCTGCATTATCAGCATACTTAATGGCATTTTTCCAATAGGCAATGGCTTCTTTTGTTTTGATGTCGCCAATCTTGGAAGTGTACACTATGGCAATACCTTTTCCTAACCAAGCATCGGAGTTTGCAATGTCTTTTTCCAGCGCTTTGTTATAATAC
>RFPM01000016.1 GCA_009926125.1 Flavobacteriales bacterium | reverse complement strand
ATATTATTGATTATCCAATTTTGTGGATCTACAGTAATTGTAGAGGACAATGTACCGAAATTTGAAATGCAAAATTGCTGTGAATTTGATACTACATCAAAGCGAATAAGTGTATCACTCATTCCCTGTCGTATGAAACGAAGATCTATTGGATTTGTGAAAGTTGGCGTTACGCTTGGTTTTGATGCTGTATGCTTGAGTTCTAATAATAGGTCTTGTCCACTTTGTTTCCAACGAATAGAGTAGGTGGGGTATCCCTCGCCAAAATACCATTGCTCGAAAAAAGGTGTGTAATTTATTCCAGAAATTTCTTGCATTTTATTTCTGAGGTCAATGCCTCTTGCAACACTGTCTTTAAAATCGTTTTGAAATTCTCTTAATCCTGCGAAAAACAAACTATCGTTGTTCATTAAATAGCGAATGGAATGAATGATTCCAGAACCTTTATCGTAGGAAAGTCTGCCGTTGAAAATCCGATTTTCATTTAAAGTATCTAAAAACCAAACGCTTCCTCCAGTTTGCGAAAGAACGTTGTCGTGAACATCTAACATGTGTTGCACCTTTTCTGCGGGATATAAATTTTCAAGCATCAAATATTCACTGTAGGAAGCAAAACCCTCGTTTATAAAAATATCACTCCACGATGCACAAGTTACATTATTTCCCCACCATTGATGCGCTAATTCGTGCGAAGTTAGCCCTTTTGAAAAAGATCCTTGAGTTGTCATTGTTTGATGTTCCATTCCTCCTCCAATTGGCGCCATACAATGTCCATATTTTTGATCTTCGAAAGGATAAGGACCATATAAATCATAAAATAATTCAATAAAATCTGCGGTCTCATTAATGTCATTTTCGAAATTAATAAATGTTTGAGGATTGTCATAGATAAAATTTTGAATTAAAATAGGATTTGGAGCGCCAACTGGATTCGCGTAAATTGAATAATCGATGTATTTCGCTACAGCCACAGAAATTAGATAATAGTCAATAGCATGCTTGTTTTTCCATTCATAGCGCGTAAATCCATTTCCAAGAGGAACTGTATTTATGAGGACTCCGTTAGAGCCTGCTTTGCAAGTATCTGGAACAGTTACTGCAACAAAAGAACTATCTGCTTTATCTCTTAAACTTTGCTTGCACGGAAACCATTCGTAGGCAGAAAAAGGTTCTGAAAGCGACCAAACTACTTTGTTTCCCCAGCTTGGTGATGTGCCTGCAGTCATGCCACTTCCGCCCAAAGGATTTGTTTGCGCCGTTGGAGGATTTCCAGAATATGAAATTTCTATAACGAAATTTTGATTTGCTGAAGAATTAACAGGTGCTTTTACAGCTGTGCCAAGTCGCGAAAAATTTACAACTAAGCCATTCACACGAACTTCAGATATTATCATACTTGGATACAATTCAAAAAGCGCAGAATCTAAGTTTGCATTTGCCTTTGCGTGAATTTCAGCTGTGCCTGACAAATAACTAGAAGTATTTGTCATGTTCAAGTTTAAGCTGTAAAAATGCACATCGTATTTCTCCGTTTCTACAATTTGAGAAGCATTTAGCGTGGCAGTTTTTAATAAATTATGTTGCTTTGTTTCTTTTGAACAAGTTGTTGCATTTTCTTGCGCAAATATTAGGATAGTGATGAAATTGAATACTATAAAGAGAGAGCTGTTTTTTTTCATTGTTTTTTTTGTAAAAATAGTATAATTCTATCTAATTAATTGAATTTAGTATTGTTGAAATTATAAATTTGGGTTAATTTTGACGAATAAATTTTAGACATGAAAAATAGAATTTTAAAATTAGTTTTCCTTTCAGTTATAGCTACTTGTATATCAAGAAGTTCTATTGCTCAGATTTCAAAAGGTTATTTAACTTTAGGTGGAAGCATGGGTGCAAATATTACCCTAGATTCAAAAAGTACTATTGGGCCATTATCTTCTAGTACTCCCGGTTATATTCAGTGGAATTTCTCACCTTCAGTTGGATTTTGCATTACCGATGAAATTGTTGTTGGGGTGGGTTTAAATATCGATTCAAAATTTACCAATCAAGTTTCAAGTCTTGATAATTCAAAAACTGAAAACATTATGGCTTCTGGTATAGGTGCTAATTTAACTTTTCGTAAATACAATAAAATTAAAAGTTCAATTTATTACCATACGCAAGTAGGAGTAGGTTATGCTATTCAGACTGGCACAAATAGAATACCCCTTGGGACAAATAATTTAATTGATGGCGGAAAATTTCTTGCAAGATCAATTAGCGTTACTGTTAATCCAGGTTTGACGTATTTTGTCTCTTCAAAATGGGCTATTGATTTTAGTTTAAATAATATTCTTGCGTATACTTCTAGAACTATAACTTTTTTTGATTATGGACCGGAAGACATCGAAACAAAAGATGGTTCTTTATCTTTTGGTTATGGCTTAACACCAACTTTAGGTGTATTTTATTTCTTAGGCCAATAAGTAATTATTTAAAATTTCAACAAATTTCTTTAGCGGTTTTCACCTTCTCTTTTAACAAGGTAAGATTTAAAACCTCGTTGATTTTTAGACAGAAAACATTTTTTTTTTTTGAGATTAGATTAGATTAGATTGATTTTTCGTTAAATTTGCGCCAATTAATTCCAAAGCCTATGAAAACTAACATATTGTACTTACTTTCTTTATTGCTTTCTTTTTCAGTTAGTGCTCAAACAAGTCACCAAACTTTTAATGCTGCTGGTGGAGATGTATATAATACTTCAGGTTCTATATCTTCCTCAATAGGTCAGGTTTTTTACACTTCATCTTCAAGCTCTTCTGGAGCAGTTATTTCGCAAGGTGTCCAGCAAGCAAGAAAATCAATTACAACCCTTTTTCTAAACCTTAAAGTATTGGTCGATGGATATTATATTTATCAATCTAATCCTCCATTGATGGTACCTGCTCGCTATACGAATTTAGTTGAAGCTGGTTCTTCTAATCCAGGATTACCAACAGATGCCGATTTGATACAAGTTGAGTTAAGAAAACCATCATCTCTAGAAGTTGTATCCTATGCTTCAAATGCAATGTTGAATACCAATGGTACTGTTCGATGTAATTTTCCAACAAGTGCATTAGTCGGTAGCTATTATATAGTTGTAAAACATAGAAGTTGTTTACCATTATGGAGTGCAAATCCGATTTCTTTTACAAATACAACAGAATATAATTTTATTCAAAACAATTCTAATTCCTATAGTTCAACTGGAATACCCGTTTTACATCAAGTTGCCCCTGGTGTTTTCGCTCTTTTTGTTGGAGAGTTAAATAGTGACGGGTTTATAGATGGGGTAGATTACTCAATTTTCGAAATCGATTCCTATTTATCAGCTTACACGGGTTTATATCTTTTAAATAGTGACTTTAATGGAGACACTTATGTGGATGCAGCAGATTACTCAAAATTTGACTACAACAGTCAATTAGGTTTGTTTTTTCAACGACCCTATTAATCAAGTTTACAAATAAAATAAAATAATAAGTTTACCATAAACCTTAATACAATTAAAACCATGAAAAATAAAATCACAAAAATAAGACTCGTCTTAATTATCGCATTAGCACATTTTCTAATCAACTCATCAATTTTCGCTCAAGCGCCACAAAAAATGAGTTACCAAGCTATTATTAGAAAGAGCAATGATTCTTTACTAGTTTTATCACAAGTAGGAATGCGTATTAGTTTAGTTCAAGGATCTCCGTCTGGCACTGTTGTGTTTTCTGAAACTCAAACAGCAACAACCAATGCCAATGGACTAGTTAGTCTTCAAATAGGAATGGGAACAGCAGTCAGTGGTACTTTTTCAGGTATAGATTGGGCAGCAGGACCATACTATGTGAAAACAGAAACTGATTTAAATGGAGGTGCTAATTACACAATTATTAGTAGTAATGAATTACTGAGTGTTCCTTATGCCTTATTCAGTGCAAATGGCACATCAGGACCGGCAGGCTCTCAAGGCCCTCAAGGAATAGCAGGAACCAACGGAAATGATGGAGCAACAGGAGCAACAGGCCCTCAAGGCCCTCAAGGTTTAACGGGTGCAACTGGTCCGCAAGGCGATCAAGGTATTCAGGGCCCAACTGGAGCAACTGGTCTGCAAGGCGATCAAGGTATTCAAGGCCCAACTGGAGCAACAGGATCTCAAGGCCCACAAGGTTTAACGGGTTCAACTGGCCCGCAAGGTGATCAAGGTATTCAAGGTTTAACAGGTGCAACAGGCCCACAAGGCCCAGCAGGCACTTTCCCTCCAGGAACAGTTGCTGGTCAGATGAACTATTGGAATGGTACAGAATGGGTAACAGTTGCACCTGGGTATAACAATCAGAATTTAACTTTTTGCAACGGTGTTCCTACTTGGGGGCCTTGCCCGTTAGTAATTGGCCAAAGCTACCAAGGAGGTAAACTTGCCTATATTCTGCAGCCTGGCGACCCTGGATATGATGCAAATGTGCAGCATGGCTTAATAGCAGCACCGAGCGATCAAGGAACGGCACAATGGGGATGTTCTGGCACTCTAATTTCAGGAGCAGATGGTATGGCCATTGGCACAGGTAACCAAAACACCATTGAGATAATGAATGGCTGCAGCACAGCAGGAATAGCAGCCCGCCTCTGTGGAGATTTAGTATTGGGTGGCTACTTCGATTGGTATTTACCAAGCAAAGATGAGTTAAACAAGTTGTATCTAAACAGAGTTGCTATTGGTGGTTTTGCGCCTAACTCCTATTGGAGTTCTTCGGAGATGAACTACTTCGGTAGCGCGTGGTACTTCAACTTCAACTATGGGTGGGCCAGCGACATCAATAAGTCCAACACCTACTATGTGCGTGCTGTTCGGGCTTTTTAGGACCTGAGCCTGTCGAAGGTTTAACACCGCGCAGCATCCACGAAGTGAATTTATTTTCGCATACCGCGTAAGCGGTCGATTTTTGAGAAAAAGCTATGAAAAAAACTAGTACGCGTGTACTGGTTTTTTTTGTGATCTTTACTTTATGAGTGCTTATTTTCGAGAAATTTTAATAAATTTCTTTAGGTGCTTTCACCTTCTCTTTTAACAAGGCAAGATTTAAAACTTCGTTCATTTTTGAGACATAATGAATCGTTAAACCTTTAAGATACTCTTGGTTTATCTCATCAACATCTTGTTTATTTTTATTACAAAGAATTAGGGTAGTAATTCCTGCTCTTTTTGCTGCGAGAATTTTTTCTTTAATGCCTCCAACAGGCAAAACATCTCCACGAAGTGTTATTTCACCAGTCATCGCTAAGTTTTTCATTACTTTTCGCTGCGTAAAAAGCGATGCAAGAGAGGTAAGCATTGTTACTCCAGCGCTTGGTCCATCTTTTGGTGTTGCGCCCTCAGGAACGTGAATATGAACGTTGTGTTTTTCAAATAGTTCTTGGTCTAAACCTAAGTAAGCGCTATGTGCTTTTAAAAATTCTAGCGCAATTACTGCAGATTCTTTCATTACATCGCCTAAGTTTCCTGTAAGCGTTAATTTCCCTTTTCCATTAGTAATACTTGATTCAATGAAGAGAATATCTCCACCAACGCTTGTCCAAGCTAAACCTGTTACAACTCCTGCAACTTCGTTGTTATCATATTTTGTTCGGGATCTTCCGGCTCCAAGAAAGGTAAATAAATCCGCTTGAGAAATTTTTGCAGTAAATTTCTCATCCATTGCAATTTGTCTCGCTCTGTTTCGAACCAATTTAGCAGCCAGCTTATCCAAGCCTCTCACACCAGACTCATTGCTGTATTCTTCGATTAATTTCTCCCAAATGTTATCCTCAACAAGTATGTCTTTTTTGGTAATGCCATGATCTGTTATTTGTTTTGGAAGCAAATGACGCTTTGCAATTTGAATTTTTTCTTCAATGGTATATCCATTTACTTCGATTATTTCCATTCTATCGAGTAAGGGACCTTGCACCATTGAGAGATTATTTGCTGTAGCAACAAATAGAACACGAGAAAGATCAAATTCGGTTTCTACATAATTGTCATAAAAGGCATGATTTTGCTCTGGATCCAAAACTTCAAGAAGGGCAGAAGATGGGTCGCCATGATTGCTGCGCCCAAGTTTATCTACTTCATCTAAAACAAATACTGGATTTGCCGAAGCTGTTTTCTTAAGGTTCTGAACAATGCGTCCTGGCATAGCGCCAATGTATGTTTTTCGGTGACCGCGAATTTCCGCTTCGTCGTGTAAACCTCCCAAAGACATCCGAACATATTTTCTTCCCAAAGCTTCTGCTATGGATTTCCCCAAGGAAGTTTTTCCAACTCCCGGAGGTCCATAAAAGCAAAGAATGGGAGATTTCATATTTCCTTTTATTTTTAAAACTGCCAGGTATTCGAGAATTCTTTCTTTTACTTTTTCTAAGCCAAAATGATCTTTTTCAAGAATTTTTCGTGCGCGATTAAGGTCTAAGTTGTCTTTTGTATATTCTCCCCAAGGTAAATCTAATAATAGATCGAGGTAGTTCATCTGAACGGTATATTCTGCGCCTTGCGGGTTCATGCGCTGCATTTTCTCTAATTCTTTCTTGAATAATTTTTCAATGACACTGTTCCACTTTTTCTTTTCGGCACGATCTTTAAAGTCTTGAACATCTTGCGTTTGAGGGTTATCGCCTAATTCGTCTTGAATGGTACGCATTTGCTGCTGTAAAAAATAATCGCGTTGCTGCTTATCAAAATCTTTCCGAACTTTATTTTGAATTTCATTGCGCATTTCAAGCATTTGAACTTCTAATGTCAGGTGTTCCATCACCATCATCACGCGTTTTTTGATGTCAGTTTCTTCTAACATTTCTTGTTTTTTAGAAACATCGGCATTCATATTTGAAGAAATGAAATTCACAAGAAATGATGGACTATCAATGTTTCCGATTGCAAATTGTGCTTCAGAAGGGATATTTGGGCTATCACGGATAATGTCAAGAGCAAGATCTTTTATGGTTTTAAGCATGATGTCCAGCTCTTTATTGCCTTTTTTAATTGGAATTTCGTTGAAAACAGAAACTTTTGCCCGCATGTACGGTTCCGTTTGAAGAGCCTGAACAATTTCAAACCTTCTTTTTCCTTGGATGATAACAGTCGTGCTTCCATCAGGCATTTTTAGCATGCGAATGATTTGAGCAACTGTTCCTGTTTTATTTAAATCTTCAAATTTTGGTGCCTCTTCCTCTTGGTTTTTTTGTGAAACAACACCAATTATTTTATTTCCTTTGTTCGCTTCTTGAATTAATTTTATGGATTTATCTCTTCCAACGGTAATTGGAATAACCACTCCAGGAAATAAAACATTATTTCGTAGGGGTAAAATTGGTAGTTCATCTGGAAAAACTTGCTTGTTTACATTTTCTTCCTCTTCAGCTGTAATTAAGGGGATAAATTCAGCATCGTTTTCAATTCCTGAAAATCTAAAAAAATCCAGATCGTTTATTTTACTCATATTCGCTTTATTTAGTGCGACAGTTTGTCAGTTAGTTGTATAAGCAGCTCTAATTTATTAATAAATTACTTTGCGCTATATATTCGTCAATCCATGTGCCAATTCTTTAGCACTGAAAATTTGTCTTATTTTCTGTTATTTTCATATGGAGTGTAACCCTACACGAATTCATTCCGTAAAGTGAGCAATAAATTTAATAACTGTAAATAAAATGCAATCTTTAAGAATTCAAACCGCAGCACAAATTGAAATAAAGTTATCTAAACACCGCGATTTAGGAACAAATAGTCCATTAACAATTTTTCAAGTTGCTTATCTTTTAGATGTTTTATCGCGAGGAGAAGATTCTGAAGAAAACTATTCGGAATTGTTTAGCATTCACCTGAATTAATGCGCTATAACTGCAGAACCTATCAATTCTTCTTTTAGATACCAAGCAGCAAATTGACCCGGAGTTATTCCTCTTTGTTTTTTCTCAAATAAAATATAATATTCCTCATCGTGAAGCAATAGTACTGCTTTCTGAAAGTTTTGTCGGTATCTAATTCGCACCATGCAATTCAATCCTTTTGGAGGAATCGTAATTTCCTGAAGCCACGACAAGCTGCTTTTCTCCAACTTTAAAGCATGTCGGTTTAAGCCAGGATGACTGTCTTTTTGCCCTGTATAAACGATATTTTCTATCGTATCTAATCCAATTACATAACTTGGTTCTGGTCTTCCGCCAACATGAAGTCCTTTTCGTTGACCAATTGTGTAGTAATGTGCTCCTTGATGTTTTGCAACTTCAATTCCATCTTTTTCTAAAAAAGAAAAGGGATTTGACAGTGCAACAATGTTTTCTTTGTTGACAGGTATTTGGTGGTAGCGCATTAAATCTGGAAAAAATTCAGAGATTTCAATAATAATACCTTCTTTGGGAGCCAGTTGTTGTTGCAGAAAAATAGGAAGACTTATTTTTCCTACAAAACAAAGTCCTTGAGAGTCTTTTTTATCAGCAGTGATAAGATTCGTTTTATGTGCAATTCTTCTTACTTCAGATTTCTCAAGTTCGCCAATTGGAAACAATGCTTTGGACAACTGCTGCTGTGATAGCTGACACAAAAAATACGATTGATCTTTGTTTTTATCTTTTCCTGCCAATAAGCCAAAAGAACCGTCAGCATGAGGAATTTTTCTGCAGTAATGTCCAGTAGCAACAAAGTCTGCACCGAGTTCCATTGCTGCTTTCAGAAATACATCAAATTTTATTTCTCTGTTGCATAAAACATCAGGATTTGGAGTTCTTCCAACTTTGTATTCCTCAAACATGTAATTTACAATCCGCTCTTTATATTCCTTACTTAAATCGATAACCTGAAAAGGAATTCCCAATTGTTCTGCAATTAGCAGTGCATCGTTAGAATCATCTATCCACGGACAATCATCAGAAAGAGTTACGGATTCGTCGTGCCAATTCCGCATATACATGCCGATAACTTCATATCCTTGTTTGACTAATAAATGTGCTGCAACGGAAGAATCTACGCCTCCAGAAAGACCAACAACAACTCTTTTCATGCTACAAAGTTAAAAGAAAATCAGCTGTATGAAGCAATCAGAGTGCCCGATTCCATTCAGCTAAGAAAATACCACAGGCAATTCCAACATTTAAGGATTCAGCAGTTCCTTTTCCAGGAATTAAAATAGGATGTGTAATATAGCTTAAAACATCTTTTGAAATCCCATTTCCTTCGTTTCCAAGCACCAAGTACTTCATTTCAGCAACGTTTGTCTCATAGATAGATGTTCCAGCTAATAAAGCACCATGAATAGGTTCTTTTATACTTGATAGAAAATCTGGTAAGTCTGTATAGTGAATAGAAATTCGAAAAACACTTCCCATGGATGCTTGGATTGTTTTAGGATTAAACTGTTCAACATTGGAAGGCGAACAAACTATTTGTGTGATTCCAAACCAATCTGCTGTTCGGATGATAGTCCCAAAATTTCCAGGGTCTTGAATACCATCTAAAATTAAGGTTCGAGTATTATTTTTGATGGTTTCTTTTTCGGGTTTTTCAAGCACAGCAATAGCATCCGGGGCGTTTGAAAGCGAACTCATTTTCTCTAATTCACCTTTTTTTGCACTATAGCAATCAGTACTAATTTTATTTTCCAAGAGAAATTTCTCTGAACCAACAATTAGTTTTACCTTGAATCGTGATTGTGAAAGTAATTCAAGCACTATTTTCTCTCCCTCCACCAAAATTAATTGTTCCTTTTCCCTATTTTTTTTAATTTGTAGGCTTCGAATCCACTTTAACTTTTGTAATGAAATTTTTTCCAAAGTAATATGCTTAAATTTGTATTTGAAAGTGAAAGTAGCAAAATTTATTTATTTATCATTTGTATTTGTTTGGAGTATAACTTCCTGCAGCTTAACGCGCAAGTTGCCTGCTAAGAATTATTTATTAAAAGCAAATGAGATTTCAATTGATAGTAAGCTAATTAGCAAGGATGATATCTCATATATTTTAAAACAACAACCAAATAAAAAAGTCTTAGGTATTTCATTAAAATTAAGGATTTACAATTCAATAGATTCATCAAAAGTAGCTGAAAGAAGACAAAAATCTTTTGAGAGATTTGCTAAAAAAATAGAGCGAAAAAAAGTTCGTTATTCTAAAATAAATCAGCGGAGAATAGAAAAAGCTCGCTCGAAAAATAAGGATTTTTATATAGAAAAGGAACTAAAGGATACAATTTATTCCAAACTACTTTTTTTAGAGAGGTTGAAATATAAGTCAGGGCAAAAACCAATCGTATTTGATTCATTACTTTTTTCTAAAAGTCAAGAACAGATTGTATTATATCTTCGAAAAAAGGGATTTTATTACAGTCAGGTGAAAGGAGAAGTGACATACAACGAGAAAAAACAATTCGCTAAAACAAACTTTAAAATTGAAGTAGGGCCTCGCTACATTATTGATTCTGTAAAATATAACGGGCAGCAAAAAATCAAAGCGTTAAATTCCGGTTTTGTTCAAAGTCAAATAAGTGCAAATGGAAAAGACCCACTCGTAAATCAACCCTTTGACCTAGATTATCTTGATGAATACCGAAGTACAATCTCAAAATACATGCGAGATAGACAGATATATAAGTTTTATGCTAGTACAATTAGTTTTAAGGTTGACACGCTGAAATCAACATTGAAAGTAAATCTTACTGTAAATTTTGACGACAGATATATCCCCTCTTCTATAAATCCAGATAGTTTAATAAAAGTCCCCTTTGTAGAATCTTATATTAATAATGTTTATTTCCATTTAGCTGATTCAGTAAATGTTAAAGGAAACTTTCAAGCTTTACTTAAAGAAAAACAGCTTGACATCCGAGATCAATTGGCAGCTCAATTTATGCGAACAATTAATTCTTTGGAATACACAAAATTACCAGCAACAAAAAAACAGATAAAAGAATCCAATGGAAAAATAAAGACTGGTGACCCAAACTTATTCCGCGTTGTAAATTTATCCTACAATGGTGAAAAACCTTGGTTGAAGCCAGAAATTTTGGAGCTTCAAAATTATTTGGAGCATACAAATAAGTACAAAGAGTATTATTTAGATCGGTCTTATCGTTCTTTGGTTCAACTTGGAGTTTTTAGCGCTGTAAAACCCATTCTTATTGAAGTTCCAAATTCAAATTTAATTGATGTTCATTATTACTTAGAGCCAAGTGAAAAACAATCCTTTGGTTTTGATCCAAAATTTACTACTTCTTTTGGTCTATTGGGAGCTTCAGCTTCATTGAATTACACGAATAAAAATCTATTTAGAGGTGCCGAAAAAATTACCTTATCATTTGGAGGTGGATTTGAATCGCAGCCAAAAATTTTTGATGATAATACGAACCAGCGAACATTTAATACTTTAGAGTTTGGTCCGAGTATCAAATTTGATTTTCCAGGATTGTTTCCTATGCCACTTACCATGCTTTCAAAAAGACAAAAACCTAGAACACTTTTTTTGTTGGCTTACAATCTTGAAAAGCGTTCAATTTTTGATAGACAGGTTTTTCAGTTAAATTATATGTGGAAATTTCTCAGTGGAAAAACTCAGGTATTCCAACTGGGACTTCCATTTATGTCGGGGATAAAATACGTACGAATTGATAAAAGTGAGAGCTTTAATCAACAGTTGTCGCAAATTAACGATCCGTTTCTAAGCAATAGTTATAGCAGTCAATTTATTTGGCAAGATTTCAAATTTTTAATAGAATATAACAATAAAGACCGAGATTATTTGAATGGTAAAAAACGATTCCTAGATGCTTATATTTATTTTAATTCTACCATTGATGCTGCAGGAAATTTTCTTTATATGTTCAAAAAAATTCAAGAAAAAAATGAATTAGGTCAAAACATGTTTCAGAATTTACCTTATTCACAATTTATACGAATTGACAATCAATTCATTGCTTCAAGAAATTTAAAGCGTACGCAATCACTGCACCTAAAATTCAGTATTGGTGGAGGGAAACCTTTTGGAAATTCAACAACTTCGATGCCCTACGACTATAGTTTTTTTGGTGGTGGATCAAATGATAATCGTGGATGGCGCTCCAGAGCGTTAGGGCCAGGCGGGTACAAATACCATCTTGATTCAAATAGTCTAATTACGCAAGTTGCAGATATTCGTATTGGTGGTTCTTTTGAATATCGGTTTCCTATTACTAGTTCTTTAAAAGGTGCTTTTTTTAGTGATTTTGGAAATATTTGGACCTATAAAGAAGATTCAAGAATTGGTGGAAAATTTGCTTGGTCTTCTTTTTTAAGTCAGTTTTGTATTGCTTCAGGATTTGGTGCACGTCTAGATCTTGATTTCTTTGTACTCAGGGTTGATATCGGTTTCCCTATTTATAATCCTTCATATCAAAATGGTGCGAAGTGGGTTTTTAATGATTTATTTAGCAATTATAGAGAAACTTACTACCAAGAAGGTGTCTCTACTTATGGTTCATTGGAAAATGCAAAAGCTAAAATGCCAAAACCATTTGTTCCTGTTCTTCATTTTGGTATCGGATATCCTTTCTAAATTCTATGAAAAAAAATACCTTTCTATTTTCATTTTTGGTCCTTATTCTTTCTTCTTGTATGAAAGGAGAGAAAGTTGATTTAATCGTTCATAATGCGGTCATTTTTACTATGAATAATGAATCATCTATTCAGGAGGCAATGGCAATTAGAAATGGAAAAATAATTGAAGTTGGACCTGAAAGGCAAATTTTAAATAAATACAGATCCGATCAAACAATTGATGCAAAAGGCAAAGATATCTATCCTGGATTTACAGATGCACATGGGCATTTATTGCTTTATGCACAGCAAAAATTGACCTTAGACTTAGTTGATTCAAAATCATTAAATGAGGTGCTCGTTCGCTGTGAAAAGTACAAAAGTTTAAAAGGCAAAGATTTTATTGTCGGAACAGGTTGGGATCAATCTTTATGGGGGACGAACGATTTACCAACAAATGCAGAATTAAACAAGTTATTTCCTTCAATTCCAGTCTGTCTTTATAGAATTGATGGTCACGCAGCACTTGTCAACGATTGTCTTCTGAAGAAAGCAAATATTACTGCAGCGTCTTTTGTTGATGGTGGTGAAGTTAGTTTAGATCAGAACGGAAAGTCAACTGGAATATTAATAGACAATGCAATAGGACTTGTTGAAGCTTCAATTCCAAAATTTTCGGATGCAGACTTATCTAAAGCAATAATAGAAATCCAAGAAGAGCTTTTTCAATATGGAATAACTGGAGTTCACGAAGCTGGAATTGACTACCGACACATTTCGCTATTTCGGAATATGGTAAAAAATGGCTCTCTTAAACTAGATGTTTATGCCATGTTGAGAATGAGTAAGGAAAATCTAAATTTTGCAAAAAAATACGGTCAATTTCGATATAAAAACTTATCCATTCAAAGCTTTAAAGTTTGGGCAGATGGTGCCTTGGGTTCTAGAGGTGCATATTTGAAGAAAAGTTATGATGATGCTGCTCATTCTCATGGTTTACTCTTGACAAGTGTGAAGGAATTAAAGGATATGGCGCAATTTTGTATTGAAAATGATTATCAAATGAATACACATGGAATTGGTGACTCAGCAAATGCTTTGGTTTTAGAAATTTACAAGGATGCTTTTCAAAAGAAAAAAGATCATCGTTTTCGAATAGAGCATGCTCAAGTTATTGATCCAAATGATTTTAAAAAATTTGCAGATTATTCTGTTTTTCCCTCAGTGCAACCTACGCATGCAGTTTCAGATCAGCGCTGGGCAATAAACAGAATAGGAGCAGAGCGAATAAAAGGTGCTTATGCTTATAAAACGTTGTTAAGTCAATTTGGAATGCTCGCAATTGGAACAGATTTTCCTATTGAAAGAACGAATCCTTTTTTGACAATTCATGCGGCAGTTCAGCGAAGAACAGCGACGGACGAATCTATCGAGGGTTTTTATATGAATGAGGCAATTTCTTTGGAAGAAGTGCTACGTGGAATGACAATTTGGGCAGCTTTTGCCTCATTTCAAGAAAATAAATTAGGATCGCTGGAGAAAGGGAAGGATGCTACTTTTGTCATTTTTGAACGCAAAGTTCAATCGCAGGTGAAATTTCAACAAAACTATTCTTGGATGACCTTTGTAAAAGGCCTAATTGTCTATGATGCAAATGAATTGTAAATCTTTTAAAAAAGACGAGTAATTAACAACTTCTTAAGTTAATTTGCGTAGGAGACAGATAGTATGCTTAATTTTGTCTAAAAATTAGAATTTATGGGATTATTAGAGAATAAAGTTGTTTTGATTACTGGTGCCTCTCGTGGAATTGGAAAAGCAATTGCAGAAGAGTGCCTTCTTCAAGGTGCAACAGTTGCCTTTTCTTATCTTGGAGAATCTACTCAAACACGCGAATTAGAAATTGAGTTATCTAAAAATGGTGGCAGAGTAAAAGGATTTCTTTCTGATGCTTCTAATTATGATGCTGCACAGAAATTGGTAGATGATGTTGTAGAGGAATTTGGTACAATCGATGTTTTGGTAAACAATGCAGGAATTACAAGAGATACCTTATTGATGCGAATGACTGAGGAGCAATGGGATGCTGTAATAAATGTAAATTTAAAATCTGCATTTAATTTAACCAAAGCTGTTCAGCGACCAATGTTGAAAGCAAGATCAGGTTCTATTATAAATATGTCAAGTGTAGTTGGAGTTAAAGGAAATGCTGGTCAATCCAATTATGCTGCATCGAAAGCAGGTTTAATTGGCTTTACGAAATCAATTGCTGCAGAATTAGGGTCTAGAAATATTCGTTGTAATGCAATTGCCCCAGGCTTTATAGAAACAGAAATGACAAAATCATTGGATGAGAAAGTTGTGGAAGAATGGCGAAATGGAATTCCATTGAAGCGCGGAGGTCAGCCACTAGATGTTGCAAAAGCAACAGTTTTTTTAGCTTCAGATATGTCTTCATATATCACTGGACAAACGCTTCATGTTTGCGGTGGAATGTTAATGTAAGAGATTATGAATATTCGCCCTCGAAGAAATAGAAAGTCAGCTGCCATTAGAAATTTGGTGGAAGAAACAAATTTAGGTCCCCAGCATTTAATTTATCCGATTTTTCTTAAAGACGGAAAAAATATAAAAGAAGAGGTAAGTTCTTTGCCAAATAATTACCGTTGGTCACTTGATCGTTTATTGCCTGAAATTGAAGAATGTATGAGCCTTGGTGTTCAGACATTCGATATTTTTCCATGTGTTGATGAAGTTTTAAAAGATAAAATTGCTTCTTACAGTTATGCTGAAGATAATTTTTATTTGGAAGCCATTCGACAAATTAAAGCACGTTTTCCTGAATCTGTTCTTATGAGTGATGCTGCAATGGATCCTTATTCCTCTGATGGTCACGATGGTTATGTGGAAAACGGCAAAATTATCAACGATTTAACACTTCCTATATTAGCAAAAATGTCATTGGCTCAAGCTCAAGCTGGAATTGATATTATTGGACCTTCAGATATGATGGATGGCCGTGTGGGAGTAATTCGTGAAGCATTAGATCAAAATGGTTTTAGTGATGTTAGTATTATGTCGTATACTGCAAAATATGCAAGTGCATTCTACGGGCCATTTCGAGATGCTTTAAATTCTGCTCCAAAATCTGGCGATAAAAAAACATATCAGATGAATCCGGCAAATAAGAGAGAGGCCTTGTTAGAAGCACAGTTAGATTTTGAGGAAGGAGCTGATATGTTGATGGTAAAACCTGCTTTATGTTACTTGGATGTCATTCATATGTTGCGGGAGAATTTTCCTATTCCGATTACAGCTTACAATGTAAGTGGAGAATGCGCAATGGTTTATTCAGCTGCTAAAAGCGGATATCTAAATTATGATTTAGCAGTTTATGAAATTTTATTGAGTATTCGTAGAGCCGGAGCAGATGGGATTCTGACCTATTTCGCAAAAGATTTTGCTCAAATGATTCGAAAGTAATACTTTAATCATGGAAACTTATTACATTGACAATCAATATATTTCTATTTTAGAATTTGAAAAATTTTTCAATTCAAACGCGATTGTTTCCTTAGGAGATAATGCAAAAAAATCCATTGTAGCTTGCAGAGAATATTTAAACACGAAACTCGAAAAGTCAACGGATTTAATTTATGGAATTAATACAGGTTTTGGTTCTTTGTGCAATACAGCGATTTCAAAGAATGAACTTTCTCAACTACAAGTTAATTTAGTTCTATCTCACGCTTGTGGAATGGGTGAGGAGGTTCCAAAGGATATTGTCAGGAGAATGTTGCTCTTAAAAGTTATTGGTTTGTCAAAAGGAAACTCTGGAGTGCAATTAGAAACTGTTGAGCGACTTTTATTTTTTTATAATCAGCAGATTACACCAATTATATACGAGCAAGGAAGTTTGGGTGCTTCTGGAGATTTGGCTCCTCTTGCCCATTTGTCTTTACCATTAATTGCTGAAGGTGAAGTAGAGTTTGAGGGGCAGCGATACACTGGAGCTGAAATAGCTAAGAAATTTAATTTACTTCCAATAAAACTTCAATCAAAAGAGGGATTGGCTTTGTTGAATGGAACACAGTTTATGTCTGCTTACGCCACATCTTGCCTTGCAAATTCTAAGCACTTATGGAAAAATTGGAATCTAATTGCTAGCATGTCTTTAGATGCCTTTGATGGAAGAATTAATCCTTTTCAGGATAATGTAAATTCAATAAGAAATCATCCGGGTCAAATTGAAACAGCTAAACTAATTCGCAAATATCTTGAAGGAAGCGAAATTATTTCCAAGATTAAAGAGCATGTTCAAGATCCGTATTCATTTCGCTGTATACCACAAGTTCACGGAGCAACAAAAGACACCTTAGATCATTGTTCTTTGGTAATTGAAAGAGAGATTAATGCTGTAACTGATAATCCGACACTATTTCCGGATGAAGATGATATTGTTTCTGCAGGAAATTTCCACGGACAACCCTTGGCCTTAATTTTAGATTTTATGGCGATTGCAATGGCTGAAATGGGAAGTATCTCAGAAAGAAGAATTTACAAGTTGATTTCAGGAAATCGAGGTTTACCTCCATTTTTAGTTGCAAATCCAGGATTGAATTCTGGTTTAATGATTGCACAGTATACCTGCGCGTCAATTGTTAGTCAGAACAAGCAGTTATGCTCGCCAGCATCCATCGATACGATAGATTCTAGTAACGGTCAAGAAGATCATGTAAGCATGGGCGCGAACGCAGCTACTAAATTAGCACGCGTTATAGAAAATTGTTTTGCTATTCAAGGAATTGAATTATTAAATGCTGCACAAGCTTTAGATTTTCGCCGACCTTTAAAAAGTTCTTTGGAAGTTGAAAAACTATACAACTCTTTCAGAAAAAAAGTTAGCTTTTTAGCGACAGATAGAAATACCTCTTTAGATATGAAAGCAGCCTTAAATTTTGTAAAAAATCCACTTTAAATAGTCTGTATGGAAGATGAGTATCAAATAAATGAGTATCAGGAAGAAAATATGGAGCGTCCTAAATTCTTACTTGTTTTGTGCATTATGACAATTTGTAATGCAGGGCTTACATTAGTTAATGGTCTTTTTTCTTTATTTTCTGCTAAACCGTCAGAAGCTGAAATAGCAAAAGCAAACAGTCAAATTTCTAAGTCACTAGACTTATTGATAGATCAGGAAATGTATTATTGGGTGGATGTTATCAAAAAAGTTCAAATAATGACTGAGGCGATGTATACTAATTTTATGGCCTATATTACTGTTTCAATTATTGTTTCTCTCTGTGGTTTACTTGCAGCGATTTTTATGCTAAAAGGAAAGAAAATTGGTTTTCACACTTATATTATCTACAGTTTTTTATGGATTTTACAATCTTACTTATTTGTAGCGCCACAGAATGTCCCAAGTGTATTAGTTATATTTAATGTGCTATTTTGTGTTGGATTTATTTTCATGTATTCTCGCAATTTGAAATGGTTGCGCTAGTACAATTTGAAAAAATGAATGAATAATTTAGTTTTATTCTTTTCCTTCTAGATAATTCTGTAAATACTGAAATCCCTCTGTTAAGTTACCAGAGAAATTAGTTTCAGCACCTCTTTCAATTATCTTATCAGGATCTTCTCCAAATAAAGCAGGTAAAACATGCTTGAGTAATTCATTACCAAAATCTTCAGAAGCATCTTTAGGTAATTCGCAGGGTAAATTATCAACAGCCATAACAGCAATAGCATCTCTGTCCATAAAATCAGTCTCTTTTCCGCTAAATGGATTATAGCCATAGATAGAATCTCCAATTTTACTCGGACGAATCGTTGCAGCAATTGGTCCAGCAATATCACAAGAAATGTCTCCGATGACTTTTATTCGCTTATTTTCTTCCTGTAAATCTTCTTGAGAAAGGATGTTTGGTGCTTTAGCATTCCAAAAGTGACAAGGAATATACATGTCAGTTATTGAAACATAGCACTTAAAAGTTGATTTATATAATTCTGGATTTGAATAGAACTCAGATTTCATAAATTGCGAATCGTCTTTTCGGCCATAATAATCTTCAACTTCTAATTGAGCGAAAATTGGTTCATCAAAGGATTGTGTGAGGTAATCTTCAGGACTAACCTCCTTAATTGGTAAAAGCTTGATAATTTCGCGAGCTCCGTGTCCTACACGACCAAATCCCGTGAGTAAAACCCTAAAATCTTTCTGTAAGATTACTTTTTTTAATTCCTCTTCAACTTCTTGGCGATTAGCACATAAATGCGCAGGCTTCAGTTCGAAAGTTTTCGTTTTCAAGCCATAAGTTAGAAAAGAGTTGTAACAACCAACAATTCCAGCATAGCGACCAAAGCCAATCAGTCGCTTATTATTTTTATCTTTTATTACTTCGTAATCCACTAAGCGAATTTTTTTAGCCAAAAGAGCACGAAGAAGTTCCCTGTTATAAGGTTGTTTTTTAATCGTATGAGAAAAAAAGAAAAATGTCTTGTTTTCAATTAAATAAGAAATAGGAACTTCCTTTACACCAAAAATAATATCACAATCGTTTAGGTTTTCTACTATTTCAATACCTTCTTTTTGGTATTCCTCATCTTTAAAAGTTCTAATTGGACTTGTTTGTACGAGAACTTTCACATTTGGAAAGCGTGTTTGAATCTCATTACATTGTTTTGGAGTCAAGGGAACACGGAAATCAGGTGGAACCTTTCCTTCTCGAATTATTCCAATTGTAATAGTATTCATATTTAAATTTATTGAATAGGCTCTTTTAAAAGGTAATTATCGATGAATTCCCGAATACAAGCATCTCCACCATTCTTAGATAATTGAATATGAGCAAGAGATTTAACAGCATTAACAGCATTCTTTGGACAGACAGCAATACCAACTTGTTTCATTATTTCTAGATCATTAATATCATCGCCAATCATGGCAACTTCAGATAAGTCAATATTCAAAGATTCACACCAATTTTTTAAAATAGAAATCTTTGGTTCACGACCAACATAACAATGCTGAACTCCAAGAATTTCAGCGCGTTTTTGAACCATTGAATTTGTAGTTCCAGAAGAAATAATACCAATCTGAAAGTTATTTCTCACTAAATGTTGAATAGCCATTCCATCTTGTGCATTAAAACGCTTCATTTGATCGCCATTTTCTGAAATATACATTCCACCATCTGTCATTACGCCATCAACATCTATAATTAGAAACTTGATTGCCGATAACTTTTTTTTGTATAATTCAGGTTTGAATATTGGTTTAAAAAGCAATGCATACATGTCAATATTGTATTCCTCACATATTGCTTCTAAATCGTAAACAGTCAATTCGTGAACATTTTCAACTTCAAGATCATCTAAGAAATCTTTGAATTCAATTCCAAATTTCGAGCACAGACCTTTTATGTTTTGTTCTAATTGCATTTTATATCATTTTGTAGCCAACACTTGCAGCAACTCCTTTTAATTGGTTAAATAAGGCTTCAAATTCAGTATAATTTAACTGCTGAGAAGCATCAGATTTCGCGATTTTTGGATTAGGGTGAGTTTCAATCAATAAGCCATCAATTCCCATAGCAACACAAGCTTTAGATAGCGAAGGAACACCGTAAGCATAACCCATTGCATGCGAAGGATCTAAAATAATTGGAAGGTTTGTATGTTCTTGAAGCCAAGCAACACCGCATAAATCTAATGTAAAGCGCGTTCCAGTCTCAAATGTTCGAATTCCACGTTCACAAAGGACAACGTTTTCATTTCCACCTGATAATACAAATTCAGCTGCTTGAACAAATTCCTGAAGTGTTGTGCCAAAACCACGTTTAATTAAAACAGTCTTGTTTGTTTTCGCGCAGGCTCTTAATATTCCTTGATCGTACATTGCTTTTGCTCCAATTTGAATAATATCTGTATATTCAATTATTTCATCTATGTGCGTTGCGTCTCTTGCTTCTGTTATTACATTTAAACCATAGTCAGTGCGCATTTTTGCTAGAAGCTTCAATCCATCTAATCCCATGCCTTGAAAAGAGTAGGGGCTTGTTCGCGGTTTGTAGCAACCACCTCTCAGAGTAGATAAACCTAATTTGACTAATAATTCTGCAGAAGATCGGATTTGCTCTTCAGATTCTACAGAACAAGGTCCACCAATTAGAAGCGTATTGTTACTTTTTCCTCCAATTTGAGTAGTTCCAAATTTTACCAAGCGTTTCTCATTTTTATATCCACGAGAGGCTAATTGCATATCATTTGGAAAAATCCAGCTGTTTTCTGTGTGATTTGTTAATCCTGAAGGGACTTCCTTCATACTTGAACCTGTTATTAAAACATTGGTTCCTTCACTTACAATGTGAAAAGCTTTATTTTCTGCAGCTAATACTGCCGCACTTTCTTTTGAAACAGTTTTTTTTAAATGAATTATCATATTTCTCCTTTAATCAGATGTACAAAATTAACAATTCCAATGGCATTTTGTTGAGAATTTACAACTGGTAAATACATAATCGGAAAAGAACATTTTTTAATCAATTGAAGCATTTCTAATACAGTAGCGCTTCCATCAATTCTAATTGGATTTGTATTTATGAGATCTTCCGGTTGAATAGCAGCTAAATGATCTATTTTTTTTAATACGGCTTTTCGTATGTCAGCACTTGAAACCAATCCTTTGAATTGATTATTTTGAGAAAGAATAAGCGTAAACCCAACATTTCCATTTTCTACTGCTTGCAAAATAGATTTCGTAGTACAGTTTTCTATATAATCTTTTGGACTCTCTTCCAACGGAATCATAAAATCCTCCACGCAATAGCTCGACTCAATATCTCGATTAGTAAGATTCATTAAAGCATGACCAATACTTGGTCCAGAGAATAAATAGGAACCCGAAACAGATGAACTTACTCCCATATTTCGAAGAATAAAGGAAACTTCACCATTTACTCCGCCATCAACATGAATTGATTTATTCGGATATTTCGCCCTGAATTGTCTAATTTTTGAAAAATTTATCTTGTCAAAAGCCCCACCACTTTGCCCTGGAATCGTTGCCATTATCAGAATAAAATCAAAGTCAGAATACGAATCAAAGACATCAATCGAAGTTGGAGTAATAACAGCCAAACCTCTTTTTCCAGAAATATCACTTGGAATATTTAGTGGTTCATTTAAATTTTCATATTGAAAGGTAAGGTACTCAACAGGATTTTTTCTCAGTAAATCAAAATATTTTGAGGGGTTTTCAGTAATAATATGCAAGTCAATAGGAATTTTACACCAAGTACGAATTTGTAAAATATCATCAAACACACTTAAATCATCGTTGCAATCTACGTGTAATAAATCAACTTGGTGCTCCATTAAATCATGGATGACTTCCTTTAGAGAACGTTTTTTGTCACTGTAAATAGAAGCTGATATTTTCATTCTGAAACAGGTGTATAGATTTCTTTAAAGTTACCATCACAGAGAATTATTATGCAAGGAAGTGATGTGAAAACAAGTTTATTTAAATCAGATTGCAGTTCCGTAAATAATTTTATTTCTTCAAAGCTCAAAGCTGATGATTTAAATTCTTCCCTTAAAATTAATTGAAGGTGATATGCTTCTTTATATTTTAATATTCTTATAAATTGTTTTTCTTTTCCATCAATTTGGTTTTTTGTCCAATATATAGCTAATTTTTCTGCTATTCCTTTTTCATTTTTAGTGGTGTAGAATATAGTAGTATTTCCGATTTCAATTTTATCTCCAAATCCTTTAGAGCAAGAAACAATTAGAAGTAAAAAAAATAAGAAAAATGTTCTTTTCATTACTACAAATTTAGTGAGAAGATTTGGTGTTGCAGAAGATTTGCAGAAAAAAGAAAAAAGAGGGGTAAGCTACTCTTATCGCACCGCTCAACCTCATACCTTTGCTACATTCCTGTCCTGGAGGATTAAGAGGGAGCTGGTCGTAAAAGACTTACCCCGCGCAAAAGTACTAAGATTTGATGAATTTTAGTAATAAAAACAACAAAATAAGAACTTCTAAGACCCATTTTGATTGCGCTATTTGAAAATAAGTGCTTATATTTGCGAACAATTATGGCTTCGTAGCTCAACTGTATAGAGCACCACATTACGGCTGTGGAGGTTTAAGGTTAGAATCCTTACGAGGTCACAAAAGGAAAACCCAGCGCGAAAGTGCCGGGTTTTTTGTTTTTAAGAGCGTTCAAAATTAATTTTGATAAGAGATTGAAAATAAAAAACCGAGAACTGCTTTAGCAATTTGGGTCCTATGCTTGGAATGCCCAATGAGCAATAGATCATGAAATAATCCTTTCGAGGTCACAAAAAAAGGTGCCACCCTTTTTTCATTAAATCCTATAATTATTTATGTTTAAGCTAAATGGAAGAAGATTTACCTATAACCTAGTAATCACTTAGTTGTTCTTAATAATTTGAAAAGACTTAAGTTGATCCTTACCGATTATTAACTGGTAAGTCCCATTTGACAAGGCAGATAAATTAACTTCTGTTTGCAATGAAGTTAAAACACCCATTTGTACGATTTCTCCCAAGACATTGTAAATCGTATAAGAACTAGTTAGTAGATTCGATTTAATAGTGAGTGAAGTAGATAAGGGATTTGGAAAAACGATTATATCTTGATCAGGAATTTGACTGATGGAATTCATACTTAATATTCCTCTTTTGTAAATTACCTTACCAGAAATTGCATCTTGAAAAACACAATGTATTTTCCCATTGGCATAAATTATATCTGGATTGCTTTGTGAACCCAAGGTTGAATCGTTAACAATTGCTTTAGAATCTAATAGTTCTTGGATTGAGCCACTCACTGTAATTCCAGAGAAAATATCGTTGTTTGAAGGGGAGTTTTCTTGCCAAATCAAGACAACTGTATCATTTTTCCCAGAAATCCTTGGATAATTTTGTACTCCGTTGATATTTTGAGGGGGCGTCATCATGGTTTGGGATTGTAAGACAAGTGATGGGCTTGTTACTGTTTCACTCAAATAAGCTCTGTACTTTCCTGATGCCGCGCTTGCAGAAGCAGTAAGCAATTTCCCATTATTAAAAATACCATGCGGACCAGT
>RFPM01000150.1 GCA_009926125.1 Flavobacteriales bacterium | reverse complement strand
GCTTGCGCAAGAATTGGCGCTGTGCATTCTGTTGTCTTTGCAGGTTTTTCAGCAACTGCTCTTTCTTCTCGTATTCAAGATTGCACCTGTAAACTTATTGTAACTGCAGATGGAGGATTTCGCGGAAATAAAGAAATTAATCTCAAAATAATCGTTGATGAGGCGCTACTTTCATGTCCGAGCATCACTAAATGTTTGGTTGTAAAACGCACGCATTCGACCATAAATATGCTTTCAGGACGCGATAATTACCTAGAAGATGAACTTAAAAAAGTTTCTACTATTTGTGAAGCAGAAATTATGGATGCAGAAGATCCTTTGTTTATTCTCTACACTTCTGGTTCCACAGGGAAACCTAAAGGAATGTTACATAGCACAGGAGGATATATGGTCTATGCAGGCTATACTTTTCAAAATGTATTCGATTACCAAGACAAAGAAGTTTTTTGGTGCACAGCAGACATTGGTTGGATAACTGGGCATTCATACAGTGTTTACGGACCTTTGTTAAACGGCGCAACTACCGTTCTTTTTGAAGGAATTCCCTCCTACCCTGACTTTGGACGTTTTTGGGAGATTATAGACAAGCACCAAGTAAATCAATTTTATACTGCACCAACGGCTATTCGCTCGCTTGCAAAAGAAGCACTTTCCTGGGTAGAAAAATATGACTTGTCAAGTCTTCGTATTCTCGGTTCTGTTGGAGAACCAATCAACGATGAGGCATGGTATTGGTACCACAAAAACATAGGGAAAGAAAATTGCCCTATTGTTGATACGTGGTGGCAAACAGAAACAGGCGGAATTTTAATTTCACCTCTTCCGAATATAACAAAACTTAAGCCGGCCTTTGCAACTCTTCCTTTACCAGGAATACAAGTTGCTCTAATGGGCGAAGCGCAGCAGGAATTAATTGAAAATGAAGTAAGCGGAAGTCTTTGTATAAAATTCCCGTGGCCTTCTATTGCGCGAACTATTTGGGGCGACCATCAACGCTATCTGGAAACCTACTTCACGGCTTTTCCGGGATCATTTCAGATCAGATTGGTCCTATCGCAAAATTGGATAAAATTCAATTTACAAGTGGACTTCCCAAAACACGCTCCGGAAAAATAATGCGTAGGATTCT
>RFPM01000149.1 GCA_009926125.1 Flavobacteriales bacterium | reverse complement strand
CATGTATAAAGTGGATATTGGAGTAGGAGAAAAAGATACAATTTTCGCACACACACCTGAAGTAGGAACTGCATTTTGGCAGCCTTCTGACGAAATTTTTTCTACTAGTGCAGAAATGGTCTTTCCAAATTTGGTCTTGGCTCATTTAACACGTAATTATGTACTTGTAAAAGATGCTGATCCATCTTCTATTGCAACATTAACAGGAAATTTTAATCATACAGCAAAACGTTTAGGACGAGAAGCTGGAGTTGTAACTGTTTCAATTGAGCCAATCTTGAATATTTCATCTGTTGGCAATCCTGTTTCATATAATTTGAATTTACAACACAGTTTGCCAGGTTCTATTTCATATGTTTTAAATCCAGCAATTCAATTTGGAGATGAGATTAAATACATTCTTAAAACGGACAATGGACTTTGGATTAAGAAAGATACGATTACAAAAACGTATGGTGCGATTACATTACAAGTTTTAGATGATGCTACTTCCAATACAAATTGGACGGGAACATGGGGAACAACTACCTTAACTTTTGTTTCTCCCTCTAAATCATTTTACGATGGTTCAACAGGAGATTATTCAAATAATGCAAACAAAACATATACGTATACTCCAACAATTAATTTAACTACAGCGACTTCCGCCATGGTTTCTTTCTATGCAAAATGGGAAATTGAGGCAGATTTTGATTTTGTGCAATTTCAAGTTTCAACGGATAATGGGGCTACTTGGATTGGTCAATGTGGAAATTATACTGTCCTTGGAACTAGCGCAAATGGATCTGTTCAACCGGAAAATCAGCCAATATATGAAGGAAATCAAGTAAACTGGGTATTTGAAGAAATTAATTTGAGTGATTATTTAGGACAGCAAATTAAATTCCGTTTTCAATTTCAATCTGATGGAGGCTCAGTTGCTGATGGGTTTTATTTTGATGATTTTAAAATCTTTTACAACCTAGATAATCAAATAGGAACTCCGCTTGCGTCTTTTAGCACAACTGGAAATAGCTTTTGTCAAAATAGCCCGATAACCTTTACAGATTTCTCCACAAATTCTCCAAGTTCTTGGTCTTGGAACTTTGGTGACGGCGGAACCTCTACTCAACAAAATCCGCAACATACGTATTCTAATC
>RFPM01000148.1 GCA_009926125.1 Flavobacteriales bacterium | reverse complement strand
TTTTCAACTTGTATCAGAATTTCAAGCAACTGGCGATCAACCTGAAGCAATTCGGCAATTGATAGCGGGTTTAGCTGCTGGTATTGAGCATCAGACCTTACTTGGTGTAACTGGAAGTGGAAAGACCTTTACAATTGCTAATGTAATTGCAGGAATCAATAGACCTACGTTGGTATTATCACACAACAAAACACTTGCAGCTCAGTTGTATGGTGAATTTAAGCAATTCTTTCCTGAAAATTCCGTGGAATATTTCGTTTCCTATTATGATTATTATCAACCTGAAGCGTATTTGCCAGTTACCGGGACTTACATTGAAAAAGATTTACAAATCAATGATGAAATTGAAAAATTGCGACTTTCTGCAACATCTGCCTTACTTTCTGGACGAAAAGACGTAATTATTGTTGCTTCTGTTTCCTGTATTTATGGAATTGGAAATCCAAGTGAATTTAAAAATAGTATTATTTATTTGAAAATTGGGGATAGCATTCCAAGGAATAAATTTCTATTTAAATTGGTAGAAAATTTATATTCTAGAGCAGGAGATAGATTTGATCGCGGGACTTTTCGTGCCATTGGAGATACTGTTGATATTTTTCTTGCTTATACAGATTATGCTTTAAGAATTTCTTTTTGGGGTGACGAAATCGAGGGAATTACCTCCATAGATCCCGAAACCAACCAGAAGATTGAAAGTTATACTGAAATTGCTATTTTTCCAGCAAATTTATTTGTTTCTAGTCCAGAAAATACACAACAAGCAATCGAGCAGATTCAAGATGATTTGGTAGTTCAAGTAGAAAATTTTAAAAAGGAAGGGAAATTAGAGGAATCCAAACGCTTAGATGAACGTGTTAATTACGATTTAGAAATGATTAGGGAATTAGGCTACTGCTCGGGGATTGAAAATTATTCGCGGTATTTTGATCGTAGAATGTCTGGAGAACGCCCTTTCTGTCTTTTGGATTATTTCCCTGAAGATTATTTAATGGTAATCGATGAAAGTCATGTTACGCTTCCGCAAGTTAAAGGAATGTATGGTGGTGACCGAGCCCGAAAAATTAATCTTATCGACTATGGCTTCCGTTTACAAGCAGCCATCGATAATCGTCCTTTAAAATTTGAGGAATTTGAAGG
>RFPM01000147.1 GCA_009926125.1 Flavobacteriales bacterium | reverse complement strand
AATATTCTAGATCCTTTTAATGGTATTGCAGATTTAGAAAAAGGAATTATTAGAACTCCCCTTGAACCTGAAATAACCTTTAGCGACGATCCACTCAGAATGTTAAGAGCAATTCGTTTTGCTTCACGTTTAAACTTTAAAATTGAAATTTCATGCTTGGAGGCTATTCGAAAACAAGCTAAGCGCTTGGAAATAATATCAAGAGAAAGGATTAGTGAAGAGCTTAATAAAATAATATTAAGTGAAACTCCATCTCGTGGTTTTAAATTACTAGATTCTACCTACTTATTAGAACAATTTTTTCCAGAATTTATTCAACTAAAAGGAATTGAAACAATTGATGGAAAGAGTCACAAAGATAATTTCGAACACTCCTTAGAAGTTTTGGATAACATCTCACAAAATACAGATTCGCTGTGGCTTCGTTGGGCTGCTATTCTTCATGACATAGCAAAACCACCGACAAAAAGATTCGACCCAATTGTAGGATGGACATTCCACGGACACGAGGAATTAGGTTCAAAATGGGTGCCTCGTATTTTTAAAAATCTGAAATTACCACTTGACCAAAAGATGAAATATGTTCAGAAGTTAGTACGGCTTCACCTTCGACCAATTGCACTTATTAAAGGTTCTGTTACTGATTCTGCAATTCGTCGCTTACTGAATGAAGCAGGAGATGATATAGAAGATCTTATGTTGCTATGCAATGCTGACATTACCTCAAAAAATGAATTTAAAGTTAAGAAATACAAAAATAACTTTGAATTGGTGTCTCAAAAGCTAAAAGATGTTGAAGAGAAAGACCGTATTCGAAATTTTCAACCACCTGTTAATGGTGAATTAATTATGAAGACTTTTAATATTGGTCCAGTTGCTGAAATTGGAACCATTAAAAGTAAAATAAAAGAAGCAATCCTAGAGGGTGAAATTTCAAATAATTTTGATGAAGCTGTTGCAGAAATGCTAAGATTGGGAAAAGAAATGGGATTATCTGTAGTAAAAACTCCTGTTTTTAATAAATAATTTTAATTTTACATAGATTGAAAAATCAAAAGTATGCCAGGGCTAAAATTCAGAGTTTTATTGGATTCAGAGAAAAAAGAAGAAGTCTTTCGCGATATTCTCATTGCAGATACT
>RFPM01000146.1 GCA_009926125.1 Flavobacteriales bacterium | reverse complement strand
GAGTGGAATTGCTACATAATAATTATTTAACTAAATATTGGCATGTACTTAAACACAGAAGTTAAAAAAGAAATCTTCGCTAAACACGGAGGTTCGGAGACAAACACAGGGTCTACAGAAGGTCAGGTTGCTTTGTTCACGTATCGTATTAGTCATTTGACAGAGCATTTGAAGAAAAATCGCAAGGATTTTGGAACGCAACGCTCTCTTCAATTATTAGTAGGAAAAAGAAGAAGTTTATTGGATTACTTAAAAAGTAAAGACATAGAGAAATACCGTGCATTGGTTAAAGAATTAGGATTACGTCGTTAATTTTAAGCACAAATTTATTGATTGGGGGGACATTCGATTCAGTTCGACTGTCCCTTTTTTGTTTAAAAGAAGATAGAATTTAATAATATAATATAAATAAAAAGAAGTATGAATTTAGGAATTAAAAGGTCAATCATCACCGGTGGGAAAGAAATCTCAGTGGAGACAGGCAAATTGGCAAAACAAGCAGATGGATCTGTGGTTGTTAGAATGGGAGATACAATGCTATTAGCAACTATTGTATCCTCTCAAGATGCGAAAGAAGGAGTAGATTTTTTACCATTAACAGTTGATTACCGAGAAAAATATTCGGCGGCTGGTAGATTTCCAGGAGGATTTTTTAGACGCGAAGCTAGACCATCTGAAACGGAGATTTTAGTAATGCGTTTGGTCGACAGAGCACTGCGACCTTTGTTTCCAGATGATTATCATGCTGAGGTTCAATTAATGATTCAATTGATGTCGTATGACGGCATTCATAATCCTGATGCATTGTGTGGTTTTGCTGCTTCTGCTGCAATTGCTGTTTCAGATATCCCGTTTAATGGCCCAATGTCTGAAGTTCGTGTTGGTCGTGTTGATGGTGAATATATCTTAAATCCAACTATGGCTGAAATGGCTATCTCTGATATCGATATCGTTATTGCAGGTACCATGAAAGACATAAACATGTTGGAGGGAGAAATGCAAGAAATTTCCGAAGAAGAATTAATCGAAGTTTTTAAAATTGCACACGTTGCTATTAAAGAACAATGTCAATTTCAATTAGATCTAGCTGCAGAAATTCCAAGTTCGCAACCTAAGCGCACATATTCGCATGAATCTCACGACGAAGC
>RFPM01000145.1 GCA_009926125.1 Flavobacteriales bacterium | reverse complement strand
AGACAAGAAACAGAAAAAGATACGACTAAATTAATTTACTTTCATAAATCGCTGAATCCCAATAAGAATTTTCTTATTGTCATATAGTCGAACAAAATAGGTTCCTTTTTGAAGATTTTTAACATCTATATTAACCTCAAAAGAATCTTCAACAGGGTAAATACCGCTGATAATCCCACTTTCATTAATTAATTCAATTCGAGCTATTTGGTTTTTAGAAGATGTCATAAACAAGAAATTTGTACTTGGATTTGGAAAAATAGAAACTTCACTTGCGTTTTGCTCCAAAAGAGATACTGTGGATTGACCAACAAAGGTCAAGGTGTTATTTCCAGAATTTGGAATTGCTAAGGTATCTGTCAAATCATTGTAATAAATATCCGCAGGACTACTCAGACCACTTACTATCAAACTTGGAGTAGTTGTAAAATCATTGTTGTATTTGTACACGCTATTTGTGCCCCAAGTAGAAATATAAAAATCGCCGTTTGCTTTGCGTGCTATTCCATCAATGTTCGTATAAGAAGTTGTTAAAAGTGTTGTTACAGTTGAATCTAACAATGAACATCTTTTAATCTTTGCGGAAGAACCCCAACTTACAAACACCAATGAATTACTTGGAGCATCGTAAATAATCCCATTTGGAGATTGTGTCAAATTCTGTGCAAAAAGATTAAAAGTTTGAGTAGCAATATTTATTCTATAAATTTTCTTTGCTGTGAAATCTGTTACAAATAAATTTCCAGAATTGTCATGCGTGATGCCATTTAAGAATGATGCGCCAAGATTTACAGAAAAAACTTGCAGGCCGGTTGTCAAGTCAAAGCCTAAAACCTTTCCACTACAACACGCATAAACAGTAGTTCCAACAACTTCAATTCCATAGGGATTTGGAGAAATTCCTCCAACAAATTGCGAAATTGTACCATTACTACTTCGCTGCATGATTTTACCATTTGAGCTATTTGCAATCAAATAACGGTTGTTAAGGGGGTCAAAATCGATGCTTTCTGGTCCATTTAATTGCCCAAAATAAAGGGAATAAAGAAATAAGAAGGATATAAATAAGCTATTTTTTTTCATGTGAAAATTAATTATTTAATAATGAGCATTCGTTTTGTAGATGTAAAAACTAAGGTGTTGTTTTCTTTCACTTCCATCGTATAAAAGTAATTTCCATTTTTCAA
>RFPM01000144.1 GCA_009926125.1 Flavobacteriales bacterium | reverse complement strand
TATTCTTGTGGAACTTCATTAACTGGAGCGGTAGCGGTGTTAAACAACAATGGTGCAAATACCATAACCTCTGCAACAGTAAATTACAAAATAGACAACGGAACAGTACAAACTGCACCTTTTAACGGTAATTTAACTGTAGGAAGCACTTCAAATTTTACAATTCCCACAACAACAACAACTTCTGGTGCGCATACCTTAAGTGTTTATTTAACAAATATTAATGGAAGCGGAAGCACAACTCCTATGGGTCAGTTTTCAACTTCATTTGCTACAATTTCAGTTACGCCAAGCACAAGCAGCTTTTATCAAGATTTTACGAGTACTGCATTTCCATATGCTAACTATTTTGTAACATCTCCTCAAGATAAAAATTGGGTGAGATCAACTGCAAGTTCAGGATCTATAAAGTATGATGCCTACACTTTCGCTGCTGGATCAGTTGGAGAGGTTTACCTTGCTCCTGTAAACTTATCATCCATTACGAATCCTTCTCTCTCTTTTGCTGTAGCACATAGAGAATATTCTGCTGCTTACGCTGAGGTGTTAGATGTTGAAGTATCTACAAACTGTGGACAAACTTGGACAAATATATATTCAAAAGCTGGTGCTCAATTATCTAATGCTGGAGGAACATATCTAACTACAGCATATACACCTGCAGCTGCAGATTGGAGAGTTGAAACTGTTAATATTTCTTCTGTTAGTTCAGCAAGTAGTGCACTATTTAAGTTTAAAGCAACTTCTGACTACGGAAATAATATTTATGTTGACAATATCAACATTGGTACAGCCTCAATTGAAGCATTAACTGAAACTTCATTTAATGTATATCCAAATCCTGCATCTGATTTAGTAAATATTTCTTTTGAAGGAGAAAATACAGATTACAGTATTTCACTTATGGATATTCAAGGACGTGTTATTTCTTCAAGAGAAATTGCAAATGCAAGTGGCGAGCAAGTGGTTTCTTTTTCTACAGAGAATGTAGCAAAAGGAAGTTACATTGTAACGGTTACCTCAAATGGAGCAACAACAACTAAAAACGTTGTAATTAAATAAAAAATCTTTTGGTTTTTATAAATTAAAAAGGGGCCTTGAAGCCCCTTTTTTTATGCAATAAAGAAAGTGTTTATAATTTCTTAACCATTGTTAAAATAGTAGCCAAAGCCACTGTATCTCCTGTTTCGT
>RFPM01000143.1 GCA_009926125.1 Flavobacteriales bacterium | reverse complement strand
AGCAGGCACCTACACTGTAACATATACACTAGCAGCAGCAGGCTGTTCAGCAGTAAGTACAACAGCAAGTGTAACAATAACTACAGCACCAAGTGCAAGCATAAGCTATGCTGAATCTTCATTCTGTAAAACTATTACAAGTTCACAGTCTGTAACACAAACCGGTACAACAGGAGGCACATACTCCTCAACTACAGGTTTGAGTATCAATGCAAGTACAGGAGCTATAACTCCAAGTTCAAGTACAGCAGGCACCTACACAGTAAGCTACACACTAGCTGCATCAGGAGGCTGTTCTGCAGTAACAACTACAGCAAGTTTAACCATAAACGCAGCACCAAGTGCAGCAATTAGTTATTCTGGCTCTCCATTCTGTAATACTCTTACAAGTTCACAGTCTGTAATACAAACAGGGACAACAGGAGGTACTTACAGTGCAAGCCCAACAGGCTTGAGTATCAATGCAGGTACAGGAGCCATTACTCCAAGTTCAAGTACAGTAGGAACCTACACTGTAAGCTACACACTAGCTGCAACAGGAGGCTGTTCAGCAGTAAGCACAACAGCAACAGTAACAATAACCACAGCACCAAGTGCAAGTATAAGCTATGCTGAATCTCCATTCTGTAAAACTCTTACAAGTTCACAGTCTGTAACACAAACCGGTACAACAGGAGGCACGTACTCCTCAACAACAGGTTTAGGTATCAATACAAGCACAGGAGCAATAACTCCAAGTACAAGTACAGCAGGCACCTACACTGTAAGCTACACAATAGCAGCAACAGGAGGTTGTGCAGCAGTAACAACTACAACAACAGTAACAATTACTGCAGCACCAATAGCAAGTATTAGTTATGCGAGCACCTCTTTCTGTCAGACTGTTGGTGTTCAGGATGCAAGTCAAACAGGCACAACAGGAGGCACTTACTCCTCAACTACAGGCTTGAGTATCAATGCAAGTACAGGAGAGATTACTCCAAGTACAAGTACAGCAGGTACCTACACTATTACATATACAATAGCTGCCGCCGGAGGATGCTTAGAACTAATAACTACAACAACACTAACAATCATAGCAGCACCAAGTGCAAGTATTAGTTATGCTGGATCTCCATTCTGTAAAACTCTTTCAAGTGCACAAGCAGTAACAGGCATAGGAGCAAGTGGTGGAACATACAGCGCTTCATCCACTCTTTTAAACATTAGCCC
>RFPM01000142.1 GCA_009926125.1 Flavobacteriales bacterium | reverse complement strand
TTGATCTACCATATTTTCCTCAATTGCATTTGCAAAAGGATAATTTTTTAAATTTCTATTGTTTTGATCAAATGCTGGTTGCAGTTCACCTTTAATATGGCGCTCTAGAGCATACTCCGCATGTCTTTGCATTGCAGGATTTATGGTTGTATAAATTTTTAATCCGTCACTATAAATATCGTAGGGATTTCCGTCCTCACGCTGATAAACAAAATTTCCATTTTGATCTTTTTTCATTAAAATATCTGTGACTTCTTTTCTCAATGACTCTCTAAAATATGGCGCCATCCCTTCTTTGTGGTCCAATGATTTATAATTTACAATCATTGGTAACATTTTTAATGAATCATACTCAAGTACATCCAATTTATTTTTTAATGCTTCATTCTCAGACTTACTATTCCTAAGCCACTGAAAAAGAACTTGATTTCTTCTTTCAATTGCTCGCAAAGAGTCTCTTGATCGAAGTGAAGCAGTTTGATCTACAGTAACATTTGCTAATGGAATTCCTTCTCTTTCTGCTACAAGTCTCGAATAATTTTTTATTTGATAAGTATATGGATTATAAATAGTGGGGTTTTTACACATTCCAACTAACATTGCAGCCTCTGTTTTTGAAAGTTTTTTGGGCGTCTTATTAAAATAGACCCGAGCAGCATTTTCTATTCCAACTGCATTGTATAAAAAATCAAACTGATTTAAATACATTGTGATAATCTCCTCCTTCGTATATCGCTCTTCTAGGCGTTTTGCAATAATATTTTCACTCGCTTTTTCGTTAATTCGTCTGAATTTCCCTAAAAACCCTCCAATGTATGAATCAATACTCTTACCATCAGCACGGGCCAATTCCTCACGTTTCCGCTGTTGAAGTGTAAACAAGAGTTTGGCAAGTTGTTGAGTTATAGTAGATGCTCCTCCTGAATTACCAAAACTAGAGATAGATCGCATTAAAGCCCAAAAATCTACTCCTGAATGCTCTAAAAATCGTTCGTCTTCCGTTGAAATTAAGGCATCAAAAACATAAGGAGAGATATCTTTATATTTTGCACTTGTTCGATTTACTTGCCAGAATCGACCAATAACGGTATCTTCTTTTACACTTTTTTTTGCTATAATCAAAGATGCTTGTAATTCTGGTGGATTATCTAACATCTCAACAGGAGGTAAATTATCTTCAGATTGCAATAAGAGAAGTCCAGAAACGAAAATAAAAGGTAATAGCATAACAAACCAAAAATAAATA
>RFPM01000141.1 GCA_009926125.1 Flavobacteriales bacterium | reverse complement strand
ACAAGTTGCGCTTGGGATGTAAGTGGCACACAAGCAACCCAACCAACACTTGCATGTTACCAAACAGCAACATTTAATACAACAAGTTGCGCTTGGGATGTAAGTGGAACACAAACATCAAATACAACGACAGTTACAGGAGTTTCTGGCTCATATACTTGGGCAAACAACGGTCAAACTTATACAGTATCGGGCATCTATACAGGTATTGATGTTAACTGTGTTGCACAAGTATTAAATCTAACAGTAACTCCATCTACAGCCGGTATTTTGAATCTAAAGGTTTATTTAGAGGGATATTACACTGTAGGAGGACAAATGCGTAGCGCATTGGTTAATTCTGGGGTAAGTTCTAATACTTCTATTTCAGATACAATTAAGATTCAGTTACGTTCTCAATCTTCACCAAATACAGTTGTTTTTAGTTCAGATGTTTTACTTTCAACAAATGGTATTGCAAGTCTTTCAATACCTGCAAATTTAGTCGGTGGAAATTATTATGTAGCTGTTTATCACCGAAACTCTCTTGAAACTTGGTCTACAAACCCTATTTCATTTACTACGAATACTAGCTATGACTTTACTATCTCTAATTCTCAGTCCTTCGGTAATGTATCGAAGCAGGTTGAGCCGGGTGTATGGGCTATTTATAGTGGCGATCAAAATCAAGATGGTGTAATCAATGCTTCAGATTTAACTGCTGTATCTACAGAGGCGTCGTTATTCTCATTTGGATATATTAAGACTGATTTAACAGGAGACGGAGCAATTGACGGATTTGATTTAGGCCTTGCTGATAACAATTCAAGCGCTTCAATCATTTCAATTCACCCTTAATTAATAGAAATTAAGTCCCTATGAGAATAGATATTTTTATTAGAAAATGTTTGTTGTTAGTTTTAGTTATGCTAACAATAAGTTTTGCTAGGGCTCAAAGCCCTAGCTATAAGATGTCTATTTCAAATGATACGGTCATCTCTCCAAATGTTTATGAATTTGATTGGTATGTACAACAGACAGGCACAACACCATTTGAGTTAGCGAGTGTTCAGATGGGTCTAGGTTTTGATGTTTCTATTTTAAACGGAGGAACTGCAACAGCAACATTAATTTCAGGCACATCTGCTTTAAGTAATCCATCACAGATTCCAACAAGTATAGCAATTGGTTCAAGTACAAACACTGTCGGAGGAATAACCTATCGTTATATTAATGTAGCACCGACATTGCCTCCGGGCTCGGGTAATGGATCAATTATTAG
>RFPM01000015.1 GCA_009926125.1 Flavobacteriales bacterium | reverse complement strand
CCATCAATGACATATTCCGCAGGACAACAATCACACGCTTCATCAGGAATGGAAAGCGCAATTTCCATTTCAGGTTGATATGTAATGCCTTGATCTATTGAATGAACAACATTATATCGTGGGTTTGTCATGGATGCATCATGAGCCATGTAAACAATCGAAGGATTGCCATTTTCGTCCATATCCAAAGAAGGCATCCAAGCATGACCAGAATCATGATTGTCAACTCTGATTGTATCTGAAAATGTAATACCTCCATCAATTGACCTAAGAGCATAAACTTTCCCTAGATCCATTGACATTGCTTTAAAAACAGCAATGACCGTATCACCTTTGGAAGCAATATCTGGCCCTGTCCAAGTCGTTAAATAACTGGAAACTGTTCCTGGAAGAAGTGTCACTGGAGTATCGAAGCTTGAACCATTCAGTCTTGCTGTATACAATAATCCTGTCGAAGTTTTTCCAAAAATCACAACTGGCACATCATTCGCTGCCAAAGTTATTCTTGGTCGAGTATTACCAAATTGATTGGTTTGGGTTACAAAAATTTCCTCCTCCCAAGAGATAATAGGCTGACTCCATAAAACCACGGAGAGAAATGTGAATAGAAATGCGATAAAAAGTTTCATAGAAAATTTAATAATGAAAATAAATGTAAATGTATCTATTTAAATGCAATTTTCGAGGAGAAAATGTATTCGCGTTTGAATACGATTTACCTTAGAATTTGTTGAATTAGATTATTGAGGAATCACTTTTTTTTGTAACCCATATTATCTTTTTATATTATAGGATTATATGAAGATACGACTACCTAAAATTTATTGTTATGAATGCAAAAAAGGTTTTCGTTTTGATAATGTTCTATTCATCTAATTTATTTTCCCAGCTCAGTGAAGACTGGATAATGGAAACACTAAGAACCTATTCTCCGACATCTTACGGTATTATAAATCAATATAAAATAAATGGAAATTCAATTTCTTATAATCAAAGATCATCTACTTTTAGCATGACCCATTTAGAATTTTGTGATAGGTCAACAATTAAGCAATTTCTTTCTTCTATTTCAACGACAGTTCATGAAACAACTCATGGATATGATTCTCAGATTCCATATATGCTTGCAAAACAGGGCTCATTTATTTGGAATGATGGTAATAGCGAGGGCTTTTATTTTGATGATCTTTATAAGGTTGCTTTTAAGTTTCCAGAAAATAAGCTATTTCCAAGTGCAGAATTAATAAATACTATTCCAATAGAACTTAGAACTTTTCGCTTTCCGACCTATATCACATCATCTTCAAGTAATCAATCCACGCAGAGTGAGGGTATAATTGGCTTAATAGAAGAGTTTAATGCATATTATCACGGTTCAAAGGTCATATTTGATTTGCTACCAGTTTTTGAAGAAGAATATGGAAATAATTTTCTTTGGTCTTGGTCAAGTCAATTTACATCTAATTCCGAATCATTTTATGAATTTGACTTTTTTATTAAAGAATATTTATTATATGCTAAATCTAATTATCCAAAGCTTTATGAAGAATTAAAAAATGATGATGAATTTAAGCTAATATACAAAAATATTAGGTCAAGGTTTTCATGTTTAATTGATCAATATGAGAAAAAGTATGATGAATTTACTATTTTCGCAAAAAAAAATGGTGGTGTAATCTATAGTTCAAATAAACACTCATCATTAATTTATCCAATTTTAGCAGAGCAAATTAAATCTCCTCGCTACTCAGAAATTAACTCAATTTTTTTGACGAAATAATTTTTTTCAACAAAATCTGTATTTGTTGAAAACTCAGCTCTTAGAATTTTTTCTATATACACATTCTTCGTAATTTTATTAAAAATTGAAGCGAATGTTTGATGACGAGGATGATGATTTTTTAGAAAATAAGTTAAACGAAGACCTCGAACAATTTGAGTCGCACCTTAAAGGCAATGTAATTGGTTTTCTAGATAGCGATAGGTTAGAAGCAGTTATAGATCATTATCTAGTTAATAGCCAATATTCTAAAGCGCTTTCTGCAGCTGAATTAGGTGTTTATCATTTTCAATACAACTCTATTTTTCATTTGCGAAAAGCCCAAGCAATGGCTGGAATGGGCTTGTTAAAGGATGCGATTGAATTACTAAACATTATAGAAAAAGCAAATGATTCTAATTCAGAAATGTTTTTAACAAAAGCAGCATTATTCAGTCAGTTAAGGGATCCCAAAAATGCAATAAAATATTATAGATTAGCAATGGAAATTTGTGATCCAGAGGACAGAGATGAGATTTACATGGACATTGCTATTGAATATCAAAATATGTCTCAATTTAAAGAGGCAATTGAAATTCTTATTGAAGCTATAAAAATTAACAATCAAAATGAAGGCGCCTTGTATGAGATTGCATACTGCTATGACCAATTGGGTGATTATACAACTGCTATTAAATGTTATTCTGATTTTATAGATGAAAATCCATATTCATTTACAGCTTGGTACAACCTTGGAAATGCCTTTTATAAATTAGAAAATTTTGAAAAAGCAATTTGGGCCTTTGAATATTCAATTTTAATTAATTCTGAATTTGGTCCAGCATATTTTAATATTGCTAATGCTTACTTATCTGAAGAAAAATACCACAAAGCAATTGAGTTCTTCCACGAATCATTGAAATTAGATGGAGATGACGCTTCAACACTTTGTTATTTGGGTGAGGCACATGAACAGTTGAATGAGTTAGATCTCGCAAAACATTTTTACAGAAGAAGTATTGAACTTGCACCCTTGCATTCAGAAGCTTGGTTGGGTTTAGGAATTATCGAGGATCTACTCGGAAATACAAAAGAAGGCATAGTGATGATTCACAAAGCATTGGAATATGACCAGGATAATGCGGGAATTCACCATGTTTTAGCCGGGGCTTATGAAAAGTTAGAAGAATTTGATTTGGTAAATCACCATTATGAAACATCTTTATTAATGGACGAAACTGATGAGGAATGTCTATCAGATTACATTGAATATCTAACAGAGAACTCTCCAATCGAAGCCCTGAAAGTACTTCAAGAATTCATGTGTAAACATACATCTAATCCTATTGCATCAGTTCTTGAGGTAAATTTATATTGGATTTTAGGAGAAAAGGAACAGGCTATTATTTTATTTACTGCTTGTTTGATTGAGGATAGTGTTAAAGCAAAAACAATCTTTGAAATAAATCCAGAATTATTGGATGATCAAGATTTTTTGAATCTTTCTGCTGATTAGAGACAAGCAAATTTAATTTCATGCAAGATTTTTCACTTTATAAAAAGTCAAAAGATTTAACAGGTCATTCTGCAGCAATTTATTCTCTAGATTTTGATGGAATTTATCTGTATTCTGCAGCAGGTGATCGATTTGTTACACGCTGGGATTTAAAAACTGGGACACAAGATAAATTTGCTATTCAATTTAAAAATACACCATTCTGTATCGCTTTATTTTCTCAAAATACACATTTAGCAGTTGGCTTGGAAAATGGAGATATGCATTTCTTTAATCTTGCTGAAAGAAAAGAAGTTAAATTTTTTAAGCAACATAAAACAGGTATTTTTTCAATTCTTGAAAATCCTCTTAAAAATCAACTTTATACATCAGATGCAGATGGAAATGTGGCAGTTTGGAATACTATAAGTTTTGAATTAGAACTCTTCTTGCCTTTTGCCTGTGGTAAAATTCGTAAAATGAGTTTAAATCATGAAAAATCACAGCTAATTCTCGCCTGTAATGATGGAATGATTCGTATTTTAGAAACGGAATTCTTTAATCTTTTACATTCTTTTGAAGCACATTCTGCTGCTGTTACGTCCTTTACCTTTTTTCCGGGTGATGATACAAAATGTCTTTCTGGAGGAAAGGATGCTTATTTAAAAGCATGGGATTTAAATGATTACTCCTGTTTTAAAGCGATTCCAATACATAATTTTAGTGTCTATGATTTGCTTTTTATTTCTGATAATGAGTTTATTAGTTGTAGTAGAGATAAGACCATAAAAATATGGAGCTCTGAAACTTATTCTTTGTCTCAAAGAATTGAAGCTAAAAACGGCGGTCATCTTCATTCCGTTAATAAACTAATAAAAATTGGAGCTAAATCTTTTGCAAGTTGTAGTGACGACAAGCGAATAATGTTATTTGAAGCTTAGTCTCTTTTTTTCGTAATTTTGACTCTAAAACTCTATCAATGCGTCGCTTTTTCCTTATTTATCTCTTGCTACTAATTTGCTTTTCTTTTAAAGCACAGTTCCAATTTAATTTTAATGATTCAATAGAAGTTTATAGGACAAATACTGCCTTAAAATATCCTTGGGCAGGTGGCTTAAATTATGCTCAATTTTCAGAAATTGATTATGATTACGATGGAGATATGGACTTACTGGTTTTTGACAGAAGTAATGATCAAATGCGAGTTTTTGAACAAAAAATAGAAGGTGGTGTCTCATTCTATAAACTTGATCCATTGGCTTATTTGGAATTTCCTGAGCAAATTCGGTACAGAGTGTTTTCAATTGATTACAATGGTGACGGTAAAAATGATTTATTTACGTATGGAATTGGTGGAATAAAAGTTTTTAAAAATGCAGGAAGTCCTCAACTAGGTTTGCAATGGGAATTGGTAAAAGATCTTTTGTACTCTGATTATACAGGTGCTAATTTAAATTTGTATGTCAGTTCTTCCGATATTCCAGCAATAGTTGATGTAGATTTTGATGGAGACATTGATATTTTAACCTTCCATATAAGTGGTGAATATTTGCAGTACCATCAGAATCAAAGTCAAGAGTTATATGGGCATTCTGATTCTCTCATTTTTAAATTAAAAAATGAATGCTGGGGTGGATTCAGAGAAGATGTGAATACAAGTTTTTTAATTTTAAACGATAATACACTTCCTTGTACCACTGGTAATGTCCCGAATCCTGGAATAAAGCCAAATACTAGTAGTGTTGAAAAAGCGCATTCTGGATCAACAGTTTTGGCGCTAGATTATGATGGTTCAGGAGTGCATGATGTAGTCATTGGTGATGTTGCTTTTTCAAACATGAATTTATTAATAAATGGAGGAACTGCGCCGAATACAAATTCACTTATGATTTCAGTAGATCCTGCATTTCCATCTAATTCAACGCCAATTGCAATTAATTTATTTCCCGCAGCATATTTTGTTGATGTTGATTTTGATGGTAAAAAAGATTTATTGGTTGCTCCAAACGCCAAAAATATCTCTGAAAATGAAAAGAGTATCTGGAAATATAAAAATACCGGTACTCAAAGTAGTGCAAATTTTGTTTTTGAGACAAAAGCCTTCTTACAGCAAGATATGATTGAACATGGAACTGCTTCCGTCCCTTTTTTAGTAGATATCGACAATGATGGATTAAAAGATTTATTTGTTTCTAATTTTTATGCCTATAAACCCACATTAAACAAAGAAAGTAGAATAGCGTACTACAAAAATACAGGAACTCTAAATAACCCAAAATTTACCCTTATAGACAGTGATTTTATAAATCTTTCAACTTTAAATTATGGTTTTAAAATAAGTCCAAGCTTTGGTGATTTAGACAATGATGGAAAAATTGATATTCTTCTTGGTTTAGAAAATGGAACATTGATTTTTTATAAAAATAACTCAAGTTCGAGCTCTCTCATTTTTGCTCCACCAGTTTTAAATTATACTGATAATCTAGGTGCTGTAATTTCTGCAGGTCAATATGCAACTCCACAAATATTTGATTTAGATAATGATGGAAAACTAGATTTAATTGTAGGAAAAAAAACAGGAGAACTAATGTATTATAAGAATATTGGTTCTTTATCAACTCCACAATTTGAATTAACAAATCCTATGTTAGGAAACATTGATGTTTCAACCTTAACACCAGATGGTTATCCGACACCACATTTTTTTAGAGTTCAAGACACAACATATTTATTACTTGGTGCATCAGATGGATTTATTCGTTTTTATGATGCGATTGATAACGCTCTTTCTATTGAAAATTCCTTCAATCTTCGAGATGCTGACTTTCTTTCTTTATCAAAAGCAATAGGAGGATACAGTTCTTGTGCAGTTGCTGACCTTGATGGCGACAATAAACTAAACTTATTCGTTGGTCAAGATTTAGGTGGCTTATTTCATTTAGAACACGATGAAAATAGTGACCTTGGAATTAATACTGAAATTATTCCTACTCAAAATATCGAATGTTTCCCTGTTCCAGCGACTAAAACTCTAACAATTCGACTTGAATTAATGGGGGATAAATTGTTTATTTACAATGTGATGGGACAAAAGATTGACGAATTAATTCTAAATCAAGGAACAAATGAACTTGATCTTCAGAATTATTCTGATGGAATCTATTTCTTCCAATTTATAAATACTGGAATTACACGAAAAATTATAGTGAAAGCAGATTAAAGAATGCTTAGTTCTAATAATTGAATTCCGTTTAGCTCTCCTCTTAAATGATCACCAATCGCAACTGGACCAACTCCTGAAGGAGTTCCTGTAAATATTAAATCACCTGTTTTTAGTGTTACAAATCCTGAAACATAAGCAATTATTTGATTTATATTAAATATCATATCGCTACTTTCACCATGTTGAACAAGCCTATCGTTTTGATAAAAATTAAAGCTTGTAGAATTAAAATTTATGGCACCTAAATCAATCCATTTTGAAGCAATAGGCGCACTATTATCAAAGGACTTTGCCATTTCCCATGGCAAACCCTCGGATTTACATTTTTTTTGTAAATCACGAGCTGTAAAGTCAATACCTAAGGTGATTTTCGAATAATATTTATGAGCAAATTCTTCTCTGATATTTTTTCCCGCTTTATCAATCTTTACTACAATTTCACATTCAAAATGTAGGTCTTTCGTAAAATTAGGATAGTAAAATTTAGAGTCTGTTAAAAGCGCAACATCAGGTTTCATAAAAAATAGTGGAGAAGTAGGAAGTGGATTGTTTAATTCCTTTGCATGTTCCACATAGTTTCTCCCGATACAAATTATTTTCATTTTGTATTGAATTTGGACTTAAGATCATCCAATTTAGATTCCATTGAGGTATTTTCTTTTGGAGTATTTGCTTGTTTTATGCGCTCCATTTCTTTTCGAAGGCATAGTTTTGTATAGCGCGGAAAATCTGCTTCTAGCATCCATCCATAATATCCAGGTTCAGATTTCAAAACACTCTCAATCGTTTTTTCCTTGTGTTTACCGAAATTATAAATCGCCTCACCTTTTTCATTAATCGCTAAGCGACCAGCAAAATCTAAGGATTTAAAATTACCTGCTCTTGAAAAATCAGCTAAATAGGAAACATCATTTTTTAAATCAGGATAACGTGCTATTTGGGCTAAAAAAACATCGAGTGTAGCTCGAGTATCATATAAAGCATCATGAGCATTCTCAATAGATTTCTGGCAATAAAACTGATAAGCTGCAGCAAGTGTTCGTTGTTCTTTTTTATGAAAGATATTTTGAACATCCACAAAATTTCGTTGAGATAAGTCAATTTCAAAATCAGCACGAAGAAATTCTTCCGCCAATAAAGGAATATCATATTTATTTGAGTTGTATCCTGCCAAATCTGAATCTCCAATAAAATCTGCAATTTTTTGAGCTAATTGCTTGAAAGTTGGAGCATTTGCTACTTTTTCATTGCTAATACCATGAATTGCAATGATTTCGTCTGCTATTATAATTTCTGGATTAATCAGTTCATTTAATTCTTCTTGTTCACCGTCAATAGTTAATTTGATAATTGCAATTTGTACAATTCTGTCAGTTGTAATTTGAAGTCCAGTTGCCTCAACATCAAAAAAACAAAGTGGTTTTTTTAAAATTAAATTCATTTATAAGTAATTATAATTAATGATAGGATAGTCAGGACTTGCTTAAACTTCACGATTTTCGTCAAAAGCTTCGAGGTAATCTGCAACTCTGCGTACGAATTGACCACCAAGAGCACCATCTACAACTCTATGATCGTAGGAATGAGATAAAAACATTTTATGACGGATTCCAATAAAATCTCCTTGAGGTGTTTCAATCACTGCTGGAACTTTTCGAATTGCCCCAAGCGCTAAAATTGCAACTTGTGGTTGGTTGATTATCGGAGTTCCCATTACGTTTCCAAATGAACCAACATTTGTTATGGTGTAAGTTCCGCCTTGCGTATCATCAGGTTTTAATTTATTATTACGAGCATTATTCGCCAATTCATTAACAGCTTTCGTTAAACCCATTAAATTGAGACGATCTGCATTTTTAATAACTGGAACAATTAAATTTCCTGAAGGTAAAGCAGTTGCCATTCCAATATTAATATCTTTTCGCTTAATGATTGTAGTTCCAGAAATAGAGACATTTACCATCGGAAAATCTTTTATTGCTTTAACAACGGCCTCAATTAAAATAGGAGTGAAGGTGATATTTTCGCCTTCTTTGTCCATAAATGATTTCTTGACTTTATTACGCCATTCCACAATTTTCGTCATATCAGCTTCAACATAGGAAGTTACATGCGGTGCAATATGCGCTGACATTACCATGTGATCAGCAATCATTTTGCGCATGCGGTCCATTTCAATGAGTTCATCTCCTGGATTTGGAAGTACAATAGGTTCTTTAATATTTGTTAAGAAATGACCGCCTATATTTGAAGAGCTTGTGAGTGTTGGCGTACTATTATTACTAATAACAGAAGTTCCACGATTAGCGATATAGCTCAACAAATCATTTTTTGTAACGCGAGCATCTTGACCAGACCCTTGAATAGATTCCAATTCAGTTTGACTGATATTTTCTTTTTTAGCAATACTTCTAACAAGAGGCGAGAAGAATTTACCGCTTGAATTACTATTTAATGCAACGATTTCAGAAATACTAGGAGGCGCAGTAAATTCTACTACAGGACTATTTTTTTTTTCTTCAATGATTTCAATTTCTTTAACTGGCTCAATAGATTCAGGACTTACTTCTTTCGTAGTTGAAATTTCATCGGTTGAAAGAATTGCAATTACATCGCCAACTTGGGCAACTTGATCTTTTTCGAAAAATCGCTTACTCAAAATTCCTGAAGCTTCAGATGGCAATTCATTATCAACTTTATCTGTTGCAACTTCAACTAAAGGTTCGTCAATAGCGACTTTGTCTCCAATGTTTTTAAGCCAATTGGTAATTGTTGCTTCTGTTACACTTTCTCCCATTTTCGGAAGACGAACTTCAATTTCTGCCATAAGATTAATTTACTGTAAAATTCAGCATAGCAAAGTTAGCAAACATCCTTGATATGAGAAAATAAATAGGAATTATTCACCGAGTAATTTCCATTTACGAACGAGCACTTCAAAATCAAAAATAAAACTATATTGTTTCGCGTAAAGTAGATTTAACTCTTCTTTTTTATCAATTGAAAGTTCTTCAGAGATAGAAAATGGCTCTAAAATTCCAGGTTTTATTTTTGGGAGATTTGTTTTTGTCCCATCGCTTTGATTGAGGTAACCAACAAATGATTTTTTTCCACTCAAGATTCTAAAAAGGTTTGAAATAAACTTTACTTTAAATTTTATAATTACCAATAGAATAGGGGAAAGTAAAAGTAAAATAATACTAAAAAAGAAATCAAATAAGCGTTTTGAACGAATGTTTTCAGACTTACTTAAAGCAGAAAAATTTAGCGCATAAAAATCTCCTGAATTGTCAATTGAATTACTGCCAATCAAATAACTTGTATTAGGTTGCGCAATTTTAAATTCAATATCTTGACTTTCAATTTTTGTCATTCCCTCAATAATATCTTTAGCGCTTACATCTTTTGCACAATAAATAATTTCATTGATCGTGTGAACTTGAATAATTTCATTTAATTGAAGATTACTTCCTGAGGCCTCCTCATAGTTCTTAGTAATGTAAACGCCGATAATGCTTTCAATTGTTGGATACGTCAATTCCAATATTTTTTTAACTCGTATAAATTCAGCTTGGTCTCCAATAATCGCAAAGTGTTTTTTCGGAGTAGAAGGCAATCCAATCTTATGTGTTTTCACTAAATTTTGAGTTATCAATACCAGATAATGCTGAAGAACAAAAACAAGAGAAGCCGTCAAAATAAAAAGGCGAGAAAATTGCCAATCTTTCGGTAAAAGAGCATAAATCACAAGAATAAAAATACTTGCAAAAATTGTTGCTTTCCAAATAATGTGATTTCGAATTCCTTTGTCATAAACTCCAATTAGCCAACCGAAGAGGATAAAAATGAGAATATATAAAGGAATTGAGATATAAAAAACATATTCGGGAAATTTAATAGCAGCATTCCTCCAATAATCCGAAAGAAAAAATAAAGATGAATAAGTTAGTGCAGCATTCAGAAATGGAGTTGCTATTTTCTTGACAAAACGTTTTATAAGTGAAAGAGAAGCCCGCATATAAATAGCAAGATTAATCGCGAAAGAAAACAAGTTTGCATTCTTGTTTGAAAAGTGTTTTTTCGCAAAGAGAATCATTGCTTTGTAAAAAACAAAGACATAATTCACAGAACTTTTTTTCGTGCTTTCTCCCTTGTAATGTATAATTTTTGTCTCGGGGAAGTAATAATTTTTATATCCTCCTAATTTAATGCGATAGGATAAGTCAATGTCCTCACCATACATGAAAAATTGCTCGTCTAAGAGTCCTATTTTCTCTAAAGTTTCGGTTCGGAGTAACATAAAAGCGCCACTCAAAACATCTACTTCATTTACTTCAAATTCACTTAGAAAACCTAAATGATACCTGCCAAATTTTTGAGATTTTGGAAAAAGATAAGATAGGCCAAAAATTTTATAAAAAGCAACTGAGGGAGAGGGGAAACCACGCTTTGATTCAGGAAGAAAATTCCCTTTTCCATCAAGCATTCTTAAACCTAGGCCACCACAATCGGTATTAGAATTCATAAAGTCAATGCATTTATCAAATGTATCTTCTTCAATAACTGTATCTGGATTAAGTAAAAGTACATAAGGAGAATTCGCCCTTTTAATCGCTTGGTTGTTTGCTTTTGAAAAACCAACATTCTCTTTATTTTCGATTAGTACAATACTTGAAAAGTTTTCTTTTAACATGTTAATAGAACCATCAACACTGTTATTATCCACAACAAAAATTTGAACATTTAAATTCTTGGAAGCCGCGAAAACAGAGTTTAAGCATTGTTCCAAAAAGAATACGACGTTATAGTTTACAATAACTACCGATAAATCATATTTTTGGGTGCTTTCACTCATTAACTTTTCATTGCAATACAAGAGATTTCGATTGATGAATCGAGTGGCAAGCGAGCAACTTCGACTGTTTCTCTTGCTGGCGGAACAGAATCAAAATATGTCGCATAAATAGTATTTACTTTTTGAAAGTCGCCCAAATCTTTTAAAAAAATTGAGCATTTTACAATATGCGTAAAGTCCATTTCTGCTGCATGTAAAAGTTTTTCAATGTTTGACATAACAAGATGTGTAGCACTTTCAATTGTTTCCATTTCTAAAAGTCCAGTTTTAGGATTAATTGGACATTGTCCACTAATAAACAGCATTCCATTTGCTAGAATTGCTTGACTATATGGACCAATAGGAGCAGGAGCATTTGGTATTTGAAGTGCTTTTTTATTCATATTTACTTTTAGATAAATTCAATTTGTTTTTTACTTTTGCAAACATACTAAATTCAAAATAGGTGAAAGTTCTTGTCGTTGATTTTTATGACTCATTTACCTTTAACCTTGTTCATTATTTAGAAGCTTTAGATTGTAATGTTACAGTTATAAAACACGATTTTTTAGAACTTAACACTTTAACGGAATTTCAAGCGGTTTTATTGTCACCAGGTCCAGGATTACCCCATGAAAAAGATAATTTATTTATGGTATTATCCTTCTGTGATTCAACTATTCCTGTTTTTGGAATCTGCTTAGGTTTACAAGCGATTGGAATGTATTTAGGAGGTCAATTAGTCAATCAAGAGATTGTAAAGCACGGAGTTCAAGAGGAAATAACTATTTTAAAAAAAACAGGATTGTTTCGGGGTTTCCCGAATGAAATCAATGTTGGTTTATATCACAGTTGGAAGTTAGAAGGAATTAATGAAGATTATATCACGGCTAAAAGTAAAAACGGAACCATTATGGCTCTTGAATCAAAAAAGCGAAAAATCTATGCTGTACAATTTCATCCAGAATCAATAATGACAGATATGGGGAAGGAAATTTTAAAGAATTTTATAAGCTGTTGCAATGCTTAACATCTTTATAAGTTTATATTGAATGTGCGAACAATATTTATTTTTATTTGTATTAAAAGAATCAAAAATTAACCTATGAAATTTATTTTATCACTTTGTTTAATCTTGCCCTTTTCAGTAACTTTTTCACAGTCTGGTATTGTGAGGGGCTCAATTACAAATACACTAAACAACAAACCTATTGAGCAAGCTAAAATCCAAGTTTTAGATCAGCAAATAGGTGCGATTTCAAATGAAAATGGCGTCTACGAAATAACTGGAATTAAACCAGGGGTTTATTCTTTTAAAGTTGTTGTTTCAGGGTTTAAAGCTTTCCAAATTAATGAAATAACAGTAACAAATGCTCGTTCGGTTTCCTTGGATTTTGCATTGGAAGAAATCGTTATAGAACAACAAGAGGTTGTAGTTAAAGCAAATCCTTTTATCAGGAAAATAGAATCTCCAGTATCTTTAAAAACGCTCAATTCGACAGAAATCGAACGTTTGCCCGGCGCAAATAGAGATGCAAGTAAAGTAATAGCATCTCTTCCTGGAGTTGCTTCTCGTGCAACATTTCGAAATGATATTATTATTCGTGGTGGTTCTCCAGGGGAAAATAAATTTTATTTGGATGGTATAGAAGTTCCAAATATCAATCACTTTGCAACGCAAGGTTCTAGTGGGGGACCAGTTGGACTTTTAAACATAAACTTCATTCGAGAAGTTGATTTTTATTCGGGTGCCTTTCCCGCAAATCGTGCTAATAGTTTAAGTTCAGTTTTAGCATTCAAACAAAAAGATGGAAATCCAGATGCGATAATAACAAATTTCGCATTAGGATCAAGTGATGCAGCTCTTACTTTAGACGGGCCATTGGGAAAAAAAGTAGATTTTATTATTTCAGCAAGACGCTCTTATTTGCAATTTTTGTTTGCTGCATTGAAATTACCGATTCTTCCAACTTACAATGATTTTCAGTATAAAATCAATTATAAAATCAATCAAAAAAATAAGTTGACCTTTATTGGTCTAGGAGCTATAGATGTTTTTCGATTAAATGATAAAGTAAATGAAAATGTCACAGACACTGCCACGCTTGAGAAAAACAATTTTATTCTTGGAAATCTTCCTATACAAAATCAATGGAACTATACAATGGGTTTAAATTGGCTTCACTACTCTAAAAACTCATATCAAACAATTGTTTTAAGTAGAAATATGTTAAATAATAGTGCTTCGAGGTATAAAGATCGTATAGAAATACCCGAAAATTTACTTTTCAATTACGCTTCCTTTGAAGCAGAGAACAAGTTTCGTTTTGAACACAATTACACAAAAAATGGATGGCGATTAAGTGCTGGTTTTGCTTATGAATATTCAAGGTACTACAATAAAACGTATAATAATATTACAGTTCAAGGTGCTCCAGTTATTGTTGATTTTGAATCAAATTTATTTTTAAGTAAAGCAGCTATTTTTGGACAATTAAGCAAAGGATTTATTAATGAGCGACTAAATTTATCAATTGGATTTAGAAGTGATATAAACACCTATTCTAAAAGCATGATGAACCCTATAGAACAACTTTCTCCAAGTTTATCTGTAAATTACCGCATAAATGAACAATGGGCTTTAAATGGGAATGTAGCGCGCTACCATCAATTGCCTTCATACACGATACTTGGTTATAGAAATACTGCTGGTACTTTGGTTAACAAAGAAAATGACTTAAAATATATTAGCGCAGATCATTTTGTTCTGGGTACAGAATTTTTAAGCAAGAAAAATGCACGATTTACACTTGAAGGATTTTACAAGTCTTATGACAAATACCCATTTTCAGTTAAAGATTCTTTGTGTTTAGCAAACATTGGATCTGACTTTGGAATTGTCGGAAACGAAGAAGTTAAATCTATTTCAACAGGACGTAGCTATGGAGTAGAATTTTTATACCAGCAAAAATTATACAAAGGTTTCTATGCTGTTTTTGCTTATACATTTGTGAAATCAGAATTTAAGGATAAAGACAATGTTTATGTTCCAACAGCTTGGGATAGCAAACACATTGTTTCTTTAACCGGAGGTAAACGCTTTAAAAAAGGATGGGAACTTGGATTAAGATGGCTTTATTCAGGAGGTTCGCCTTATTCGCCCTACAGTGATGCTTCAGGATTAAAACAGAATTGGGATATCAATGGTCAAGGAATTTTAGATTATTCTCAATTAAATACCAAGCGTGAATCAAGTTTTCATCAGTTAAATCTTCGTGTTGACAAAAAGGTATTTCTTGAAAAATTAACGATGAATTTTTATTTGGATATACAAAATGCTTATGGTTACAAAGCAATATTAGCACCAACAATGTTAGTGGAAACAGATGCAAATGGAGCTCCAATTGTTGACCCCAACGACCCTAGTCGATATAAAACAAAATTAATTGAAAATGCAACTGGCATTTTACAACCTACAATTGGAATTATTATTGAATTTGCTGCAAAAAAGAAAAATAATAATTAGTGATTAAAAATCAGAAGTTCGTTTAATTAATCATCAATAACCTATCTGACCTTTTTCTTACTTTAGAAAGTTTTTCTGGATTATCACTCAGTTTAGTACCGTAACTTGGAATGATTTCTTTAACTATTTCCCCCCATTTAGTTTTCATTTCATCTGGAAAACATGATTCTATTACTTCAATCATGATTGAGGCAGCTGTTGATGCGCCGGGGCTTGCTCCTAATAATGCAGCAACACTTCCATTGTATGCATGTATCACTTTCGTCCCAAATTCTAAAACCCCGCCTTCTTCGGAGTCTTTTTGAATAATTTGAACTCGTTGCCCTGCTTCTTTTAATTCCCATTCTTCGTTCTTAGCATTTGGGATAAAATTGCGCAACTCATTCATTCGATCTTCATGAGATTGACGCGACTGATGAATTAAGTATTTTGTCAAAGGAATATTATGAATCCCTGCCATCACTAATGGTTTAATGTTATCTATCTCAATGCTTTCAAATAAATCCCAATAAGACCCATTTTTCAAAAATTTTGTGGAAAATCCAGCATATGGACCGAATAGCAGTGTTCTTTTACCATCAATAATTCGTGAATCTAAATGTGGTACAGACATTGGAGGTGCACCTAAATTAGCTTTACCATAGACCTTAGCAAAATGTTGCTGCACAATTGTTTCGTTTTGACAAATCAACCATTGCCCACTCACAGGAAATCCTCCATAGCCTTTACTTTCTGGAATATTTGTTTTATGTAATAAATGCAGCGCGCCTCCTCCAGCTCCAATAAAAACAAATCTAGAATCAATAAATTTTTTATTTCTTGTTTTTAAATCACGAATTTTCAATTGCCACAAATGATCTTCCTCTTCTACTAAATCAATATCTCGAACTTCGTGGTTCAGGAACAATTCAATATTCTCTTTAGTTGCTAAGTATTCAAAAATTTGCTTTGTTAAACTTCCAAAATCTACATCACAACCATTTTTAACTCTTGTTGCCGCAAAAGAATCACTTTTATTTCGTCCAGAAAACAGAAGTGGAATCCATTTTTTTAATTCTTGTTCGTCTTCGGAATATTCCATCTCTGAAAAGAGTGGGTTTTGTTTTAGTAATTCCCATCTTTTCTTTAAGAAGTTCTTATTTTCTTCTGTGAAAACAGCACTAAAATGAGGAATACGATTCAAAAAAGAACGAGGTTCAGAAATCACATTGTTTTCTACTAAATATGACCAAAACTGTTTAGTTTCCTCAAATTGCTCGCAAATATGAATCGCTTTTTCAATTGAAATAGTTCCATCTTCTTTTTGAGGAGAATAATTTAATTCACAAAAACCAGAATGCCCTGTTCCTGCATTATTCCAAGGATCAGAACTTTCTCCAGCAAAAAAAGGTAAGCGCTCATAAACTTGAATTCTCCATGAAGGTTCAAGTTTATGAAGAATATAAGCTAATGTAGCAGTCATTATTCCCCCTCCAACTAGAACTGCATCAAGTCTATCAGTGGTTTTGAATCTCGGGTCAAAAATATTCGACATCTTTTTTTTATAAAATTAAATTATAAAATCGTCATAAATCAAGAAGCGAATAAATAAATATAACAAGATTCAAAATGAGATAAAATAGTGCAGGAAAACTTGAACTCATGCTATCTTTTACCCGAAGTCTTGTAAAGAAGGCAAAAAGCATCATCAAGCTCAATCCTGCAGAAGAATAAATAAGAATAGTAGGATTTATAAGTCCAAAAATCAATCCAATTGAACCACTTAATTGTGAAAAAGCAACAAATAGAGCAATGTTTGGTAATCCAAAACGTTTAAATTCTTTCTCCATTTTTGAAGAAAAAAAATAGCTTGTCCCATAAAGGAAAAAAGAAAAACTAGAAAGAAGGATACAAAATAACAATTCGCTTAAAGCTTATAAAGAACAACAAGATTGGAAAGCAAGATAAATACACAAGCATAAAAGGACAAAAGAAGGTATTCTCTTCTGAAAAGGATTTTTTACTTTAAAATGAAAGTATTGAGCAGAAAGCATAAAAAATGCCATGAATATTGAAGAATAAAAAACATAGCAAGGTTGACAAAGCCCAACTAATAATAAAGTTGCAAGAGAAATTTTTGCTGCTCCTACGGCGCTTCGGATAGTAACGCTTAGGCCAAATTGTTTAAATTCTTTTTCAACATTATGAAATCGTAAAATCCAAACGAATAAAACTGAAATTGCAACAATAAGTTGAGAGAGAATTGTGAGGTTTTCTAGAGTCATTTTATTTAATTGTTGTTAGACAAATATAAATATATATTGATGTAAATTACTTTTTATTTTCTTCTTCGTTAAGAGCAATTAAATATCTTTTAAATTGTTCTAGATTATAGAGATTCATTTTTTTTATATTAATTTCCGCACTTATTTTCTTAAAGGAACTACTTAAAATTAAAGCATAAAAAAGTCCACCTAAGATGAAAAGTGAATTCGCAATCTTACTAGCACCTTCAATTGCTGCATTTCCAGTAACGTTAGATTCTTTCATGTAAAATAATGGGTAAACCTTAAGCTTATAACCATAATAAAAGCAAATAAATGAAATCACAGTAAAAAAGAGAAAAATTACAATTCGAGCTGAACTTTGATTGTAATAAAGAGGATTCATTCCAAAAGGGGTAAACAACAGAGCTGAAATAGAATTTTTTCTATTTAGCTGCGTATTCGAGTCATTAATAAGTTTAATCAATCCTTCAATATAAAGTTTATGTTCTTCATTTTTAATTTTGTGGTTCTTTGCGTTTTTTTCGTCTAGTTCATCAAGTTTTTTTTTGGAGTTTTCTCCCAGTTCAACCTTACAAAAATCTATTTTGTTGTCTAGTTCAATAAAGATATCTTCCCATTCAAAATTTTCAACATTTGTATTTTCAGCCCTCTCAACAATGTTAACCAAATGATTTAATGTAACTGAAGCTATTGCTGCAATTTGGAAATTTTTAATTTCTGCTAAAAAACTATCGTTGAAAGGAATAAATGTTTCTTCTTGAACACGAATTTTTGCATGTGATCTTGTACCTCGATATACATCTCTTGCAGCTTCTCGACCGATTTGATTAATAAAAGCATTAACAATTCCCATTCTTTTTTTAGATTATTGAAAAATTCAATATTAATTATTTAGATAAAGGTAATATCTTAATTCTTATAAATAATGGAAAATAAAGAATAATTGGATTTTATCTTTTAGAAACTTTATTGTTGCTTATAGTTCTTTGAAGTTGGCATTTAAAGCGATTAATTTCACTGTTTCTTGTTTTTTCATGTTTTGTTTTACATGCTTCAACACGCTTTCGCCAAAGTTTATAACTTGAAAATTTCAATTCTTTTTTCATTAGTTTTTTAACTTGATCTTCTCTTAATTGAAATTGCTTAAAAATAGCATCAAAAGGAGTTCTGTCTTCCCATGACATTTCGATGATTCGATTTATATCTATTTCGCTTAACATCATTTAATAGAAGACATTCCACCATCTAAATGGAGTATTTGACCAGTCATCCATTTTGATGCATCAGAGAGTAAGAAAGCCGTCATGTTTGCTAGGTCTTCTGCTTCACCGATTTTTTTTAATGGATGCCTTAGAGCACTAGCTTCTATTTTATCAGGAGAACTTAGTAAACGATTTGCCATTGGAGTATTTGTAAGTGAAGGAGCAATGCAATTTACACGAATTTTTGGGGCGAATTCTGCTGCAAGTGATCGAGTAAGCCCTTCAATTGCACCTTTGCTAGCTGCAACAGAAGCATGAAATGGTATTCCTATTTGAACAGCTACTGTACTAAAGAGAATAATTGATGCTGAATCAGAAAGCGCTAAATTCTTAGAATAGGATTGAATGCTTTTTATTGCTCCAAGAACATTGATCTGAAAATCATTTTGAAAGTTAACTTCCTTTAACGATTGGAATGGTTTTAAATTAATAGTCCCAGGAAAATATACTAATCCGTCGATACAACCTTCAATTACTGGCATTGGTTCGTTAGTCGAAATGTCATATTTATGGAAAAAATCAAATGGTGCATCAGGTTCAGCCCTTGAAATTGAAATTAAAGTATGAACTTCTGTTTTAAGTTGTTTTGCAACTTCTTTTGCTACTGCAGACGAAGCGCCTATTAATAAAATTGTTTTCATTTACTAGAAACATTCAAAATACTAGAATGTTTATTCTCTTTCTATGTTTTCTTTTAATAAATCATGGACAATTGTTCCTGAGGAAACAGAAAAATAAAGAATAAATTCATCTTCATTAGAAATGATCGGAAATTTTTCTTCATCGGAACAGATCGCTTTAAATTCAGCTTGTGCTATTTTTTTAAAGTACTTTTCCAGAATTATAGAATCTTCCCAAAAATCATCTTCTACCAAATAGATTGAAGGTTCAGGATTATTTGTAAAAAATTGTTCTTCATCAGAATTTTTTAATGCCCAAGCAATAAATAATGGAGTAGGTGTGATGGAAATAAATCCTCGATTGACAGTTTTCATTTTACTTCAGTTAAGTGAAAGTTTGAATAACTAAACCATTTTGCTTTCTGTTGCTTTTTTTGAATAATGATAAATTTTATAGGGTCTGCTATTTTTGAAAAACGCACACAATTTATCCATTCACTTGAGTTTAGATTATTGTCAGATTCAATAATATGTATAGATTTAGTTGTAGTAATAAGCATAAAGAATATTTTTGAAAATTTTACTTTCTGAAACAACTCAATACTTTTACAGTCTTTACCATAACAATCTAAAAAATTGAAAAATGCATTTTTCATAGAATTGGAATCTAAATAGTCAATTTGTAGATGTTTTACAGTAGAATTTTTAGATTCCAAAATAAAATTAAATATCTTTTTGTTTGGAAAGCGCTCAATAAAGGTTTTTTCTAGATTTGGGCTTATTTTTGTAATTCCTAAGTTAACAGAATCTTGATTATATAAATCAAATAAAACAATTAAGGTGTCATGCTTTTTATTAGGAGTTGGTTTTTCAGGCTTATAATACTTTTTTTTTATTTGTAATTTTACTTTTTTATCATTCGTATTTGAACCGCACCCTAGAATAAACTGAAAGATAAAAAAAAAAGGAATTATAAAAAGACGCATCAAAAAATTCTTTATGAACGCTAATTTAAAGAAACAATTTTAATCTTTTTTTATTTTTTATCATTAAAAAAAAAACTAATTTATTTGATTTGCTAAATCGAAGTATTTTTTTTGAATGGAATTACTAAATTTGTAAATAAATTTAATTCTTATGAAAAATACTTTTTGTTTATTTCTCCTTTTGTTTTCTCTCATTTCTTGCGGTGTTAAAGTACCTTATACAAATGAATTACGAGATGAGTTTAGTTTAGATTCAGATGAGAAAATGAGAAATGTACAGTTTTCGACTTCTCATACTCTTATTTTAGATCAAGAGTTAATATTAGATAGTCAAAACTCCACTCAAAATGGCGCACTAGTTTCTAGTTCGAATAGCAAGAGGGAATCAATTATAATTCCAGCGGGCACAAAGTGTGTTTTTGAGAATTTTGGACCAAATGGCGAAATAATTGTCAGATTTGAACTTGGCGACGAAAAAGTTTTAACATTTTCATCTAAAAATGAGCTTGTTAAAAATCGTCGTTATTATTTTCAAGCTGATTGGTCTGCTCCAGGTGGGGCTAGAATTCAGTATGGTGGTAATACCTATAAAGTTGATCTAATTAGAGGTTTTGCAAGAGCTACACATCTTGTTGTGGTTAAGAAAAATCTTCAGAAAAATAAACGTAAAGAACGTGTTGTAAAGGGATTAAAAGTGTAATTCAGTACACTTTTAGAAAGTTATTAAATGAAACAAGAAGAACTAAGACAAATTGAATTCAATAGAGATGGATTTGATGATTCTGAATTACTGAAAATATACAATAGCTTACTGCTCCCAAGATTAATCGAAGAAAAAATGCTTATTTTACTTCGGCAAGGAAAAATCACGAAATGGTTTTCTGGATGGGGACAAGAAGGAATTTCAGTTGGTTGTTCCTATGCAATGGAAAAAGAGGAGTATATTTTGCCGATGCACAGAAATCTAGGTATTTTCACTACACGCGAAATTCCTTTAAATAGACTTTTTTCTCAGTTTCAAGGCAAACTTTCAGGTTTTACAAAAGGTAGAGATCGGTCCTTTCATTTTGGAACTCAAGAATATAAATTAGTAGGAATGATTTCCCATTTAGGACCTCAACTTGGAATTGCAGATGGTATAGCTCTATCTAATAAAATAAAAAAGAATAGAAAATCAACACTTGTTTTTACTGGAGATGGTGGAGCTTCTGAAGGCGATTTTCATGAATCGTTAAATGTCGCAGCCGTTTGGGATTTACCCCTTATTTTTTGTGTTGAAAATAATCAATGGGGTTTATCCACACCTTCCGAAGAACAATTTCGCTGTAAACAATTTATCGATAAGGGAATTGGATATGGAATGAATGCTATTCAAGTTGATGGCAATAACATTTTAGAGGTAATTCGCACTGTCCGAAAAATAAACCAGGAAATTCGTGAAAACCCTAAACCATTTTTATTGGAATTAATGACTTTTCGCATGAGGGGACATGAAGAATCTTCAGGTACGAAATATTATCCTAAAGGATTGCAAGATGAATGGGCGAAAAAAGATCCTGTTTTGAACTTTGAATTGTATTTACTTGAGCAAGGAGTTCTCACAAAAGAGTCCATTGAAGAAATAAAAAAATCCTTTAAGGATGAAATTCAAGCAGGATTTGACACAGCAAATGCAGAAGACGCAATTATTCCAAATATAGAGGTTGAATTAGCAGATATTTATGCTCCATTCAAACAAGAAGTTCAAAAACCGAATGGACCTCTTGTTGAAAAACGATTTATTGATGCCATTCAAGATGCTTTAATTCAATCTATGGAGCGTTATCCAGATTTGATTTTGATGGGGCAAGACATTGCAGAATATGGAGGTGCCTTTAAGGTTACTGAGGGCTTACTTGAGAAATTTGGAAAAGAAAGAGTCAGAAATACACCACTTTGTGAATCTGCAATACTAGGTGCAAGTTTGGGCTTGTCTATTTCAGGAATGAAGGCAATGGTGGAAATGCAATTTGCAGATTTTGTAACCTGTGGATTCAATCAAATAATAAATAATTTAGCGAAAATAAATTGGCGCTGGGGCCAAAATGCGGACGTTGTTATTAGAATGCCAACAGGTGCAGGAACAGCAGCTGGACCTTTTCATTCTCAAAGTAATGAAGCCTGGTTTTTTCATACGCCGGGATTAAAGATTTTATATCCTTCAAATCCTTATGATGCAAAAGGCTTGCTAAATGCAGCAATTGAAGACCCAAATCCTGTTCTATTCTTTGAACACAAAGGACTTTATAGAAGTATTAAAGAAGAAATTCCTTCGGATTATTATACTGTTGAAATTGGAAAAGCAGCAATCGTTTCTGAAGGAAAGGATTTTACAATTATAACTTACGGAGCAGGTGTTCATTGGGCAAAAGAAGCTTTAACAAAGTTTCCGGATACGAGTGCCGAAATAATTGACCTTAGAACATTGTTGCCTTTAGATACTGAGAGTATTTACACTGCAGTTAAAAAAACGGGGAAAGTTATTGTTCTTCACGAAGATTGTATGATGGGAGGAATTGGTGGCGAATTGGCTGCTTTAATTTCAGAGAATTGTTTTGAATACTTGGATGCTCCAGTTATTCGTGTTGCGTCATTGGATACTCCAGTTCCATTTGCAGTTGCTTTGGAAGAACAATTCCTACCAAAAGAAAGATTAATTTCAGCTATTTCAAGCTTATTAAATTACTGATTTGAAGCTAAAACTTCTTTTAGAGAAAAACATATTTAACTTACTTTTTAAACTGAGTTTTGTTTTACTTATTTTAGAAGTTTATAGAATACTTCTCCTATTTTGTAATGGCGAGTCCTTTCCTGATTTTGGTGTTAGAGAACATATTATAGGACTTTGGTTTGATTGTATTACAATTGCACTTTTTTTCTTGCCTTTTATCTTTCTTAGTGTAATTCCTCTCCCATTTTTTACTGAAAAAATAAGGTCTATTGTTTTATTTATTGTATTTACTGTTAGTAGTGCGATAGTCTTTTTATTAAATGCGCTCGATGTGGCCTATTTTTCCTACACGCACAAACGAACTAGTTATGATTACTTAAAATTCATGTTAAATAGTGACGAAACAGGAAGTCTGGCAGGAGATTTTATCCTAGAATTTTGGTGGCTTATTTTATTCTTTATTGTTTCTTTTGGTTTATTACTTTTTACATATTTTAAGTCGAAATCTGTTCAGGTAAATTTTAAACAACCAAAAAAATGGATATTTTTTATTCTAACAATAGCTTTAACAATCATAATTGGTCGTGGTGGATTTCAGTTGAAACCAATTGGAATTCTAGAGTCTACTAATTATGTTAGTATTGAAAATTCCCCAGCTGTTTTAAATTCTGCATTTACGCTATTAAAAACCTATCAGTTTAAGGGAGTGGAGAAAAAAACATTTTTTTCGGATTCTGAAATAAAAAAATATTTTAATCCTATTCAGAATGGGAAACCACAAAATTTAGTAAAAGACTCTCAAAATGTTGTTTTCATCTTATTAGAAAGTTTTGGTTCTATGTATTGCGGCCCTAACAATCCTGAGAGTTTTACACCTTTCTTAGATTCTATTCTTTTAAAGTCAATGTATTTTGAACACGGAATTGCAAATGGTCGCACGTCTATGGATGCCTTACCTGCAGTTATTTCATCAATTCCAATGTGGATGAATGAAAGTTTTATTCTTTCTTCGTATAGTTCAAATCAATTTCAAGGAATTCCAAGTATTTTGAAAGGGAATGGTTATTCATCCGCTTTTTTTCATGGAGCTACAAATGGCTCTATGCGCTTTGATGCGTTCGCCTCAGCAGCTGGCTTTGATAGCTATTATGGACGAACAGAATACAACAATGAAGATCACTTTGATGGAAATTGGGGAATTGAGGACCATCATTTTTTAGCTTGGTCTTTAGGTCAAATGGATAAAATGAAAATACCTTTCTTTTCAATGGTTTTCACACTTTCTTCCCATCATCCTTTTACAATTCCAAAAGACTATCGAAAAAAGGTGAAAAAAGGACCTGAACCTCTTTGTGCTACGATAAGTTATGTTGATATAGCATTGCGGGAATTTTGGAATAAAGCACAGAAAAAATCTTGGTTTAAAAATACGATTTTTGTTTTTTGTGCAGATCATGTTGGTCCAACTAGTCGATCTGATAGAAGCGATTTAGTTTGGTTGCATAGAGTTCCTATTGCATTTTATCACCCAACAGTTTCTTTACCACGCATTGATTCTTTAGTGCCTTTTCAACAAATAGATATTTTACCTACATTAATGGACTTGTTGAATATTCGATCAAAGTATTATGCATTTGGCACTTCTTATTTTAACAAGCAGAAACAGCCAAAAATTATTTATGCACAAGAAAATTTAATGGCATATCAAGGTACAAAGGATTTATTAGTTTGGAATTTATCTTCAATGAAGAAAAGAAGTAAATCAGATGATTTAGAAATAAAAAAAATGAAGGCAATCTATCAAAAATACACAAATGATCTGATTGAAAATAAAATGACCCCTTAAAATTTAATTATTTTTTAATATTTAATTAATGTAAATTTGTTTTTGGGAGATTATCGATAAAATTATTTTCAGGTTTAAACCACAAGTTTTATTTTATTTCTAGTCACTTAATTATTTAAAAATGTTCCTTATGAATAATAAAATATCTCTTCTATTTCTTCTAATTTTTATTTCACTTTCATCATTTGCGCAAAATTTTTATGACAGAGCGACTATTCAAACCATAGAAATTTTCTTCTCTGCAGCAAATTGGGATGCGCAGTTGGATGCTGCAGTTGCATCAGATGCATACATTATTGCAGATTCTGCCCGCATAAATGGTATTACCTTAGATAGCGTTGGAGTAAAATACAAAGGAAACTCATCCTATAATCCAAATAATAATAAAAACCCTATTCACATTGAGTTAGACTATATTAAAGGAAGTCAAGATTACCAAGGTTATACGGATGTAAAGCTTCAAAATGGTTACCAGGATCCATCAATGATTCGCGAGGTTTTGTCGTATGCAATTTTAGAACAATTTATGGATTGCTCAAAAGCAAATTTTGCAAATGTTTATATCAATGGAACACTTAGAGGACTTTATTCAAATGCTGAGAGTATTAACAAAAAATTTAATGGTGATCATTATTATTTAAGTAATGATTCTTTTTTTAAGTGTAATCCTACTGGTGGCGCAGGACCTGGAACTACTGCAAGTCCAGATTTAAAATATATCAATGCAGACAGTAGTTCTTATTTCTCTTCTTATGAATTAAAATCAGATTTTGGTTGGACTCGCTTAGTAGATTTAATCAATACGCTTAATAATAATGTCAGCTTGTTAGAAAGTAAGTTAGATGTAGATCGCGCACTATGGATGTTAGCTTTTAATAATGTTTTAGTTAATTTAGATTCTTACAATGGTGCTTTCCGGCAAAATTATTATTTATCTTGGGATTTAAACAATCGTTTTGTTCCAACAGTTTGGGATTTAAACATGAGTTTCGCTGGTTTTCCCGGAGGAACGGGCTCAGGAGCATATACTGCAACAACCTTAGACCCAATGTCTAATAGTACTTCCTCAATTCATCCTTTGATTGTAAAACTGATGGCAAATCCAATGTACAAAAGAATGTATTTGGCGCATATTCGAACAATTGTACAAGAGATTTTTATTACGCAAGAATACTTAACAACAGCAAACAGTATAAGAACAACTATTGATGCTGCCGTTCAAGCAGATCCATATAAGTTTTTTACGTATGCTCAATATCAAACTAGTTTAACAACTGCTGTAACAGGTGGAGGAATGGGCGGAGGATCTTCAATTCCAGGAATTCAAGCTTTAATGGATGCAAGAGCGACCTATTTTAGCACAAACTCAAATTATTTACTTGCTGCACCTTTAATTTCATCATTTGGAGCGAGTAATACTACTCCAAATTTTAATCAATCAATTTATATTACATCAACTTGTGTAAATGAATCATCCGTTTATTTAGGATATCGCTTAAACCATCAATTAAAATTTAACCGCGTTCAAATGTTTGACGATGGTCAACATGGAGATGGCGCAGCTGGTGACCATATTTTTGGTTTTCAAGTTACTTTAAGTGGCACAGCTTTCGAGTATTATATTTATGCTGAAAATTCAAATGCAGGATTGTTTAGTCCAACAAGAGCAGAGCATGAATACCACTCAATTCAAATAAACTTTCCTTTTTGCACAAATGGAAATGTCGTAATCAATGAAATTGTCGCTAGTAATTCTACTTCATTATATGATTCAAATGGAGAAAGTGATGATTGGATAGAATTATACAATACAACATCTTCAGCAATAAACTTATCGGGAATGTACCTTTCTGATGATGCAATAAATCTTACACTT
>RFPM01000140.1 GCA_009926125.1 Flavobacteriales bacterium | reverse complement strand
GTGTTAAAGCTTGCTGTTTCATAACATGCTAAGCCTGTTGGTTGTGCGGGCTGTGTGCCACTTACATCCCAAATACAGCTTGTTGTGTTGAAGGTTGCTGTCTGGTAACACGCTACTGTTGGCTCGGTTGCTTGGGTGCCACTTACTACCCAAGAACACAAGGTAGTGCTAAATTCTGCAGTTTGATAACAGGCTAGAGTTGGTTGTGCGGGCTGTGTGCCACTTACTACCCAAGAACAGATTTCTTCATTAAAGCTTACTATCTCATAACATGCAAGGGTTGGTTGGGCAGGCTGAGCGGCTGTTACTACCCAGGCACATTCTGTAGTGTTAAAACTTGCCGTTTCATAACATGCTAAGCCTGTTGGTTGTGCGGGCTGTGTGCCACTTACATCCCAAACACAGCTTGTTGTGTTAAATGTTGCAGTTTCATAACACGCTACGGTTGGTTGTGCGGGCTGTGTGCCACTTACTACCCAAGAACACAAGGTAGTGCTAAATTCTGCTGTTTGATAACAGGCTAATGATGGTTGTAATGGCTGTGTACCACTTACTATCCAAGCACATGTTGTAGTATTAAATTCTGCGGTTTGGTAACAGGCTAGTGTTGGTTGAACTGCTTGTGTACCACTTACTAGCCAAGAACAGCTCGTTGTGTTGAATTCTGCAGTTTGGTAACAGGCAAGAGTTGGTTGAACTGCTTGTGTGCCACTTACTATCCAAGAACAGCTCGTTGTGTTGAATTCTGCGGTTTGGTAACAGGCTAATGATGGTTGTAATGGCTGTGTGCCACTTACTATCCAAGAACAGCTCGTTGTATTGAATGTTGCTGTTTGATAACAAGCAAGAGTTGGTTGTGCAGGTTGCGTGCCACTTACTACCCAAGAACAACTTGTTGTATTGAATGTTGCTGTTTGATAACAAGCAAGAGTTGGTTGTGCAGGTTGCGTGCCACTTAATACCCAAGAACAACTTGTTGTGTTGAATTCTGCAGTTTGGTAACAGGCAAGGGTTGGTTGTAATGCTTGTGTGCCACTTATTACCCAAGTACAAATTGTTGTATTGAACGTTGCTGTTTCATAACATGCTACTGTTGGTGCTGTTGGTTGTGATCCTGTTACATCATATAGACAAGTAGTACCATTGAAAATTGCTGTTTGGTAACAAGCTACTGTTGGTGCTGTTGGTTGTGATCCTGTAATATCATATTCACAAGTAGTACCATTGAAAATTGCTGTTTGGTAACAAGCTACTGTTGGTGCTGTTGGTTG
>RFPM01000139.1 GCA_009926125.1 Flavobacteriales bacterium | reverse complement strand
ACTTTAGGAGCTAAAGTAATTTCTGGCTTTGAGGGAAGTATAACACAAATTCCAGCGCTTGCTTTTTTTATCCCCTTAATCACTGCTATGGGAGGAAATGTTGGGGTTCAATCTTCGGCAATTGTTGTTCAATCATTAGCACGCGGTACAAAAGATTTTGGAAATATCTTTCACAAACTTTTACGCGAAGCTGCAGTGGGATTGTTTAATGGCGTGTTATTGGCAAGCATCATTTTTGTAATAGCTTATTTCTTTGGTAATGCCCAACTTGGATTTGTAGTAAGTATCTCTTTATTTACTGTAATTATTTTTGCGGCAGTTATTGGAACCCTGATTCCTTTGGTACTCAATCATTATAAGATTGATCCAGCTCTTGCAACTGGACCATTTATTACTACTTTAAATGATGTAACTGGCCTTTTCATTTATTTTACAATTGGGATGTTACTTTACGGTCTATAAATTTCGGTATCATTCTAAATTGCTTATTTTTGCAAACTCAAATTTCGGAGAGGTGGCAGAGCGGTTGAACGCGCACGCTTGGAAAGCGTGTTTACGGAAACGTAACGGGGGTTCGAATCCCCCTCTCTCCGCATCATTTCTAACAAGAAATAAGCTAAAACCCTGATTATCAATGATAATCGGGGTTTTTTTTATGGGAAAATATGGCTCTGAAAACGACTTAAAACGCCATAAAACGACACATTTATTTTGCAACTTGTGACGTAATCCAAAAAAACACCAATTACGTCACAGTATGTCGCTCAATGTCGCGTCCTGTCTCGTTTTGACGTTTTGCAACTCGAGATTTTGTCATCAAATTTGTACTCAAAATGGGGGGCCATTTGATAAAATTATTATGTCGTCAAAAACAACTTTCAGATTGATGTTTTACATCAACAGATCCCGTCCTACAAAAAACGGAGATTGCCCCATTAACATGCGAATTACCATCAACGGTCAATCGCTCGCCATGTTCACAAAAAGATATGTTCAACCCGATGTTTGGGATGGCAAACTTGGAATGTGCAAAGGAAAAACATCAGAAGCTTTAGAAGTCAATCGTTACATGGAAGCGTTCAAAGCAAATGCGTATAACAAGTACGCAGACCTTAACGCACTTTATGACCAGGCAACCCCTGAACTTTTACGTGATGCCATTTTGTGTGTGAACACTAGCAAATCAAAAACACTTTGCACCGTGTGGGAAGACCACACCCATGACCTAAAATTACTCATCGGAAAAGAAACCTCTTATGCAAACTATCAAAAGTATTGCACGGCTTTGAAATGGAT
>RFPM01000138.1 GCA_009926125.1 Flavobacteriales bacterium | reverse complement strand
TGCCTATCTTCCAAACGATAATCACACGTATTTTTCTGGGAAAATTTCATTAATAGATTGGTTACGCCAGTATGCTCAAACTGATGAAGAACGTGAAGATGTTTATTTACGAACTTTTTTAGGTCGTATGTTATTTACTGGAGAAGAGGCAATGAAACAATCATCTGTTTTATCTGGAGGAGAAAAAGTTCGCTGTATGCTTTCTAAAATGATGTTGGCGAAAGCAAATTTATTGATGATGGATGAACCAACAAATCACTTAGATCTCGAATCGATAACTGCTTTAAACAATGCCATGAGGGATTTCCAAGGAACCTTGCTTTTTACATCTCATGACCATGAATTAGTAAATACAGTTGCAAATCGCATCGTGGAAATTACACCAAATGGTATTATTGATAAAATGATGAGTTATGATGAATACCTTGCAGATTCAAAAATTTCTCAGCTTCAAGTTGAATTATACGCATAATAATTTGCAAGAAAGAATATTCTATACGATCGATTGTGATAATTCACAGCAACACTTTATAAAAATCAAAGTGCAATTTCCCGTAGATGAAAATAAAACAATCATTCATCTTCCCTCTTGGCGACCTGGGCGTTATGAACTTGGGAACTTCGCCAAAAATATAAAAAATTTTAAAGTTTTTAATGATCAAAATAAAGCAGTTAATTTTCATAAAATCAATAAAGATTCCTGGGAGATAAGTTCGAATGAAACAAAGTATATTAAAATTGAATACCAATACTATGCAAATGAACTAAATGCTGGCTCAAGCTACTTTGACGAACAACAATTATATGTGAATCCAGTAAATTGCTTTCTATATGCAGAAGGCAAAGAACAATTTCCTATTTCACTTGAATTGAATATTCCAAAAAATTATACAATTGCAAGTTCCTTAGTTCAAGAAAATAACTTTTTGCTTGCAGAAAATTTTGATGAATTAGCAGATTCGCCTTTTATTTGCTCTGAAAACTTAGAGAAACAAACATATTCTGTAGCAGATACTAACTTCCATATTTGGTTTAATAATCAATTAAATATTCCATGGGAAAGAGTTATTGATGATTTCAGAAGCTTTACTAAAAAACAAATCGAAGATTTTGGAGAGTTTCCTGTTAGCGAATATCATTTCCTCATACAATCTCTTCCATATCTTGCTTATCACGGAGTTGAACACCTTAAAAGTACTGTAATCACACTTGGTCCTTCATATGATTTGTTTGAAAATCGCTATGACGAACTACTTGGTGTTTCCTCACATGAACTTTATCATGTTTGGAATGTAAAAAGTATCCGTCCTAAAGATCTTC
>RFPM01000137.1 GCA_009926125.1 Flavobacteriales bacterium | reverse complement strand
TGGAGATTTCGATGATAGACCAAAGCAATTAGTTTGTAAAGAATTCGGAAAAGCTGCCAAAACTAAATTTAGAGTTCTTTCCAGAGAAGAAAATACAACGAGAATTCTATTTTTTCCCATAACAGGGCGAACGCATCAACTTAGAGTTCATGCTGCACACCATCTTGGTTTAGGATGTCCAATACTAGGAGATGATTTATACGGCACAAAATCGACCCGTTTATATTTACATGCTCAAGAACTAATTTTTATTCACCCAATCAGTAAACAGCAGCAACGGGTTTATTGTAAAGCTCCTTTTTAGTGAAAAATTAAATTATGAACATGGCATCGCCATAGGAGTAAAACCGGTATTTTTCTTTTATGGCCTCTTTGTATGCTTTTGTCATAAGTTCATGTCCACAAAATGCAGAAATCATCATTAGTAAAGTAGAAAGAGGAGTATGAAAATTTGTAACCAAACTATCTGCAATACTAAATTCATACGGAGGAAAAATAAATTTATTTGTCCATCCATTATACGAATTTAGATAACCGTCAGTAGAAACAGATGTTTCTATTGCTCGCATTGAAGTTGTACCAATTGCACAAACACGACGCTTATTTCTTTTTGCGTTATTTACAATTTCTGCAGTTTTTTCAGAAATTATAACCTGTTCTGAATCCATTTTATGTTTCGTCAAATCTTCAACTTCAACAGATCTAAAAGTACCAAGTCCGACATGCAAAGTAACCTCTGCAAAATGAATTCCTTTAATTTCTAAACGTTTCAATAATTCTCTTGAAAAATGTAAACCTGCTGTTGGTGCAGCAACCGCACCTCACCTTCGAATAGATTGTTTGATAGCGCTCTTCATCTTGAACTTCCACTTCTCTTTTTATGTATTTTGGAAGCGGTGTTTCACCTAACTCAGTAATTTTAGCTTTAAATTCCTCATATGGCCCATCAAATAAAAACCGAAGTGTTCTACCTCTAGAAGTTGTATTGTCAATTACTTCAGCAACAAGAGAATCATCATCTCCGAAATATAATTTATTGCCAATTCGTATTTTTCGAGCAGGATCCACAAGCACATCCCAAAGTAAGCTCTCACGGTTTAGCTCACGCAAAAGAAAAACTTCAATTTTTGCTCCTGTTTTCTCTTTATTTCCATACATTCTAGCAGGAAAAACACGTGTATTATTCATAATCATTACATCGTCTTCTTCGAAATAATTGATTAAGTCTTTGAATAGTTTGTGTTCAATTTTCCCAGTATCTCTATGAATAACCATTAATTTCGCCTCATCGCGGTTGTCACAAGGGTAGTTTGCAATTAATTCTTCAGGTAAATCGTAGTTAAACTCCGAT
>RFPM01000136.1 GCA_009926125.1 Flavobacteriales bacterium | reverse complement strand
GCAGCACCAAGTGCAAGTATAAGCTATGCTGGATCTCCATTCTGTAAAACTATTACAAGTGCACAGTCTGTAACACAAACAGGTACAACAGGAGGCACATACTCCTCAACTGCAGGTTTGAGCATCATTGCAAGTACAGGAGCAATAACTCCAAGTATAAGTACAGCAGGCACCTACACAGTAAGCTACACAATAGCTGCAACAGGAGGTTGTTCTGCAGTAAGCACTACAGCAAGTGTAACAATCACAGCAGCACCTACAGCAAGAAGCGCATCCTTCTGTAACACCCTTACAAGCGCACAGTCTGTAAGTCAAACAGGCACAACAGGAGGTACTTACTCTTCAGCTACAGGCTTGAGCATAGACCCAAGTACGGGTGCAATCACTCCAAGTACAAGTACAGCAGGAACATATACAGTAACATACACGCTTGCAGCAGCAGGTGGTTGTGCAGCAGTAAGCACCACAGCAAGTGTAAGCATCACTACAGCACCAAGTGTAAGCATAAGCTATGAAGAATCACCATTCTGTAAGACTCTTACAACAGGTCAAGCTGTAAGTCAAACAGGCACAACAGGAGGCACATACTCCTCAACTACAGGCTTGAGCATCAATGCAAGTACAGGAGCAATTACACCAAGTACAAGTACAGCAGGGACCTACACAGTAAGCTACACAATAGCTGCAACAGCAGGATGTTCTGCAGTAACAACTACAGCAAGTGTAACTATTACCGCTGCACCAAGTGCAAGTATAAGCTATACTGGTTCTCCATTCTGTAACACTCTTTCAAGTGCACAGTCTGTAAGCCAAACAGGCACAATAGGCGGTACTTACTCCTCAGCTACAGGCTTGAGCATAGATGCAAGTACAGGAGCAATCACTCCAAGTACAAGCACAGCAGGTACCTACACTGTGACATACACAATAGTAGCAGCAGGCTGTTCAGCAGTAAGCACATCAGCAACAGTAACAATAACCACAGCACCAAGTGCAAGTATAAGTTATGCTGGTTCACCATTCTGTAAAACTATTACAAGTGCACAGTCTGTAACACAAACAGGCACAACAGGTGTCATGTACTCCTCAACTACAGGCTTGGGCATCAATGCAAGTACAGGAGAAATAACTCCAAGTATAAGTACAGCAGGTGCCTACACTGTAAGCTACACAATAGCAGCAACAGGAGGTTGTGCAGCATTAACAACTACAACAGCAGTAACAATTACTGCAGCACCAATAGCAAGTATTAGTTGTGCGAGCACCTCTTTCTGTCAGACTGTTGGTGTTCAGTCTATAAGCCAAACAGGCACAACAGGAGGCACTTACAGTGCAAGTCCAGCAGGCTTGAGTATCAATGCAAGTACAGGAGAGATTACTCCAAGTACAAGTACAGCAGG
>RFPM01000135.1 GCA_009926125.1 Flavobacteriales bacterium | reverse complement strand
AATGAAACGGATTCTCCTTTCGGTAAATACACATCATCTTTCCAACCCGATTCGTAATTTCCGACACCACTTGCATTTCCATTCCTCGCAACAATTTTAAATTGCACATCATGAATGTGAAATGCGTGACTGAAAATATTGCTATTTACAATTGTCCATTTTTCAATCGTATTAATGTTTACAGTTTTATTAATGGTGTTCAAAGAAAAAGGAGTATTATCAAAAGCAAATTCTGCAAGACCTATTCCTGAACCTGGTGTTACAGTTATTGTGCGGTTTACCGTTGCATTCGCAGCAGTCCAATAAGTATTGGAAGCAAGTGTTGCCGGCATCGTTGTAACAGGAGTTGCTGTTGTTGCTGCAATATTGATGTGTAAAACGGTGAAGTCATGATTATTCAATAAACTTCCGTTTAGTCCGCTTTGCTGTGGCTCCGCACCGGGAAATCCGAATGGCAGACCAGAGTTAAATGCTTTTAAATTTAAAGTATCTCCAACATTGTTGGTGCTCAAATCAACTAATATTTCAATACGTTCTCCAACCATCAGTTTCACTCTTGTAACAGCAACCGGTGCGTTTAGTAAACCACCATCATTGGTAATGATGTAAAAAGTTCTGTTATCGCTGAAACCTAAATTATATCCTCTTTCAATTTCAGCATTTAAAATTCGTAAGCGAACATATTGCTTAGGCAAACTTACTTGTGCATTCGGAGTGCCGTTAGTTAACATGTAATCTCCGTATTCACTAATATTTATATTATTTGTTATTGTAAATTGATTCATTGCATCGTAACCTCTGCTGGTTAATACGATTGGAAAATCATCCACTCCATAAGTTCGAGGCAATGCTAATGTTGATTCTATCGGGTCTCTGACAATTATAAATCCGCCAAGTCCTTTGGTAAGATGTTCCATTGTCATGTTGTGTAAATGCGGATGATACCAATAAGTAGCCGCGTTGTTTGTTACCTTCCAATACGGTTGCCAGATAGTTCCGGGTGGAATTATCTGGTGTGGCCCACCATCCATCACAGCAGGTAAGTGCATTCCGTGCCAGTGAACGGTTGTTGAATCATTCAAATTGTTTTGCACATTCATGTGAACCGTATCACCTTGATTAAAAATCAAAGTGGGTCCCCAAAATTGACTACCGTTAATTCCTGCTGTAATCGTTTGATTACCTGGTCGTAACTGTGCGAAAGTATCGTTGAGTGTCAGATTAAAATTAGTTCCAGAAATAGTGTCGGGAATCCAGAGGTTGTTAAATTGTGCTGATAAATTTTTTCCAGAAAGGAAAATGATTGCTAATAAAAAAAAGATTTTTTTTCTCATATTGTTTGTTGAATTATTTATGTTTTTGAAGTTAGATGCTTTTTAAAACTATGTCTTGTTCTTTCATTGTT
>RFPM01000134.1 GCA_009926125.1 Flavobacteriales bacterium | reverse complement strand
GTAGAAATGTTTGTTGTTCCAAATGATATGATTGGTGCTATTATCGGACCTGGAGGAAAAATTATTCAGGGACTTCAAAAAGAAACTAAAACAATTATTACGATTGAGGAATTACCTACAACTGAAGGTCGAGTTCAAATATTATCTAGCAATGCAGATGATATGAATGAGGCAATTCGAAGAATCCGCTTAATTGCATTTCCTCCTTTAGTGGAAGATGGCGCTACGTATCACGGAAAAATTAAATCAGTAAAGGACTTTGGTTGCTTCGTAGAAATACTTCCAGGAACAGATGGTTTAATTCATATTTCTGAATTCTCTTGGGAGAAAGTTGCAAAAATGGAAGATGTTTGTAAAGAAGGGGAGATGCTTGATTTTAAAGTTATTGGAAAAGATCCAAAAACTAAGAAATGGAAATTATCTCGAAAGGTTTTGTTGCCACGACCAGAAAGAGAGGCTGAAGCATCAAATTCATAAAAAAGAATACTATTTAGATAGAAAAGGGCGATTAAATTCGCCTTTTTTATTTACTATAGTTCTCACTTTAATCAGATTTCTTAATTTTAAAAAAAATAAATATGCGAAAAATCTACCTTAGTTCTCTTGCAATTCTTGCTTGTACTTTTTTATTTGCCCAAACCTTTGAATCATTCAACTTTGATGGCGCATTAAATGCAAATGGCTGGACAACCCACAGTGGTGCAGTTCCAGGGCAATTCCAAGTTCTAACAACTCCCTCTAATTCAGGAAGCAGTTTATCGTATAGCGGCTTGCAAAATTCAATTGGAAATAGAGCAATATTTATAGCCGGAAATACTGAAGACGTTAACAAAGCAATTTCTGGAATTTCTGGAGTAGGATATTTATCGTTCTTAATGAATGTCACAAATGCAGATACGCTATCGACTACGGGTGTACATTTTATTGGATTTGGTGGCGCAGCAGGAACTTCTTTAACTAGTTTTGCTGGTCGAGTGTATGTGAAAAAAGGTCTTTCTCCAAATACTTTTCAATTAGGAATCCTTAATTATACAGGAGGAACACCTTCTCCTACGCCAAATTATCTGTTAACAGAATTTCCAGCGGGAACGACATTGTTAGTCGTTATTAAACTTAATAATACAACTTCTCCAATACAAGCATCACTTTTTGTGAATCCAGTTCCAGGAAGTCCTGAACCTATTCCTACTATAGAAAGTTCTTTGGGAACTTCTATTTTTAATTCTTTTGCTTCAGTTTATTTGCGTCATGGTACAGGAATAAGAAATGTAGAAATAGATGAAATAAGAGTAGGGTCAAGCTGGGAGTCTGTTACTCCAGTTCCTTGTTTGAATCCGATAACTTACTATCAAGATTTTGATAATGATGGTTTTGGTAATTCAGATGTAGCTCAGTCAGATTGTAATCCAATTTCTGGCTAC
>RFPM01000133.1 GCA_009926125.1 Flavobacteriales bacterium | reverse complement strand
ATTTTTACAAGTTGAGAAATTGAATTTTCAGGAATTCCACATAAGCCAAAACCACCAAGCATTAGCGTCATGTCATCTTTTATTCCACTAAGTGCTAATTCAACATTTCCTACAACTTTATTCATCTTTTTTAAAATTCAAAAGGGATTTCAGATTCGTCTACTGATTCAGGCATCAAAATTTCAGTGCAATCGTATGCTAATGGATCATAGTCTAATGGTATTGGAAAATCTCGAGTTGACAAGCCAATATCGGGGTCTTTGTATACTTTTTCCATATAGTACCCATAAATAGGCAAGGCCATTCTAGCTCCCTGCCCATAGTTCATGCTTCTAAATCTTACAGCACGATCTTCAGCTCCAACCCAAACGCCAGTAACTAAGTTAGGAGTAATTCCAATAAACCAGCCATCTGAATTATTTTGAGTTGTTCCAGTTTTCCCAGCAGTAGGAGGATGAATATTTCCAAATTTAGCACTACGCAAACTAGAACCTGTTCCTCCTTCAATAACACCTCGCATCATTTTTAAAATTTCATAAGCTACAGTTGAATTAAGTGCTTGTTGCCTATCTTCACTTGCGCTATAAAGGACTTTTCCATTTCTATCTGTAATCCGTTCAATAGAAGTTGGACGAACATAAATCCCATTATTTGGGAAAATACATTGTGCAGCTACTAGCTCATAGAGAGATAAATCCATTGATCCCAAACACATTGCTGGAACAACATCATTTGGGTTAAGTGTAATGTTTGTTTTCCTTAATAATTTTTCAATTTGATAAGGTCCGCCAACTTTTTTGGAAGGATTAAAATCTCCCATTCTTGCCATTACAGCAACAGTTGTAGGATTGGAAGATTGTGCTAAGCCCTGTTTCACTGAACCAGCTGCATCGCCGGCAGGACAATACTGACCAACAACGTTATTATCGTTATCAACTAAATTAACACAATATTCTCCTGGAGAAAAAGTAGTGCATGGATTTACAACTTTCATTGATAATGCTGCAGCATATACAAAAGGTTTAATCGTTGATCCAACTTGTCTTTTCCCCAATCGAACATGGTCATATCCAAAATGTTTGAAATTTACACCCCCAACCCATGCTCTTACAAAACCAGTGGCAGGGTCAATTGAAATTAAGCCAGCATGTAAAAATGCTTTGTAATAACGAATTGAATCATTAGGTGTCATAATTGTATCGCGCTCACCTCTCCATGAAAATACTGTCATTTCAGCTGGAGTATCAAAATTTTTACTTATTTCACTTTCACTTGCTCCAAATGCTATTAATTTTTTATACCTCTCTGTTGATTTTCTAGCATTGCGCATAATTTGATCTACCATATTTTCCTCAATTGCATTTGCAAAAGGATAATTTTTTAAATTTCTATTGTTTTGATCAAATGCTGGTTGCAGTTCACCTTTAATATG
>RFPM01000132.1 GCA_009926125.1 Flavobacteriales bacterium | reverse complement strand
TAGACCAGTAAAATCATGAAAAAATTGTGTTATTCCAAGACCGTTTGCACCAACTAACGAGGCAGCAACTGCCCCAAGAGCTCCAAAAGTTACAATAATCATGGTGCCATAGCCCCGAGTTTCTTTCGTCATTATTTCAGAAATCAGGGTGATTCCCGCACCTAGTTCACCGGCAAGTCCAATTCCCGCAATAATTCGAATACATGCATAACTTGGAATATCTGTAACAAATGCATTGGCGAGATTTGCAATGGAATAAAGTATAATAGATCCAAAAAGCACTTTCAATCGCCCTTTTTTATCGCCCAAAATTCCCCATAATAAACCACCAAGTAGCATTCCCAGCATTTGCATATTGAAGAGGAATTTTCCTGTTGAAGCAATTTGCTCAGGACTTGCATTCGACATAATTTGTTGCAAGCTTTCTCCTTTTACAACTCCAAAAAGCACTAAATCATAGATGTCAACAAAATACCCAAGTGCTGCGACAATTAGCACAAGAATTATTTGGTTTTTATTACTCTTTTCTGACATTTTTAAAATGAAATTAAATTATAGAGACTTAAAAATACAAAAATAAATGCAATAGATTCATCTCACAACTGATTGTTGATGAATAGTTTTTAAAGCTCATTATGACATTGAAACATTTTAGTAATTTTGTAAAAAATAAAACACAATGGGAAACAATTTACTGAAGGGAAAACGCGGAATTATATTTGGCGCCTTAAATGATCAATCTATTGCATGGAAAGTTGCACAACGCGCGCATGAAGAAGGTGCAGTTTTTGTTTTAACAAATGCACCAATTGCTATGCGAATGGGTGAAATTAATAAATTGGCGGAAGAAACGGGGAGTCAAATTATTCCTGCAGATGCAACAAGTATTGAAGATCTTGAGAATTTAGTGACAAAATCAATGGAGATTTTAGGTGGTAAAGTTGATTTCGTTTTGCATTCCATTGGCATGTCACCAAATGTCAGAAAAGGAAAGCATTATACAGAGAGTAATTATCAATATTATAATCAAACAATGGATGTTTCTGCCATTTCTTTGCATAAAACCTTGGCTACATTGTACAAGCACGATGCAGTTAATGAATGGGGTTCTGTGTTAGCACTAAGTTATATTGCAGCGCAACGAATTTTTCCAGATTACAATGACATGGCTGACGCAAAATCCTTGTTGGAATCGATTACTCGTTCATTTGGTTACCATTATGGAATAAAAAACAAGGTGCGTGTAAATACGATATCTCAATCGCCAACAATTACAACTGCGGGACAAGGAATTAAAGGATTTACAGAATTCATTAATTTCTCAGAACAGATGTCGCCCTTAGGAAATGCAACGGCTTTAGCGTGTGCTGACTATTGTATTACTTTATTTTCTGACCTAACACGATATGTAACAATGCAGAATTTATTCCATGACGGAGG
>RFPM01000131.1 GCA_009926125.1 Flavobacteriales bacterium | reverse complement strand
CTGCTTCTGGCATTGGATTGTGGGGTATAACTTCAATAGATTTTATTTCGCCTATTGCTGCTTTTCGACTAGCGATATAAGGAATTTTTTGGCCATCTAGTAATAAAGGATCAGTTGGAGAATATGTTTTATAATTATTATAAGCATAAGCAATCGCCATAAAATAATAGCTTTTAAAATTTACAAGCGTAGAATTACCTTGCGAAAATAAATCTTTTGTTACGCTAAAACTTTTACGAATACCTTTATTCTCTCCGTTTACTCTCAAAACAGGAATACTTGCATTTAGGTCATCACTGAATTCAAAATTGATTATTTTACTTACATTATCTTTTATGTCAACTTGAGCAACAAGTCTAGATTTTGAGGGATCTGTTAATTCAGAAGATGAAACGCTTTTATTTTTTAATTGGAAAATTTGGTAACCCTGAAAACGATACTTTTTATCAGCGTTGGGGTCAGCAGAAACGATAAAGGGATCAAATTCTTGGTAGCCTTCGTTGTAATTATTTGAATTTTGTGAATTTGACAGGAATAATATAATTTCATTATTTAACTCTTGAAAATCCAAATTTGGAGCGTGAGGTGCATCTAAAACCCTAAAGCAATTTTCAAATAAGGCTTGGGCTTTGTCATCGGCTCTTCTTAAAACTTCTACAGATTCGAAGGGATTTCCGCCATTTGAACGAGCATAAACCACACCAACTGTAATATTATTAACTGCTCCGGGCTTCAAAACAAATGGACCAGCTGACTCCACAAATCTACGGTCATTTGGTGTATTATTTGCTGTTTGTTCTGTCCAAGGAGCTTGAGGATTCCCATTAGTTCCCCAACCCAATGGATCTGTATCTCCAGGAAACATAAAATCGCAGGGCATTAATGGGTTTGCATCTGGATCAGAAATATGACCACTGCCTCCGTAGACAAACTTTGTTCCATCCTTCCAGAAACCTCTTAAATAATTGTAGTAATCAGAGGAAGAAATTGGATCTGTTTGATTAGGATTTGCGCCATTTGTGGTATTTGAATAATATAAAAATCTACGCATCCCAAAACGTTCATTATCAATTAGGCCATCACCATAGCCGATGCCGTTCAAAGCTTCATTCATGCCAATTCCAAACGCATTATCAATTCCATCATTATCTTGATAAGGCCCTTCAAAGAAATCAACTCCAACTGCTGGAGGTGAATATCCATATCCTTTATACCCGGAGTTATCGCCATCAAAATTATCTCCATTATAGTAATACGCTAAGCCATGATTTACGTCGCAGCCAACATAATCATCATAAGGATCGCCTAAAGCGCCATCTGTAAAAAACCCAAAATAAGTATTATACAAGGTTTGAGTACCACGATTTATTAGCTCATAATTATAAAATGTCATATTATTTATTTCATCATTTGATGAAAAAGCAAATGCTTGAGCCCTAATTTCCATTCCGATGGGATCAGC
>RFPM01000014.1 GCA_009926125.1 Flavobacteriales bacterium | reverse complement strand
CCAAACACTGCGAATGATTAAGAATTAGTAATGCTTAAATGATTTTATATTTTGCCATTGAATTAATTTAAAATAATAAAAAATTTAAGTTAGTTATAGGTAATAAACATTGTTGATTTCTTTGCATATTTTTTTAAATTGGAAAACATCTAAGTTTCCAAAACAAAGAGATTTTGTACTTTTAGAGAATGTTATCAAAATTACCAGATGTTGGGACTACTATCTTCACCACTATGTCAAAAATGGCAGGAGATTATAATGCGATAAATCTTTCTCAAGGATTCCCAAACTTTCCTACGGATGAAATCTTAATAGATTTAATAAGGAAAAATGCAGGTGCAAATATTCACCAATATGCTCCAATGGCGGGACTACCAAGTTTATTAGAAGGGATTTCAAACTTGGTTCATAAATGTTATACAAGGGATTTAAATCCAATAGAAAATATTTTGGTTACTGCAGGAGCAACTCAAGCTATTTTTACAACAATTCAAGCGTTAGTTCACAAAGATGATGAAGTTATTATTTTAGATCCAAGTTATGATTGCTATGAGGCACCGATTATTCTTGCAGGAGCTAAGCCAATAAGAATTCCTTTAAATGCTTTATTTCTACCAGATTGGGAAAATATATTTAAGCAAACAAATGATAAAACACGCTTAATTATAACAAATAATCCACATAATCCAAGTGGTTCAGTTTGGACAGAACACGATCTTCGTTTACTAGAGAAACTAATCTTAAAACACCCGAATTTAGCTGTTTTATCGGATGAAGTGTATGAATTTATAACCTTTGAAAAAGCTCATTTTTCTGTTAATTCATCAGAGATTTTAAGAGATCGATCTGTAGTTGTTTCTTCATTTGGAAAAACATTCCATATTACAGGATGGAAAATCGGATACATAATTGCCTCGGAAACATTAATGATAGAAATAAAAAAAGTACACCAATTTTTAGTTTTTTGCGTAAATAGTCTGGCCCAAGCCTGTATAAGTGATTATTTGAAAGTGACAAAAGTAGAATCCTTAGGCGTCTTCTATAAAATAAAGCGGGACTTTTTCAGAGAAAAAATGAAAAGTAGTCGTTTTGAATTATTTCCCTGCGACGGAACCTATTTTCAAATAGCTTCATATAAATCTATATCAATTGAAAGCGACCTTGATTTTAGTAAGCGTTTGGTAAAAGAATTTGGGGTGGCGGCGATTCCTTTGTCTGTATTTAACGGAAATCAAGACGACCAAAAATTAATTCGTTTTTGTTTTGCAAAAGATGAACAAACACTGATTTCAGCAACAGAGCGCTTATGCAAAATTTAAGAGTTACTATTTTTCAGGTTGATCAAATTTGGGAAGATAAGTCCGCAAATTATAGTTTGTACAATACGGTTTTTGAAAAAATGATAGATTCAGATCTTGTTCTTTTACCCGAACTTTTTCATACAGGATTTAGCATGAACTCAAAACAGTTATCCGAAGAATGGGGGAAATCTGAAGGCGTCAATTTTTTAAAGTTTTGGGCAAATAAAAGAAATACTGCGATTTATACATCTCTAATGATTTCAGAGAATGGAAAAGATTACAATCGTGGAGTTTTTGTGTCTCCAAATGGGGATGTATCCTATTACGATAAAAGAAAGTTGTTCACGCTTTCAGGTGAGCATAATCATTATACTCCTGGAAAAAAACAAACAATCGTTTCTTATTTAGGTTGGAATATTAATCTTCAAATTTGCTATGATTTACGTTTCCCTGAGCTAAGTCGTAATCATATTATTGACGAAAAACCTGCATATGACCTACTTCTTTATGTTGCAAACTGGCCTAAGAAAAGAATAGAACATTGGACTACACTTTTAAAAGCTAGAGCAATCGAAAATCAAGCGTATGTAATTGGAGCAAATAGAATTGGACTTGATGGAAAAGATTTATTTTATTCTGGAGGTTCATCTATTTGTGATCCAAATGGTAACACTATGAAATTAAAAACAGAATCTCAAGAAATACAAAGTGTTATTCTTTCTATTGAGGATTTAAATATAATTCGCGAAAATCTTCCTTTTTTAAAGGACCAAGATTAAGACTTTTAACTAAAACAAAAAGTCATTATAGGGATAGCGAATGCGAAATATTGCCTTCACTTCTTCATATAGCACAGACTTTAATTCTTCCACATTTTCTTTTTCTTGAGCTGAAATAAATACGCATTTTGTCTTATTCATTTTCGCCATCCAAGATTTTTTTAGGCTTTCTAAAGTTGTGATTTCTACAAAATCTTCAACAAGATCGTCATTCTTGGGGGCTTGATAAGCATCAATTTTGTTAAACAAAATAATTGTAGGTTTTTCAGTTTTATCAATTTCATTTAATGTTTCATTGACCACATTAAAATGATCTTCAAAATTAGGGTGAGAAATATCAAGTACATGAATCAATAAATCAGCTTCCCGGACCTCATCTAAAGTAGATTTAAAGGATTCCATTAATTGCTTTGGTAATTTTCGAATAAAACCAACTGTATCCGTTAAGAGCAAGGGCATGTTTTCAATTACAACCTTTCGAACGGTAGTGTCCAGCGTAGCAAATAGTTTGTTTTCTGCAAATACATCCGCCTTTGAAAGCAAGTTCATCACAGTGCTTTTCCCAACATTCGTATAGCCAACTAAAGCCACTCGGACCAATTGCCCACGATTTCCTCGTTGAATTCCCATTTGCTTGTCAATATCTTTCAAGCGTTCTTTCATTAGGGAAATTCGCATTTGAATAATCCTTCTATCCGTTTCAATTTGAGATTCACCAGGTCCACGCATTCCAATTCCCCCTTTTTGTCGCTCAAGGTGAGTCCACATTCTTGTTAAACGGGGAAGCATGTACTGCAATTGAGCTAATTCAACCTGAGTTTTGGCATGAAATGTTTTGGCGCGGCTTGCAAAAATATCTAGAATTAAAATTGTACGATCTAAGACCTTGCATTCTAATTCTCGTTCAATGTTGCGTAATTGGGATGGCGAAAGTTCATCGTCAAAAATTACTAAGTCTATATCTGCTGCTTTAATGTACTGTTTTATTTCCTCTAATTTTCCTGTTCCAACATAGGTTTTGGGGTTAGGATACGGAAGTTTTTGAAGAATTCGATACTTTGTTATGGCACCCGCCGTCTCTGCAAGGAACTCCAATTCATCAATGTGTTCAAGTGCAATTTCTTCGGTAATGTCTGCATGAATTACGCCAACTAATAGGCAATGTTCTTCTTTGGCATCGGAAGTAAGATGTCCTTCGCTCATTATTTCCTTAAAGATAGAACATGATTGACAACCAATTCCTGATTTTCCTTTGTTCCCAAAAGTTCATTCATTGGAGGCATTGCATTTTTTCCATTCGCTAAAATTTCATTGATTTCGGCGATACTAAGTGTCGATTTTGAGAGATCTTTTGCTCCTGAAGAACCTAATTTTCCGTCTTCTCCATGGCATGAAGCACAATACAAGATAAATAAATTTGCCGATTTTTGAGCAGGTGTTTCTTGTGGAATTGTATTTTTTTTATCTAGCTCATTTGAACAAGCAAACAAAATACTGACTAATAAAAAAGCAACTAGTTTTAAAACCATCCCCCACCAAGAATTGATCTAAATGGCCAAGGAATGAATAATAAAATAATTATCAATCCAAGTGTATAAAATATGCGAATAGCTTTAAATTTATCAGTATAATTTTCCCTGCGTTTTGCTTTGCTATATCCAATTGTAATTAGGATAATAGCAATCAACATTCCTACTAAATGCTCCATTCCATAAAATCGAAGTAAGGGATTTTTCATCCAACCATCAATAAATTTAACTTTATCAGAAAGAAAATATTGGAATAAGCCAATTACTAATTGAAGGTGAACAGTAATCAAAGCAAATAAATTTATCATTTTATGCTTCTTCTCGAATGATTTAGCAGTAAAAGCATTTACTATTGCGAGGAGTAAAAATAGTAGAACTAGCCAACGAAGTCCCGAATGACTGTGATTTAAAATAGAATTTAAGGTTTGCATAATAATAGTTTAATCATTTAACTTTAAAACTGCTAAGAAAGCTTCCTGGGGAACTTCTACACGACCAACTTGTCGCATGCGTTTTTTACCTTCTTTTTGTTTTTCTAATAATTTTCGTTTTCTAGAAATATCGCCGCCATAACATTTTGCAGTAACGTCTTTGCGTAAAGCTTTTATCGTTTCACGAGCAATAATTTTGGCGCCTATTGCTGCTTGAATTGGAATTTCAAATTGCTGGCGTGGAATTAATTCTTTTAATTTTAAGCAGATTCTCTTTCCAAGATTGAAGGCATTGCTTCTGTGGACAAGCGCGGAGAGTGCGTCTACTTGTTCGGCATTCAGTAAAAGATCCATTTTAATTAAATCTGATTCACGGTAGCCAATTGGATGATAATCAAAAGATGCATACCCACGAGAAACAGATTTTAAGCGATCATAAAAATCAAAAACAATTTCCGCTAAGGGCATTTCAAAAGAAATCTCAACGCGGTCTTGGGTTAAATAAATTTGATTGGTTAATTCACCTCTTTTTTCAATACACAAGGTCATAATAGAACCGACATATTCTGTTTTTGTGATAACCTGCGCTTTAATATATGGCTCTTCAATTCTTTGCATTCCAGAAGGGTCTGGTAATTCAGAAGGATTATTTACAATTATTGCTTTATCTGGATCTTTTCGCATATAAGATTTATACGAAACATTGGGAACAGTTGTAATAACTGTCATATTAAACTCTCTTTCCAAGCGTTCTTGGATAATTTCCATGTGCAACATTCCTAAAAAGCCACAACGAAATCCGAAGCCTAAGGCAGCGGAGGATTCTGGCTCAAAAACCAAAGAAGAGTCATTTAATTGTAATTTCTCCATGGAATAACGCAATTCTTCATAATCTTCGGTATCTACAGGATAAATCCCTGCAAAAACCATTGGTTTCACATCTTCAAAACCCTTAATTGCAGTAAGACATGGATTTTCTGCCAAGGTAATTGTATCTCCCACCTTTACTTCATTGGCTTGCTTTATCCCTGAAATAATATAGCCTACATCTCCCGCACGAACTTCCTTTTTTGGCAATAAATCCATTTTTAAAATACCAATTTCATCTGCGTGGTAATCTCTTCCTGTATTTAAAAAGCGTATTTTTTGACCTTTTTTTAAGACCCCATTTCGGATTCTATAATAAGCAATAATCCCTCTAAATGGATTAAACACAGAATCGAAAATCATGGCTTGTAAGGGCGCATTTTCATCTCCTTTCGGAGCAGGAATCCGATTGATAACAGCATCTAAAATTTGGTCAACTCCCAAGCCTGTTTTACCAGAAGCTTGAATAATATCTTCGATTTTGCAACCGATTAATTCAATTATTTGATCTGAAACTTCCTCTGGCATAGCACCGGGTAAATCCATTTTGTTTAGTATCGGGATTATTTCTAAATCGTGCTCTAAGGCCAAATATAAATTGGAAATCGTCTGCGCCTCAATTCCTTGAGATGCATCTACGATTAATAACGCACCCTCACAGGCTGCAATTGATCTAGAAACTTCGTAGGAAAAATCTACATGTCCAGGAGTATCGATTAAGTTTAAAATATAATCTTGACCCTCGTGCTTGTAATCCATCTGAATAGCATGACTTTTTATCGTGATGCCTCGCTCACGCTCTAAGTCCATGTTATCCAATGCTTGAGCTTGCATATCGCGATCTGCAATTGTATTTGTTACTTGCAATAATCGATCTGCCAAAGTGCTTTTACCATGGTCGATGTGTGCAATAATACAAAAATTACGGATGTGTTTCATGTTCAGTCTGCAAAAATACACTATTTTAAAGAGAATTCAACGTTTTCATTCTTAGATAAAGTTGTTGAAAAGCTATACTAATAAAACCGATTTATTCCCACTTCCTTAGATATTGTTCCCTCGCCAAGTAAAAACTCTGCCATCTCTCTTGCTAATGTTGGAGCCATAAGATATCCCTTTGCGCCTAAACCATTAAATATAAATAATTTTTTGTGGATTTTATGTTGCCCTAAAACAGGTCTTCTATCTAATACTGTCGGACGAATCCCAGCAACTTGATCGATAACTTCTACAGGTAAATCAGAAATTACTGAAAAATTCTCAAGCAACAATTCTCGTGCTTCCTTTGTGGTATTTAATGAGCCGTCTTCCCATTCGTAAGTTGCGCCTATTTTAAAGGTATTATTCTCCAAAGGCAAAACAAAAGTCTTACGATTTAAAGATTCATTTTCTGGTAAGTTTTTACAGCTAATTGTAAGGGTTTGCCCCTTTGTTTTTTCTATTGGAATATCAGAGAAATAAGGCATTTCCCCATTATTTGAGCCACAGCAAAAAATAATTTTATCATATAAAATATCTTTATAAATACCACCTTCAGCATTAAAGTCCTTTTCACTAAAATTTTCCTTAAGCAACAGCCCCAAGGATTCAAAATAGTTAATTTGGGAAGTATAGTAAGTTTGTGCTTCAATCCAAAAGGCCTGCTTTACACGGCCACTTCCAAAATCATTTTTGGTTAATGAATAATTTAAATCTTCAGCAGTAAGGATTTCTAAATATGCTGAATACTCTTTTTCATATTGTCTTTTTTCCCAAAACTCCTTTTCTTGCAGAGAGGAAAATAAACGTCTTAAAAATAAAGGTTTTATTAATTTGATGTTTAAATCATCTTCCAGTTTTTTATAATATGCTATTGCCTCTTTTAAAAAATCGTCAACACGCCATGATTTATTCATACGACGAAAAACCATTGGATTAATTATTCCAGCGGCAATTGCTGTTGAATTATTTTGACCCGAATCGATAAGGGTAACTTGCTGCTGTTTTTCAAGAAGCCGTTGGGCCAAAGATGTACCAGCTAGACCAGCACCTACTATTAAAATTGATAGCTTTTCCAAGGATTATTTTGCGATTGCTAAACTAATAATACTTATCTTAAGTTCAGGATTATTTGCTAATAATTCTCTTGCGAGGGCCTCTATTGTTGCGCCAGTTGTGACCACATCATCCACAATAGCAACGTGTTGAAATGGAATGGGCGTTGTTGTTCCACCAAAAATTGCTGCGACATTTTCCCAACGCTGAAATCGGTCTTTTTTTGTTTGACTTTCAGTATGCTTTATTTTTTTAATGCTTTTTTGAACGATTGGAATAGCTAAGGCCTTAGAAATACCCGCTGCAATTTTTTCACTTTGATTGTATCCACGTAAAAATTCTTTTTTAGGATGTAATGGAACTGGAATTAGAGCTTGAATATCACACAATAAATTATTCTCTTTTAATTTTTTACCAATGATGTGCCCCATAAAAATCCCTAAATTAGCTTTGTTTTGATACTTTAAGGCGTGAAGTATTTTTTGTGATGGCTTATCTTGTTCAAAATATAATAAAGCATAAGTCTTCTGAATAGGAACCCTTCCCCAAAAAATTTTATCTAATGGACTTGGTTCATGCGCAGCTTCAAAATAGGTAAATGTCAACTGAGCGAAACAAAAATGACATAAATGTTCTTCCGATCTGCTTAATTCACAAGAACAAGATAAACACAAATTTGGGAAGATAAGATGAGAAAATCCCCCGAAAAATAATTTGGTGTTTTCTTTAAATTTTCTGAAGGGTTTATCCATCCTACATTTTTCGTATTTGAACATTAACATGTTTAAAACCTTTATCGAAAATACTAATTTTCTTTTTAAAATCACATTAATTTTAAACTCTCATTAACTATCATTTTTTTTAAATAAAACACTCTTTTTAAAAAGAAAATTTATTAAAAAAATTTGTGCGGGTATGTGGATATCTTTCTTCGAGGTGTTAATAATCGCTGAAGATATTGGTAGAGATAGGATGTAAAGAATAAGTGTTGAAAACATTAAAAATTTGTTAATTTCTTTAATTTTTTTGACCAATATTTTTAACAAAATTTGTATGCTTCTTGTCGCTTAAGTGAAATCCTTAAAAATTTCATTCTACAGCCAAAAAAAGAGGAAACAAAAACAAGTGCTGGGGTGTTAAAATCTGAAATCAGGAATCTGATTTTGATATTTTTATCATTTTAAAAACCTAAATAAAAATAAAATAATGTCTTCAAAACACGAACCAATTTTAGAGTCCAATAACAGTCGCTTTGTATTATTTCCAATTCAACACGATGATATTTGGAGTTTTTATAAGAAAGCAGAAGCTAGTTTTTGGACTGCAGAAGAAATAGATCTTGAGGCAGATATAACAGATTGGGAGAACAAACTCACAAATGATGAGCGGCATTTTGTGAAACATGTTTTAGCTTTCTTTGCAGCATCTGATGGTATTGTAAATGAAAATTTAGCCGAGCATTTTTTATCAGAAGTACAGTATACAGAAGCTAAATTTTTCTACGGTTTTCAAATTACCATTGAAAATATTCATTCTGAAACCTACTCACTTTTGATAGATACCTATATCAAAGATACCGCGGAGAAAAAACATCTTTTTAATGCGATTGACACAATGGATTGCGTCAAGAAAAAAGCCGATTGGGCTTTGCGTTGGATTGATAAAGGCTCTTACGCGGAAAGACTGGTTGCTTTCGCTGCTGTTGAAGGTATTTTCTTTTCAGGTTCTTTTTGCTCGATTTTTTGGCTTAAAAAGCGGGGATTAATGCCTGGACTTTCTTTTTCAAATGAATTAATTTCAAGAGATGAAGGATTACATTGTGATTTCGCTTGTCTTTTGTATACAAAACACCTTGTGAATAAGTTGTCAAAAGAGCAGGTTAGAGAAATAATTATAGATGCTGTGAAAATTGAAAAGGAATTTGTTACAGATGCAATCCCGGTAAGATTAATTGGTATGAATAGCGACTTAATGAGTCAATATATAGAGTTTGTCGCAGACCGCTTGCTAACAGAACTAGGTAATGAAAAAGAATACAATGCTACAAATCCATTTGATTTTATGGAAATGATTTCGTTGCAGGGAAAAAGTAATTTTTTCGAAAAAAGAGTTGGGGAATATCAGAAAGCCGGTGTATTAGCAGGAAAAGGCAATCTGGAATTCTCTACCGAGGAAGAATTTTAAGTTAGAATAAAAAAAATAGAATATGTACGTAGTAAAGAGAGATGAGAAAAAAGAAGCAGTAAAATTCGATAAAATTACTGCTAGGATTATTAAAATGTGTTACGGATTAGATCCGCTTGTCTCACCTGAATCTGTTGCAATGAAAGTCATTGAAGGGATATACGATGGCGTATCTACTAGCGACTTAGATAATTTAGCAGCAGAAGTTGCCGCTGCAAAAACAATAGATCACCCAGACTATGCTTTACTAGCTTCTCGAATAGCTGTTTCAAATCTTCATAAAGAAACAAAAAAGACTTTTTCAGAAGTAATGAGCGATTTGTATTATTATATTGATCCGAAAACAAACCAGAAAGCATCTTTGTTAGCTGATGATGTTTTTAATGTAATTCAAGAACATAAAGAAACACTGGATTCAAGTATTATATACGATAGAGATTTTAGATACGATTATTTTGGATTTAAAACTTTAACGCGTTCTTACTTAATGAAATTAAACGGCAAAATTGCTGAGCGACCACAACAAATGTTGATGCGCGTTGCGCTGGGAATTCATAAGAGTGATGTTGAAAGTGCCATAAAAACCTATCACCTAATGTCTGAAGGCTGGTTCACACACGCCACGCCTACCTTGTTTAATTCAGGAACTCCAAAACCTCAAATGTCATCTTGTTTTCTTCTAACTATGAAAGAAGATAGTATTGAAGGTATATACGAAACGCTTAAAGCTTGCGCTCAAATATCACAATCAGCAGGAGGAATAGGACTTTCAATTCACAATATACGCGCAACAGGTTCTTATATTAAAGGCACAAATGGTACGTCAAATGGAATCGTTCCAATGCTTCGCGTTTTTAATGATACAGCGCGCTACGTTGATCAAGGTGGTGGGAAAAGAAAAGGTTCCTTTGCAATGTATATTGAACCATGGCATGCAGATGTATTTGATTTCCTAGACCTAAAGAAAAATCATGGAAAAGAAGAGCAACGAGCTCGTGACTTATTTTTTGCTCTTTGGATTCCAGACTTATTTATGCAGCGCGTAAAAGAAAATGGTGAATGGACCTTGATGTGTCCGCATGAATGCCCCGGACTTTCTGATGTTCACAGTGAAGAATTCGTTGCTTTATATACAAAATATGAACAAGAAGGAAAAGGAAGAAAAACTATCAAAGCACAAGACTTATGGTTTAAAATTTTAGAGTCTCAAATCGAGACTGGAACACCATACATGCTATATAAAGATGCTGCAAATTCAAAATCAAATCAGCAAAATTTAGGAACAATCAAATCCTCAAATTTATGTACTGAAATTATTGAATATACTGCTCCAGACGAAATCGCGGTTTGTAACCTGGCGTCCTTGGCGCTTCCTAAGTATGTTACGGAAGATAAAACCTTTGATCATAATAAATTATTCGAGGTAACCTACCAGGCGACTTTGAATCTAAACAAAATCATTGATGAAAATTTCTATCCTGTTGAAGCGGCTAAAAATTCAAATTTGCGCCATCGACCAATTGGATTAGGAGTACAAGGTCTAGCAGACACCTATATTTTAATGGGCTTTCCGTTCGAATCAGATGATGCAAAAAAATTGAATAAAGAAATCTTTGAAACAATCTATTATGCGTCAATGACAGCATCTAAAGATCTATCAAAGGAACTTGGTCCCTACTCAACATACGAAGGATCCCCAGTTTCAAAAGGTATATTTCAACCAGACATGTGGGGCGTTACTCCGTCGACACGTTGGGAATGGAGCGTATTAAAAGAAGAGGTCCTGAAATATGGAGTTCGTAATTCACTTCTTCTTGCACCAATGCCAACAGCATCTACAGCTCAAATTTTAGGAAATAACGAATGCTTTGAGCCTTATACTTCAAATATTTATACACGTCGTGTATTATCAGGGGAATTTATTATTGTAAATAAGCACTTACTAAAAGACTTGGTAAAAGCAGGATTGTGGAATAAGGATATGCGTCAGAAAATAATGACTGCAAATGGCTCTGTTCAAAATATAAAAGAGGTTCCACAAAATCTAAAAGCCCTTTATAAAACTGCTTGGGAAATTTCGCAAAAAGCAATTATAGAACAATCTGCAGATAGAGGTGCATATATTTGCCAAAGTCAATCCTTAAATATTTTCATGGAAAACGCCAATTTTGGGAAGTTAACATCAATGCACTTCTATGGTTGGGAAAAAGGACTGAAGACAGGAATGTACTACCTAAGAACAAAGGCGGCAACTGATGCAATTAAATTTACAGTTGAAAAAACCATTGCAGCTGAACCAGCATCTGTAGATGTTGAAACGCTACAAGCAGCAATCGCCTGTTCTTTAGATGATCCTGAAAATTGTGAAATGTGCTCTGGGTAGTATTAAACCCAATAAATTAGAACTTTTATTTCTTCTTCAATTGCTCTTTAATGAAAAGCTCTAAAGCCGCAACCATAGATGGAGCTTTTGGATGTGGAGCATGAACATCTAATCTCAGATCGTGGTTTATTACAGCACTTGCTGTTGTTGGACCGAATGCAGCAATAGCAGTATTATTTTGTTTAAAGTCAGGGAAATTTACAAACAAGGACTTAATACCTCCAGGACTAAAAAATACTAATATATCGTAATAAACATCCTCAAGGTCTGAAAGATCCGAAGCTACAGTTCGGTAAAGAATTACTTTACTAAAGGGGATGCCCTGTTCTTCTAAGGTCGCAGGAATATTGTCGCGCAAAATATCAGTGCAAGGGAGTAAGTATTTTTCACCTTTGTGTTTTTTCATGATATCAGTAAGCTCTAAAATGGTTTGCTTACCATAAAATATCTTTCGCTTCCTATAACTTACATATTTCTGGAGATACAATGCGATTGCTTCTGAAATACAGAAATATTTCATTGTGTCAGGAACTTCAAAACGTGTTTCTTTCGCTATTCGGAAGAAGTGATCAACTGCAACTTTTGAAGTTAAAATAATAGCTGTTTGTTCACTAAGATTTACTCGTTGAGATCTAAAGTCTTTTGAGTCAACGCTTTCAACCTTGATAAAAGGGCGGAAATCTATCTTTAATTTATACTTAGTAGCTAAATCAAAGTAGGGGGACTTTTCTCCTTCAGGTTTTGGTTGTGAGACCAATATTGTTTTTATCGCCAAGGTAAACGCTAATTAAGTTATTTAAGCAGCTATAAAGTTCTAAAAATAAACTAAATCCTAGAGCACTAAATTGTAAAGCAGCAAGGATGGCATTATCTCTAAAGTGCAAAGATATAAAAATAAATAATACCATTTTATCCCCATTTTATGACAAAGAAAAATACCTTTGATATATCGGAATGCAAAAAGTGTTAATAAGATAATAAAATAAAAACGAGAAACAGCAAGTGTCGATTGTTGATTTAGAGCCCAAATCAATGCAATTATTAAAAACAGTAAGCCTGCCATATGCCAAATTTGTTTTGTTAAAACACCTATTTCCTCAGAAATCATATGTTCTCCACTTAAAAGTGCAACCAGGCGAAAACTTATTTGTTGTATAATAATTAAATAGGCGCTAAAACACAGAGCATAAATTAAAGCTTCATTTCCAGAAACAAAATTTGTAAAAGCTAGAAAAAAACAAATTGTTAAAGAAAGAATAAAATTAATATTAAGAAGAAAAGAAGCGGAAAAGCCGATTCGGTTTTCATCATTAAAATTACTTTCAAGTAATTTAAATCGAAAGAAATTTTTTGTAACACTTCTAAATAAATCTGAATTATTGAATTTACTTAGGGCAATTGTTGCAACACAAAAGAGTAAAATTGCCAATATTATTTTTATTGATTCGTTGCCTCTTTCAGTAATTTGTAAACTAACTGCAATAATATTTGTTGTAAATCTCATGTGCAACAAAATTAAATAGAATATGAATACTACAAGCAATTTAAGAAATACTTACTTTTGTAGCATAAATATCATTCTTTAGAAATAATATTGATTATGAAAACAGATCTATACAACCATCCAGACCACTATGCAATGGATGATTTATTATCCGAAGAACACAAATTAGTGCGTGATGCTGCAAGAGCGTGGGTGAAGAAAGAAGTTTCTCCAATAATTGACGAACACTACGAAAAAGCAACTTTTCCAATGCACTTATTAAAAGGTCTTGGCGAAATAGGCGCTTTTGGACCTTATATTCCGGAAGAATATGGTGGTCCAGGATTGGATCAGATTTCATATGGCTTAATAATGCAAGAATTGGAGAGATGCGACTCTGGCTTACGTTCTACTGCTTCTGTGCAGTCTTCTCTAGTAATGTACCCCATTTGGAAATATGGCTCAGAAGAACAAAAACAAAAATACTTAAGAAAGTTAGCAAGCGGAGAAATGATGGGGTGCTTTGGACTTACAGAACCAGATTATGGCTCTAATCCGGGAGGAATGATTAGTAATTTTAAAGATGCTGGAGACCATGTAATTTTAAATGGCGCAAAAATGTGGATTTCCAATTCTCCATTTGCTGATATTGCTGTTGTTTGGGCTAAAGATGAAACTGGGAGAATCCATGGATTAATAGTTGAACGTGGGATGGAAGGATTTTCAACGCCAGAAATGCATGGAAAATTATCGTTGAGGGCTTCTGCTACAGGAGAATTAATTTTTGATAATGTTAAAGTGCCAAAAACAAATATATTGCCTGGTAGATCTGGCTTAGGTGCACCTCTAAGTTGTTTGGATTCTGCTCGATTTGGAATTGCTTGGGGCGCACTCGGTGCTGCAATGGATTGCTACGATCAAGCCCTTCGCTATTCAAAAGAAAGAATACAATTTAATGTTCCAATTGGAGCTTTTCAGTTAATTCAAAAAAAATTAGCAGAAATGATTACAGAAATTACAAAAGCACAGCTTTTAACACTTCGTTTAGGACAATTGCGCAATGAAGGAAAAGCAACAACAGCTCAAATTTCAATGGCGAAAAGAAATAATGTTGAAATTGCTTTAAACATTGCGCGTGAAGCGCGGCAAATACATGGTGGAATGGGAATTACTAGCGAATATTCAATGATGCGTCACATGGCAAATTTAGAGTCTGTAGTAACGTATGAAGGAACTCACGATATTCATTTATTAATTACAGGGATGGAAGTGACCGGAATTTCTGCATTCACAAGGGAAATGCCTTAGTAGATATCTTCTTCGACATTTTTATCACCTCTTAATATTCTAATACGCTTTATTGTTTCAGCACCGTAAAAACTACCTTTGTAATCAATAGCTAGTTTTTTATAGTATTCCAAAGCTTTATCTTTTTCTAATAAAATTTGCTCGTAGATATCTCCTAATCTAAAAAGGGCGTCGTCTGCAAAAATATCCTTGGAATAGAATTTAATAATATCTTCGTAAAGCATGCAAGATTCAGCCCACTTTCCTTGCATTTCCATAGCTTTAGCTTTACGATAAAGAATGTCATCTGCCAATGAATGAAGAGGGTAATTCAATTGGATACTGTCAAAAAGTGTGAACGCCTCTAAATATTTGTGCTGTTCTATAAGTAATTCTGCTGAAGAGAACCAAGTCATCGCTGTATAATTACTATCTAATCCAAAATTTTCTGTAATTGAAACTGATAAGTTCATAGCGTCATTTGCAATAATTTTAGAGGTAGATTCCTTCAGAATATTCAATTGACTCTGCGCAAAATCAAATTCGCCATCAAAATAAAAAATACGAGCGTTTTTATACTTTGCCTCATCGCCTATAGCTTCAAACTTAAAATCTTTATCTATTTGCATATACAGTAGCGACGCCTCCCAGATATCACCTTTTAGTACTTCAATGTCTGCTAACTGCATTTTTAGCTGAGCTCTTTGGATATCTGTTAAACTTTGTACTAAGATTGCATCTTGCAAAATTACTATTGCCTCAGCAGCACGATCTGCATAAAATGCTAAAATATGAGCCTGCTCATTTAAAATGCCTATTGTAAATTTTGTTTTACCTAGTCGTGCCAAAACAGAACTATAATCTGCTAAAGTAGCATCAATTTCATTTTGATTGTAAGCTCTATTTGTTGTGAGCTCTATAAATCTTGAATTAAGCAACAGCTTTTGCCCTTCAATAAAATATTGATTATCTGAACCTAAGGTTATTATATAATTAAAACAATTTCTTGCTATATCATATGATTTATTCTCCAAACAAATATTACCTAAGTCTAAAACTCTAGAACCATCTCCCTGGATTCTTTTGTCTAAGGCAACCACTTGCGTAAATGCTGAACTAAAATTTTTATTTTGAACGAATAACCAAATAAGCATTTCAGAATAAATAAAATTTGAATTATCCGCTTGTATTTTTTGAAGTAAAATTTCTTTTAAAATTAAATAGTCTTTCCCATCACTTTTACTTAAATCAATTCTGGAGGAAATAGCATTTTGAATGGATTCAAACATAGTTGGCTGCAAAATCAAGTAATTAATATACTCTTCTATCATTAAACGGTTATTTCCTGTTAGAGAATATAAATCTGCATATTGAAAATTGAAAGGGTAATAAGCAGCAATTTTTTTGCCTTTATCCAAGACTTTTTTTGCAAGGTCAAATTTTCTTTTGCCTACAAATAATTGGAATAGATTAATTATTTCTCCGGGATCTGCTGAAACAACTGAAAGTAATTCTTCATAAACTTTAGCAGATTTTTGGGGCTCATCGATGTCTTCATAAAATTGACCTAACACCACTTGAATTTCCATGTCATTCTTATTCTGAGAAATGTACTTTTTAATGGTCTTTTCAGCGGTCTTGAAATCTTTTATTTGTATCAAGCACTCCAAATACCGTGTAAAATAAATTTTTGTACTTTGTGAACTGTATAGTTTTTCATAATATGAAGTTGCTTTATCAAATTCACCATTTATAAAATAATGCTGAGCCAATTGAATGTCTGTTTCTGTTTGAGCTGACAAAAAAAATGAGCGAAGTAAAAAAGTAAAAATTAAAAGGTTTTTCATGGTTATTTATCCTTAAATTTTTCTTCTAAACGAATTGAATAGTCATTTAATAAAGGATGTAAACTATCAAAAGCAATCGCAAATTCTTTCTTTTTATAAATGTACTCGTCCAATAAAATTTTAATTTTTTTTGTTTTATTCTTCTCAAAAGAAATATATTCGTCATACTTTTCTCGTTGCCCAAAGCCATTTATTATATCGGATTTAAGTTTTCTTAATGCTATTTTTTCTTCCCGTAATGCTATTCTTATTTTTTCGTAATCGCCATCTAAATTCTTTAATGACGTTTTTACTACTTTGTAAGAATTCATTTTTTTTGCAAATTGATAATCTATGGTATCTGTTAAATAATATGACTTTATTCTTTTTATTACAGTATAAACTGCTAATTTTTTTTCGGGGACATTACTAATTTTGTATTGAGTGAGAGCTATTTTTAGTTTTTCAACTGAATTAGTTAATACATTTATTTTTTTTACCTGTCTGTCTTTTTCAATATCAGAGCAGGAGAATAAACTACTAAAAACGACTAAAAGAATACCAAAACGCATAGCTAAAGACTTATAAAGTAAAAAACGAAAAAAAGCCATATTTGTTTTAACTCAAAAATAGGATTTTAATGCTAATTAATCGGATAATAACTGCAACATATAAAAGTAATAATTAAAGCAAGCAACCAACCGCTGTAAACTTCTAAAGGTGTGTGTCTTTGTAGAAAAAGACGAGAAGAAAGACAAAGGCCTGATGCAATAATTGCAACAGCAAAAAATAAGATGGGAAATCCACTATTTTCTAGCATAAAAACTGAAAGATACCCAACTAAAATTCCTGCTCCTCCTCCATGCAACGATATTTTTATCCAGCGATTAATTATCATAAAAAGCAAAGTCACAATTGCACCCGACAAAGGAAGAGCATAAAAATATTTTGGGAGAATATTATTTGGTGCCTTAAAAATAAATAAGGTGAAAAGAACCATGCAATAAGCAAACATAATTAAGAGTGGAAAATTTCGCTCTTTGGAATCTTCAATGTCTATTGTAGATATTATTTTTCGTTTGTGTAACAGATAGAATGATATTCCTGGGGCAAGTGCACTAAAAAGAAAAAAGATTATTAATAGTTGACCTTTTAGGTCTAATGGTATTTGATACATTCCTTTACCTGAAAGTGATAATTCTTCGCTAGGAATATATAAACTAAGATACAAACCGTAAAAAGGCATTAGTAAAGGCAAAAAAAGCCATGAAAAGATATGAGCTAGTGTTTTTTTCATTATAGTTCTTTTCTCATTCGTGCAACAGGAAAATTTAATTGCTCTCGGTATTTTGCTACAGTTCTACGGGCAATATTGTATCCTTTTTCATTTAATAAGTCCATTAATTTTTCATCTGTCAATGGTATTTTTTTGCTTTCAGAATTAATTGCTTCTGACAAAATCTTTTTTACTTCTCTTGTAGATACTTCTTCCCCGCTATCGGTAGAGAGCGATTCTGAGAAAAAATATTTTAATGGATAAATCCCGAAATTTGTCTGCACATACTTACTATTTGATACGCGAGAAATTGTAGAAATATCTAAGTTGACAATATCTGCAATGTCCTTTAAAATCATCGGTCGTAATTTAGCTTCATCTCCAGATAAAAAATAAGCAAATTGATAATTCATAATTGCATTCATCGTTAATAATAATGTTTGCTGTCTTTGTTTAATTGCATCAATAAACCATTTTGCCCCATCTAATTTTTGGCGAACAAAAGAAACAGCTTCTTTGTCAGATTTTGTCGTCTTTGCTCCCTCAGAATAAGAACGCAGCATGGATTCATATTCCCGACTAACTTTCAAGGAGGGAGCATTTCGACTATTCAATGATAATTCTAACCTGCCTTCAGTTTCATTAATTACAAAATCGGGTGTAATTTGCAATTGATTTTTTGCGGATTCACGTAAAGAACCTCCTGGCTTGGGATTTAATCGTAAAATTTCATCAATAGCATCTTTTAAATCCTTGTCTTCAATTTCAAGTTTAAGGGCTATTTTATCGTAATGTTTTTTTGTGAATTCTTCGAAGAAATCTTCTAGTATTTTTTTTGCTGTAAAACGTGAAATGTCCCCGTCTTGCTTACGATTTATTTGTAATAATAAGCACTCTTGTAAACTTCGGGCGCCAACTCCTGCAGGATCAAAAGTTTGGATAAGCCCCAAAATACTTTTCACTTCTTGTTCTGAGGTAATTACATTCATGGAAAATGCGAGGTCATCAACAAGTGCTTCTAAGTCACGATTTAAATAGCCAGATTCGTCCAAATTACCGATTAAAATATCTGCAATTATAAATTCAGTTTCGTTTAAATCTAATAAATGTAATTGTTCGCTTAGTTTTTCTTGAAAACTTTGTTCCCCAGAAAGAGGTATAACTCGTTCTTCATCATCCTTAGATTGATTATTTGCATATGTTTTATAGTCAGCAATATCATCGTCTATGTAGTCCGAAAGATCGAATTCATCGTCTGTATCATTTTCTTCTGTATCATCTTGATTGTCAAACTCATCTTCAAGTTCATCTGATCCCTCCTCTAATGCTGGATTTTCCTCAATCTCTTGTTTAATTCGCTGGTCTAATTCCATTGTTGGAACTTGCAACAATTTCATTAACTGAATTTGCTGTGGCGATAGGCGCTGTTCGAGTTTTTGTGTGAGAAATTGTTTTAATGCCATCTTGTTTGCTCAATACACTCAAAGATAAGGTATTTTGTATATTTTTCCCTTGAACTTTAGGATTAATTTACAATCTTTTGCTTGATTACCTGATATATTTCCCAAGTTGAGCGATCGTAGACATAGATTAAAATATGCATATTTGAAGCATTATAATTTCCATCTAATTGATTTGGAACAACAAAACTATAATTCACATAGTATTTACCATCTATTAAATCGGTATTTTTAAGAATTCTTCCAAACGCTTGATTATTAAGATTTCCCCTATGAATATCTCTATGGATATAATTCTCGTTGTGTGAATTATCACTCATTTTTTGATCTCCCACCAATGAATCTTCAATTATGTGTGCAACGATTCCTAATTCATTTGTCAAGGATGGATCTAATTTTTCAACCTCAACATGCAAGAAAGCACCTTTTGTCTCAGCGTAATAATTTAAGTGAGACTGCATATTAATGCGTAAGTTATTTTCGCTTAGCATTGTATTTAGTATGCTGGTCCACGAATTTGGGCTTTGAAAAATTGTGCCAGTATTAACGCGATTTATTGTGCCTCTTGGATTTCCTGGAAATCCACCATCATTCGAACCGAAATAAGTGCCAATCTCCAAGCCTTCAGGATTTGTGAAATCTAATGGGTAATTTGGTGGATCTATTTGCTGAAAATCGCCAAGGCCTGTGGGTCCTGCATGAATCGAAGTTGTAAAAACACGGGTAGGATTTGCTAAATGTAAAGAATGAGCAAGATCTGCTGCTGCTGGGCAATAGATGCATTTATGACCTGTATAATCTTCTATGAGAACTGATCTATTTATATTAGTATTTGGTGTAAATTGTGGCCATTCATTTGTAAGATAGTAACTCCAGTTTCCAGGATAAAGTGTCGTATCTATATCTAAAACTTCAACTTCAGGATACGGATTTGAAACTCTGTCACAACCACAAAAAATAAGTGTATAAAGAATTAAACAACTAAAAAACAAACTTTTCATAGTTAAAAACTTTGAGTGAAACTAAAGGTTAAGCCATTATTAGCGGGAACAAATCGGCAGACTCCACCAACACAAAATAAACCTGCCCTTTGCCGGCCATAAGAAACTGTAAATCGTGTTGCATCTTTAATATATCCGCAAGTTATTATTGGATAATGAGTGCGTTTTGATTCAAGGGGATTTCCATAATTGTATTGATCCATAAAACTGAAAAAATAACTCGGCGAAATACTGTATTCGACCAATATTGTAGCCCAATTCCCCTTGTCTTTAATAAGACCATTTTCTTTTTCGACAAACATTCCTTGCAGCTCAGTTCGAATAGAATTTGTTTTATTGATTCTATATGCTGTCTCGATGACGCCAACATGAGATGAAATAATTCCTTTTGAATCATTTGATATCTTGGCAACATCATTATTGATTGTAATGTTAAAGTATGAAAAAATGAAACTCAGATTTTTATTGATTTTTTTTGTCACGTTTACATTTATATCTCTCCAATATAAGCTGTCGCTTTTGTCAAATGGTCTTGAGGTATAGGTAACTCCTGAAGAATCCAATGGATTAATTCCTGAGGTGTGTTTTATAGGTTGATATGTCGTAGAAACATTAAAATTGATAGATGTGCCATATTTTCCGCCAATTTTCGTCCCTTTTTTAAATGTATAAAGGATGTCTCCTTGAAAAGCTACTTCGCCTAAGAGCTGAGTGGCATAAGGATATAAAGTTGAAACAAGATTATACGTATGGGTTTTATTTAAGGATGGTAAATAATTAATCAGAACATCTTGTAAATCTTTGGATCGGTCTGACCGATAACTCATATTATCAACGGATTTACCAGACAACAATATTCCAAGTCCTTTTTTTGTATAACTTAAATTAATCACAGAGGCATGACCGTAATTGTAAATTTTAGAATTATCATTCGAAGGGTCTTGTTCCTTGATGATATATTCCCCGTCTAAGGTTACGTTTTTATACCGAAATTTAGCACGAGCTCCATATGCACCTACATTTTTTGGTAGAATGAGATCAGGGTCATTATCTACTTGATATTTACTAACGAAAGAAGTTCCAAAAACCATTGTCAAAGGAAAATCCTCTAATTTTTTTACAGCTTCGTTTAAGTTAATTTCTCCATCAACACCACGCACAATTCCTTCTCCATAAATTAATTTGCCTTGCTGAAAAGATAAGCGTTGGTAACCATATACTCCTTTCAAAACAACTCCTCTTTTTGGTCGTACAATAAGCCTCATTCCATCTAATAAATTATCATACCCCAAAGCGCGATCTTCATAAGCTCTTAACGCCAATCCGCTTCCAAATTGCTCGTAAAAAGTTCCAAGGGTTACATCCACTAAATCATTTGCATATCCAACATAACGCATGCCAATGCCTGTCCCATCAAAACGATTTGGATATCCTTGAATTCGAGGTAAGTAAGATTCAACACGCAGACCTGCTTTAAACTTTCCCTGCGTGTAAAAAACATTCATGTATGAATTAATAAGTCCTTTTTGGTCAGGCTGTGTTGCTCCAATTATGCTATCATTATTTAGAAATTGAAAGGTGCTTTCTATATTTCCGGTGATATTTGCTTGACTAAATAAAATAACCGGGGAAAAGAATATGGTGAAGAAAAAATATTTCATTGTTAAACTTTATTTCAAGCTAAGTTTCTTTATTTCTTCATATAATTTTTCTTCATCTCCAGGAGCATAATTGTTGTGTGAATAAACAATTGTTCCATCTGTATCAACTAAAAAGGTATGAGGGACATTGTTAACGCCCATTGCTCTTTTAAAATCTCCATTTGGATCAAGTAATACAATGTACTCCCATGCTTTTCCGTCTACATAAATAGCCACCTGACTTTTGGTTTTTTCATCATCAATTGATACCGCCACTAAAGTAACGCCAGTTTCCGCTTGCCAATCACTGTAAAGATCGTTAATCGCATTTAATTCTTTTTTGCAAGGAGCGCACCATGTCGCCCAAAAACTAAAAACAATTGGCCCTTTGAGTCCTAATTCAGCTGTATTTACAACTTTCCCTTTGTAATCTTTTAATTTTATGCTCGGAAGTTTTTTGGTAATGACCTCATTGTTTTCTACCTCATTTTGGGCAAAGAAATGAGAAAAAGAAAGAAAAATAATTAGAAAAGAAAGATATGTTTTCATTTTAGGAAATTTTAGGAAAAGTAAAATCAAAAACCTTGCCGTGCTCAAAGATATAAAAAAATCAATTAATTCAATTGAAAGCTTTGAACTAGCATATTACTTTTATTTTTTGTTTGTGTACTATTATTTCAAGTGAGGCATTTCCCTTTATTTCGCCATCTATATTAACTATTTCGGGATATTGAGTTTCAATTTTTATGTGATTTGTTTGAACCAATCAGTTTTTGCTTAATTGCGTGATAGTGAATTATTCCTTCTTCCGAATGATCGTTGGTGATGTTCTCCTTCCGAATGATTGCGTGCTAGGGCATCCGTTAAAAAGAAGGTCATTCCTTGATTTTCAAGATACATTTTCCCTTGATTCAAACCAATTTAATTCCATGAATTTTATATATTCCGTTTCGAATACATATTTTGGGGATTTTGATAAATAGGAGGAAAGAGTTTTATTTTTATTTTAAATTGCTACCTTTGGTTTAGGATGTTGACTCAACAAAATATTTTGAATTTTTTAAGCGAAAATAAATTGTTTTTGCGTGAGCAATTTCATGTTGTAAAAATTGGCATTTTTGGTTCCTTTGCTCGTAATGAACAGAATCCTGATAGTGATATTGATATCTTAATAGAAATGGAAAATAATGTTTCAAATGTCTACGATTTGAAATGGAATTTACGTGAGTTTCTAAAAAATCAGTTTCAACGTGATGTAGATATTTGTAATTCTAAACATATCAAACCATACGCCAAAGATTATATTCTTAAAGATGCCATTTATGTCTGAAAATAATAAACTTGCATTAATGGCTATGGAAGAGTCTATTGATAAAATTCAACGATTTACCTCTGATTTATCATCTTGGCAAGACCTTAAAAATGATGAAGAAACATTTGATGCTTGTTTAATGAATTTTGTAATTATTGGTGAGTCTGTATTGAGATTAGATGCTAATTTCATTGAAACCAATAATCAAATTGAATGGCATAAAATTCGAGGATTTAGAAATTTAATTGCTCATGATTATTTTGGAATAGATATCGAGGAAGTTTGGGATATTCTACAAAATAAAATTCCTGAATTAAAGCAATTTATTTCTAAGTTGAATTAGTTTTCCTGTCATTAGACAATTCGATTTTTAAGCATTCACATTCTTGCCAGTAAAATATTTTAATGTTAAAAAAATCAAATGATTCAGTTGAATCTAGTGCTTTTGTACTAGCATATTACTTTTAGTTTTTGTTTGTGTACTATTATTTCAAGAGAGGTATTTCCCTTTATTTCACCATCTATATTAACTATTTCGGGATATTGAGTTTCAATTTTTATACGATTTGTTTGAACATATCTCAAATAAGGACTATTTAAATGTTTTCCACTAAATATTTTAGGGAAAAGCATTAATAGCTTCAATCTTGTTGTCTTTTCTACTATTAAAAAATCAAACATTCCATCATTTAATTTTGCTAAAGGTGCCATCTTCATTCCTTTTCCAGTAAATCGAGTGTTACAAGCTAAAAGAAAACAATAATTAAAGTGCAGGCCCTACTTTAAAATTTAAAGATACATTTTTAAACAAAAAAACCTGCAATAGAAATAGCAGGTTTAATTTGTTTGAAGAAATTTTAGACTTTAATATAATCGATAAGTAGAACAATCTTCTGTAATATCTACAGTTCCCGACCATGTAGCTGTCCCATCACTCGCTGTATAATTATAAGTACCCGTCTCTAAATGATTAAAAACCGCACAGCCAGAAGAACCGCATGAAGGAGCAGAAGGATATTCGCTTGTAATATTGGAAGTTACACCATCAATATTAACAACTGTAAGGTCATACCCACTGCCAGTTTGTTGCCAAAAAGTAGCATCTCCATATTTTGTTTTTTTGCAAGACGAGAATAGAATTACTGTCAAAATTGATGTGAATAATAGTGTTTTTTTCATTTTTGTTTTTTTTAAATAATCCTTACTCTATAGGCTTTTCAGGAACCGCCTTTTTTTCTTATTTTTAATTAGCTTTTATTTATCGCATTTAAGTGTGAAAGATGTCTTTTTTGAAAATTCCATAAATTAGATCAAATGTCATAGGAAATAAAACTCTAATCCGAAATTCCGTTGTATTTCACCTCTGCTTAGTCCTTAAATGTTATTGGCTGGTTTTCCTTGTAGCGAACCAAAGTTGAATTTTTAAGAACTTCTTTTGTTTCTGCAATAAAAACTTCTTGCTGTTTTTTGTTTAATTCATTTAGTTTAAAGCAATAATCTTTTTCCCCTTCTCTTCCCCATGGAGTGATTTTATAACTTAATTTTATTTTATTTTTTTGTTCATATTGAATAAGATATTGGTCATAATCTTGTCTTGCTTTTTTGTCTGTACCTGCACCGATACTAATAAAGGATACACTCAAGCGATAAAGTGTATCAATTGCATTGATATTGTTAGAAGTTGATGGTGTTAAGTTTTTGGCTGTCGCTTTTTTTGTGCTATTGCAAGCAAGAATAGTAATAACAGCGGAAAAATAAATTAAGTTTTTCATTGTCTCTGTTGTTTGTGAAATTAAAGAGAGGCAATTTCACAAAAATTGTCTCTCTGATTAATTTATTTAGCAATAATAACTTTTTGGGTTATGGTTTTATTACCGGAATTTATTTTGAAATAATAAATACCGTTTGATAAATCATTCAAGTCCATTTTGAATGGAAAACTTTTAATGTTTTCAAACTTTTGAATTTTTGAGCCCAATAAATCATAAACACTTATGCTTATATCATCATACTTCAACATGTGTGTATCAACTGTAAAACTACCATTGCTCGGATTTGGGTAAATTTTAAAACCGTTTTCCAAAGACCCTTCATTTAATAACCCTGTCGGGGCACTACAACCCAATGAAGTTAATAATCCTGCTCTGTCACCATATAAAGCAGATTGCATTCTTATACCTTGGTCATATGTAAACATATTCATACAAGCATCATCTACATAGTCCATATAGTTCATATACATTTCTCCATCTACACCAGAACCACAAGTGCTATTTGCATTATGAGGAAATGTTGGGCATCCATAATTTGCGGCTTCTGCAATTTCAGTATCCGCAACAAAATCGTCTCCACAAGTATCATCTCCCCAAATGTGTCTTAGATTTAACCAATGTCCAACTTCGTGTGTACCCGTTCTGCCTAAGTCATTAGGGGCTGTAGCTGTTCCAATATAACCAAATGCGGTATAGCTTATTACAACTCCGTCTAAATCTGGATCAGTTGCCAAGTCAGCAGGAAATGCCGCATAGCCCAAAAGTCCTAGTCCATCATTCAAATGACAAACCCATAGGTTTAAATATTGTGTTGGGTCCCAACTATCCGATCCGCCTGTAACTGTATATTTTGGACTATCCATTTCTACAAACGCTGTAGAATCTGTATATGTTCTGACAATACCAGTTGTAGCAATCCCGTCGGGATCTTTGCTTGCCAAACAAAATTCAATTTCAGTATCCGTAGTAAATTGCCAAAAGGGATGAGAAGGGGAAAGTGAATCTGAATTTAATAACCTAAAGTCCTCATTCAAAATTTCAATTTGAGATTGAATTTGGGCAGCAGAAATGTTCTCAATTGGATCATTCCAAAGAACATGTACAACAACGGGAATGGTAACCGGTTGTATTCCTCCTTTTGCATTACTATTTGCATTTTTTCAAGAATTTGCATTGTCGCACACTTTTCTGTTTGTGCTTGTGTGCTCAAACCAAAAATGGCGAACATTAGTGTAAAGATTATTTTTTTCATATATTTTTTTAAATATTTTGTGTTTGTGATATTTCTTTATGGCAGATTCATCCACCAATTGCTAATAAATATAAATAAATTAAATGCTTATTTTATTATTCTGCTCTCTTAAAAACTGTCACTCTTCTGCCATCAATTAAACCTCCTGTAAAATATTTACAAAAGTTTCCTATTAAATATCTCTTGCTTTCAATTGTGTAATGTTCTGCGCCTATTTTTTTTGCCATTTCATTGATTTCATAATCTGATAAAACATTAATGCCAATAACAAATAGCGAAGTTGAGCGAGTGTAATCCTGATTTTTTTTCAGGCCTTTGGTAGTTTCACCAAAAACTCTGCCTCCATTTTGAAATGATTCTGTTTTCGTGTTTACAGAAAATTGTTCCACCATACAAGATTGCAATAGAACAAAAACACCTAATCCAAATAATACTTTTTTCATTTTTTAAGTTTTAAATTTAACACCTACTCTTAACGCTTTTCGGTTTTCTCGTTATTTCTCAATTGCAAAGATAAGATAGAATTTTAATTTACGACATATATGTCGTATTATTTTTTATGAGAATAATTCACTTTTGAGGGTGGAAAATAATTTCGAGAAAGAATTAAAGGGAATAAGTCAGAAAATAA